>DBFABM010000023.1:0-23593 GCA_048194085.1 Collinsella aerofaciens
GCGGACATGGCTCAGTTGGTAGAGCACAACCTTGCCAAGGTTGGGGTCGCGGGTTCGAGCCCCGTTGTCCGCTCCAAACGCAACAGCCCGGCTACCACGGTAGCCGGGCTTTTTTGTATCCATCGCATGGGCTCGAACCCGAGAGGGGGCGAGCGTTTTGGGTCGTGGCTGTGGCGTTGTTTGCCGCGAATGTCCGCTTTGGGCGTATCATCGTGGGCATCTCGCATAACCTCGTTGCAAGGGAGATACGCCCCATGGCTACAGAAAAGTCTTCTTCGCGCTCATGGATGTCCGATGCCGCGATCTATCAGATCTACCCGCGCTCGTTTAAGGATTCGACTGGTTCGGGTCTGGGCGATATCGCGGGCATTACCCAGCAGATGGACTATCTTGAGCGACTGGGTATCGAGGCCATCTGGCTGAGCCCGTTTTATCCATCGCCTCTTGTCGATGGCGGCTATGATGTGGCGGACTACTGCGATGTCGACCCGTGTCTCGGCTCGCTTGACGACTTCGATGACATGATCGCTGCGGCTCACGCGCGCGGCATCAAGGTCATCGTCGACATCGTGCCCAACCATTCATCCAACCAGCACCCCTGGTTCAAAGCCGCTCTTGCCGCCGGCCCCGGATCGCCCGAGCGCGCCCGTTATATCTTCCGCGATGGTCGCGGCGAGCATGGCGAGCTGCCTCCCACCAATTGGAATGCCAACTTTGGCGGCCCCGCATGGACGCGTGTTGCGGACGGTCAGTGGTATCTGCACATGTTTACGCCCGAGCAACCGGACTTTGACTGGTCATGCCCCGAGGTTCATGCGCTCTTTTGCGACGTCCTGGCGTTTTGGAGCGATCGAGGCGTCGACGGCTTTCGCATTGATGTGGCGCAGGGTCTCGCCAAGGATCTCGACCGCGATGACCTCGACCGGTGGCATCTCGCCGAGGGCGATGACATGGTTGACGACGGCACCCATCCGCTGTGGGACCGCAATGAGGTCCACGAGATCTATCGCGAGTGGCGCCGCGTGTTCGACCGCTATAATCCGCCGCGCAGTGCCGTTGCCGAGGCGTGGGTGCTGCCCGAGCGCCAGTATCTCTATGCGCGTCCCAGCGAGCTTGGCCAGACATTCAACTTTGAGTTTGCCAAGGCCACTTGGACCTATGATGACATGCACACTGCAATCGAGAAGGGCTTGAAGGCAGCCGTCGAATCCGATTCCGCCTCGACCTGGGTACTCTCCAACCACGACGTGCCGCGCGTGGCGACACGCTATGCCCTGCCGCAAATCAAGGCGACGCGCTACCACCAGATTGCGCTCGACTGGCTCTTACGCGACGGGTTGTCTTATGACGAGGACCGTGAACTCGGCGAGCGCCGCGCGCGGGCGGCCCTTTTGCTTGAACTGGCGCTTCCGGGCTCGGCATACGTGTATCAGGGTGAGGAGCTCGGCCTTTTTGAGGTGGCTGACATCCCGTGGGCTGCACTCGAAGATCCTACTGCGACCAATACGCGCGGACCGAAGCGTGAGAAGGGGCGCGACGGCTGCCGTGTGCCCCTGCCGTGGGTGGCGGCGGACGATCCCGCGCAGGGCGGATCGTTTGGGTTTTCGCCGGCGGACGCCGATGCGGCGCCCCATCTGCCGCAACCTGCATGGTTTTCCGATTACGCTGCCGATAGGGAAGAAGCGGACCCGACATCGATGCTTGCGCTCTATCGTGACGCCCTCTGGCTTCGGCGCAAGCTGCGCGGTTGCGCCAACGATTTTGCGTGGCTCGATCTTGACGGGCGCACCGGTCTTGCGGATGGTGCCGAGGGCGCCGAGGGCGGCGTCATCGCCTATCGCCGCGACAACGGCTGGGCGTGTGTGACGAACTTCGGCGCAGCAGCCGTGGAGCTGCCGGCGGGCAGGGTCCTGCTCACCTCATCACCGCTTGCAGACGGCAGGCTCGCGCAGGACAGCTCTGCCTGGATCATGCTCGGTGAGATGTAGGGGTCTCTTGCGGCGAGATTGCGTTTGCCCGCGCCTTCCGTGGTGGCTGATGTCTTCGCGAGGTTCGCGAGGGCGTTGCAAAACTTTTTAAAAAAAGTTCTTGCATAGGATGCGGGCATCACGTAAGATTAATCCTCGTAAGCGGACATGGCTCAGTTGGTAGAGCACAACCTTGCCAAGGTTGGGGTCGCGGGTTCGAGCCCCGTTGTCCGCTCCATTTGGGCGTTTAGCTCAGGGGGAGAGCGCTTCCCTGACACGGAAGAGGTCAGAAGTTCAAATCTTCTAACGCCCACCAAATGTTCGCAGCTCAGAGGCTATGTCCTCTGGGCTGTTTTGTTTTGCTACCAAGCACGCCGTCAAATATGCCACCAAATATTGATCCAAGGTCCCCGTAGAGGTGCCGGCAGATTGCATACGTCCTGGCCGACCGTGACCGCAAAATGTTGGTCTAGCATAATCTTTTGGATTCTTTTGGCGTGAGCGGCTTGGTTTTGGTCGGATTTGTCAGCGGCTTGACTATGGGGGTGTTATAACTGCCATGCAGGTAGCCGTGTTGGGCACGTTTTACCGACGTCCCAAGTCCCCCTCATTTTTAATGCGTCTGCAAAATGACTAATTGCTTTGACCTGCTGAAACACTATATGTTGTGTTTGACCTAAAAAAAGAATACAGGATATAGATGCCTCTTTGTCGTATGATGGATGGCGGACAGAGAACGAGAACCTTATTCGCCCCATTTGGACACGTCTTTGAGCCGCTTGATCGGCCGCGAGGATTGTCCGCATGAGGACTTATGGTTTATCGAGAACACAGATTGCGCGACGGCGCCGCAAGACAGGGGCAAGCCCTGCCGGGTATCGTTTGGCTCTGAAGCGCGATGAGGCTACGATGCGAAAGAGGCAAGAGGATGAAGATCATCAAGCGCAGCGGCACCGAGGTTGTCTTTGACATCGATAAGATCGTCAATGCCATCCGTGCCGCAAACTTGGAGGTCGAGGAGAGCTCTCGTCTTACCGACCGCCAGGTGGTTTACGCGGCGCAAAACGTCGCCGAGGCATGCGAGAACGCGGGCCACACTGTTTCGGTCGAGGAGATTCAGGATTTGGTCGAGGACGAGATCATGCGTCTCGACTGCTACGAGGTTGCCCGCCACTACATCATCTATCGCTATGTTCAGAGCCTGAAGCGCCAGAAGAACACGACCGATGACAAGATCCTGTCGCTGATCGAGTGCAATAACGAAGAGGTCAAGCAGGAGAACTCCAACAAGAACCCGACCGTCAATTCCGTTCAGCGTGACTACATGGCCGGCGAGATCTCCAAGGACCTGACTCAGCGTGTGCTGCTGCCTCAAGAGATCGTGGATGCCCATAATGAGGGCCTGATCCATTTCCACGATTCGGATTACTTTGCCCAGCACATGCACAACTGCGATCTGGTGAACCTGGAGGACATGCTCCAGAACGGCACTGTTATCTCGGGTACGCTGATCGAGAAGCCGCACAGCTTCTCGACCGCCTGCAACATCGCGACGCAGATCATCGCCCAGGTTGCTTCCTCCCAGTACGGTGGCCAGTCGATTTCGCTGACCCATCTTGCCCCGTTCGTCGAGGTGAGCCGTCAAAAGATTCGCGGCGAGGTCGCTCGCGAGCTTGAGGAGCTCGGCGTCTCTGCGTCTGCCGAGAAGGTCCGTGAGGTCGTTGAGGACCGTCTGCGTGACGAGATCCGTCGCGGCGTCCAGACGATTCAGTATCAGGTCGTGACCCTTATGACCACCAATGGCCAGGCGCCGTTCGTGACGGTCTTTATGTATCTTAACGAGGCCCGTACGCCTCAGGAGAAGCACGACCTTGCCATGATCGTGGAGGAGACGCTTCGCCAGCGCTACGAGGGCGTTAAGAACGAGGCCGGCGTATGGATCACCCCGGCATTCCCCAAGCTTATCTATGTACTCGAGGACGATAACGTTCACGAGGATTCCCCGTACTTCTACCTGACCCAGCTGGCTGCCAAGTGCACTGCCAAGCGTATGGTGCCCGATTACATCTCCGAGAAAAAGATGCGCGAGCTCAAGCTGTCGAAGGGCGAGACCGCGGGTAACGGCGACTGCTATACCTGCATGGGCTGCCGCAGCTTCTTGACGCCCGACCGCTCGGGCAACGGCTTTAACAACGTTGCCAACGCGCTGAACTACGACCCGAACAAGCCCAAGTACTATGGTCGCTTTAACCAGGGCGTCGTGACCATCAACCTGCCCGATGTCGCGCTGAGCTCGCACCAGGATATGGATAAGTTCTGGAAGATCTTCGACGAGCGCCTTGAGTTGTGCCACCGTGCCCTGCTGTGCCGTCATGAGCGCCTGATGGGTACGCTTTCTGACGCCGCACCGATTCTGTGGCAGTACGGCGCCCTCGCTCGTCTGAAGAAGGGCGAGACGATCGACAAGCTGCTCGTGGGCGGATACTCCACCATTAGTTTGGGTTATGCCGGCCTGTATGAGTGCGTCAAGTACATGACGGGCCACAGCCACACCGAGAAGGAGGGCACGCCCTTTGCCATGGCCGTCATGCAGCGCATGAACGACAAGTGCGCCGAGTGGAAGGCCGAAAGCGATATTGACTTCTCGCTGTACGGTACCCCGCTTGAGTCGACGACCTACAAGTTCGCCAAGTGCCTGCAACGTCGTTTTGGCATCATCCCGGGCGTGACGGACAAGGGCTACATCACCAACAGCTACCACGTCCACGTGTCCGAGGAGATCGACGCATTCGACAAGCTCAAGTTCGAGGGTATGTTCCAGCAGCTTTCGCCGGGCGGTGCCATCTCCTACGTCGAGGTTCCCAACATGCAGGACAACCTCAAGGCTGTCATTCGCGTGATGCAGTACATCTATGACAACATCATGTACGCCGAGCTCAACACCAAGAGCGATTATTGCCAGGTGTGCGGCTACGACGGCGAGATCAAGATTGTCGAGGATGACGGCAAGCTGGTGTGGGAGTGCCCCAACTGCGGCAACCGCGATCAGGAGAAGATGAACGTCGCCCGTCGTACGTGCGGCTACATCGGTACCCAATTCTGGAACCAGGGTCGAACCGAGGAGATCCGCGACCGCGTGCTGCATCTCTAATACCGCTCCGGGGCTGAACCGAGAGGGCCGCTTGGGCATTTGCTCGCTATTTCGGACAGTCCTGCGCAAGACGAAGGCCACATTAAGTGGCCTTCTTTGCGGGCGCAACTCATCTCGACAAAACCCCCAAGCGGCCCTCTCGGTTCAGCCAAGTTGACGTAGCTGAGATGCAGCATGAGGCCTGCTCACTCCTCGAAGTTCTTAGCGGAAATGAGTTGACTTGCAACAACGCTTTGCTTGCGATAACGGTTGAGCTGCAACAAAGTATTTATTGGACCTCGAACCCTATACTCGATGTTCGCTTCGTTCATTGAGTTACCCTTTGCATGAGGCCGGGACATATCGTCCCGCCCGCAGTTTCGCAGGCTGAAGGCCGAGAATGTTTGAGGACGGGATGATATGTCCCGGCCTCCCGGGAGAGTTACCTATGAACTACGCGAACATTAAGTATTTCGACATTGCTGATGGGGAAGGCGTTCGTACTTCTCTGTTTGTGAGCGGGTGCCGTCGTGGGTGCAAGAATTGCTTTAACTCTGTCGCGTGGGACTTTGCTGCGGGTGAGCCGTTCGATCGTGCCGTCGAGGACAAGATTATCGAGAGTCTCGATCATCCCTTTATCGATGGCCTGACGATTCTGGGCGGCGAGCCTATGGAGCCCGAGAATCAGGCGGGGCTCGTTGACTTTATCGAACGCGTGCGTGCGGCCTATCCTGCGGGGTCGGGCAAGACCATTTGGTGCTTTACCGGCGACGTGCTCGAGGAGCTTATGCCGGGCGGTCGCCACCATACCGAGGCGACGGACCGTATCCTTGCCTGCCTCGATATGTTGGTGGATGGCCCGTTTGTTCAGGATCTGTACGATATCTCATTGCGTTTTAGAGGCTCGAGTAACCAGCGTGTGATCGATATGAACGCTACGCGCGACCGTGCTGAGCGCGAGGGTGTTGTGCTTTGCGACGCTGTGGAGCTTTGGCGGGACGATCCGGTCTATTCGACCCATACTATGTAGCTTGTGGCCGATGCCAAAGGGCGTGGTACCATAGCGCGAACGCAAAATCGGAAAAGTGAGGCCCAGATGGTCGATCAGGAAAAAGTCGAGGCCGCCATTAAGCTGTTGCTTGAGGGCATAGGCGAGGACCCAACTCGTGAGGGCCTGCTGGAGACCCCGGCGCGCGTTGCCCGTATGTATGGTGAGATCGCCGGCGGTATGGATCAGAGTGCCGAGGAGCACCTGTCCAAAACCTTTGCCGTCGCTTCGAACGATTTGGTTATCGAGCGCGACATCACGTTCTACTCGCTGTGCGAACATCATCTGCTGCCGTTTTATGGCAAGGCCGCCATTGGTTATATCCCCAACGGCCGTGTCGCAGGGCTCTCTAAGCTTGCCCGCACGGTTGAGGTCTACGCCCGTCGTCTGCAGCTGCAGGAGCAGCTGTGCGCACAGGTTGCCGATGCCCTCATGGAGTATCTCGCTCCCCAGGGAGCGATTGTGCTCATGGAGGCTGAGCATATGTGCATGACCATGCGCGGCGTGCAAAAGCCTGGCACCAAGACCGTGACGCTCGCTCGCCGCGGCGTCTTTGAGACCGATCCGTCGCTCGAGGAGCGGTTCTTTAGGATGCTGGGCCGTTAGCATGAGGGTCGTCAACGACTTTACATCGAAGACCGATGAGGGGACGCCGCGTCGCGGCTTCATGGCTTCGGGCCTGGCCCCCTTTGATGCCATGCCTCGCATTGATTACATTTGTGCCAACGGGCTGTTTCGGCGGCACCTGGGCAACATTGCGCAGTTGGAATCGGGGCGCATCTTCTGCCGCCACGGTATTGACCATCTGCTCGATGTCGCTCGCATTATGTGGATCAAGAATCTCGAGGAACAGCTCGAATTTGACCGCGAGGTCATCTACGCCACGGCACTTCTTCACGATATCGGCAAAGATGAACAGTATGAATCGGGTATATCCCATGATGTTGCAAGCGAACGCGTCGCCGATGCGATTCTCGGCGGCATGCCCGATGATGTGGCGTTTGAGCCGGCCGATGCCGCAGCCATTAAGACGGCCATTCTGGGCCATCGAAAGCTGCGCGTGAACAGCCAACCGCTTGAGCGTCTGCTCTATGCGGCCGATAAAGCGTCGCGCGCCTGCTTTGCATGCCCCGCGCGCAATGCTTGCAACTGGAGCGATGATAAAAAGAACCTGTCGATTCGCGTGTAGTTAGTTTGCGCGGTCGGGGTTCTAAACGAAGGAGACGATCGCGATGAGCAATAAGAAACTGCCCGAGAATGCAACCAAGACTGAAGGTGCCGAGCTCGCCCGCCGTGGAAGGGGCGAAATATCCACCGCAACGGCGGTACCCCACGTGAGCTATGACGATCTGCGCCATGCCGACCGCATCACCGTTGAAGGTCTTGAGGTTTTTGCTAACCACGGCGTATATCCCGAAGAGAACGCGCTGGGCCAGAAGTTCATCGTGTCCCTGGTGCTCTATGCCGACCTGCGTGCAGCGGGGGAGCACGATAACCTGGACGCCTCGATTGACTACGGCTCGGTATGCCACGATGTCGATGGCTATCTGCGCGAGCATACGTTTAAGCTCATCGAGGCTGCAGCCGAGGGTGTGGCCCAGATGCTGCTGCGTCGTTACCCCCTGCTGCTTGGCGTGCACGTTAAGCTCGATAAGCCTTGGGCGCCCGTCGGTCTTCCCCTGGCAAGCTGCGGTGTCGAGATCGAGCGCGTGCGCTAACCGACTCTAGAGCTCGTTGGCGGGCGGTTTTTTGAGCCGCTGCGACAGAGCCCTGTTGTTGGGGCAGTACGTGTCGAGCAGCGCGTGAAACCGCTGATTGTGGCTTGGCTCGAGCAAGTGGACGAGCTCGTGGGCGACAACCATGTCGAGGCATTCGACGGGGTAGGCGGCAAGTTCTCGTGCGATGCGAACGGCGCCGGATTTGGGAGTGCATGAGCCCCAACGCGTTTTCATGCTGCGTACGGAAACGCGGGAAACGGCGACACCCATTGCGATTTCGTATGCGTGCACCATATCGCGCAGCGCCGTGGCGACCTCGGTTGCATAGAGCTGGTCGATGTGGGCTTGGAGTTCATCGGACGTTAGGCCGTCGAGGATTGCGCGCCGCTGGGCCTGTGGGCCTTCGTCCGATTCATCGGTACCCATAAAACTTGCGAAGGTGGCCTGTTTGGGTCGCGGTGCGGGTGATGCAAAGTTGTGATCGAGCGCATCCTGTACGGTGATGGGCTTGCCCCAAAGCGCAATGATGGACGAGGGACTGAGCGGCTCTCGCGCCGTCGCCTGACGTTGCCCGCGCTGGGCAAGTCGGCTGATAATCCAGGCGCTGTTGCGCTTCACAAACGCTTCGATACGCTCGCGGCTGGCGCCGAGCGGTGCACTGGCGTGGACCTCACCGCTCGACGTGACGCGTAGGTTGAAGTTCTTGACGCGCTTTTTGGTAACGATGACGGGGATGGGCGTCCCATCCGGTCGGGATGCGGAAATCGTAAACTGCTGCGTCAAAAGCGGTCCTTCAGATTGGGGACGGGCCGGCATGTCGACCGTTCGGCATGCCGGCCCGCTCAAGGGATGTGAAATTAATAACGCTCAAAGAAGGCAAGCGCGTTGTCGCTGCAGAGCTTCTGCATCACGGTCTTGCCAAAGTGCTTGGAGAGCATGTTCTGGAACTCGGGCATCTTGCTGGCATCGGAGAGGAAGGCGGGTACCGTGGCACCGTCCCAGTCGCCGCCGAGCGCGATGACGTCCTCGCCGCCCAGGTCGAGCCAGTGCTCGATATGTGCCGCTAGCTGGTCGAAGGTGACGTCTGCGGCGGTCTTGTCGGTTGCGTCGTTGGAAAGGAACTCGCTGCAGTAGTTGAGGCCGACGATACCGCCCATGTCGCGAATGGTGCGGAACTGGTCGTCGGTAAGGTTGCGTTTGACGCCGCAAACCGCACGGGAGTTGGAGTGGCTGGCGACGAAGGGACGTGTGGCGTGGGCGACAACCTCGTCAAAGCACTCATCGTTGAGGTGGGAGACGTCAAGCACCATGCCGGCGTGCTCCATCTGCGTAAGTGCCTCGATGCCGGCGGCGGTGAGGCCGGCGTGGGTATCGTGTCCGCTCGCGAGCGGTCCCTGCGCATTCCAGCTGAGCGATGACATGAGTACGCCCAAGCTCTTGAGCACCTCGATCAGCGCGGGGTCCTCGGCAAAGAACGTGGCGTTTTCGATGGTGTGGATGCAGGCGACCTTGCCGTCTTTGAGCGCGGGGCGAATGTCTGCCGCGCTGCGTACGTTGACCATGCGGTCGTGGTTGAGCATTGCCTGGCCGCTCATATGCGCCATGATCTGCGCCTGGAAGCGCGCGGCGTGGGCGGTGGGAATCTCATCGGGGACAAACGTGGCGAAGCACTGTGCCCACGGCGTGTTGCCGATCTTTGCGAGCGAGATGGCGCAGGCGTTGCCCTCGATGAGGTCGAAATCTTGCGGATGCGTTTCGTCGCCGGGGAAATAACCGTCGGTGCCGGCGGTAAAGCGCAGGTCGAGATCGAGCGTGGCCCAGCCGATTCGGTCGGCGGTGTCGCAGTGTAGGTCAAATACGGGATATGCCATGGTTCCTCCGGTTGCAGCGTTTCTTTGCAAACTGTCATTGAATTGTATGACTAGGGTATAGTTAGCGCCATATGTTCACGGCGGCCCGCGTTGTGCGCCGCCCTTATCACGGAGGTTACCATGTCCAACCAGGGCAAGAAGGTCAAGACCCATTATCGCGGCACGCTCGATGACGGCACGCAGTTCGATAGCTCCTACGATCGCGGCGAGCCGCTGGAGTTCACCTGCGGCGCCGGTCAGATGATCAAGGGCTTCGACGCCGCTGTTGTCGACATGCAGGTGGGCGAGAAGAAGACCGTGCACATCCCGGCTGCCGATGCCTACGGCGAGCACAATCCCGAGATGGTTATTACCTTCCCGGCCGAACAGGTTCCCAACATCGAGCAGATCGAGAAGGGCATGAAGCTCTTCCTGTCCACGCCGAGCGGCATGCCTGTCCCCGCCGTCGTCATTGACGTGACGCCCGAGGCCGTGACGCTCGATGCCAACCACGAGCTTGCCGGCAAGGATCTCAACTTTGATATCGAGCTCGTCGAGGTCGAGGGTTAGAGTATGCCTGAACGCTTGGTTTCGACGACATGCTTGGGAAATCTCAACGATCCGTCCTATGAACTCCTGCTTCGCCGGAAGTTGGGCGGCGTCTTTGAGGTTGACGAGCTACTGCTCGATTGGGATCAGGCTGATGTATGCGCGTTTGCGGGCGTGACGGAGCTGGGGCGCACGATCGATGTTCGGCTGGATACTGCCGACGACGGTCGTCTTGCCGATGGCGACGTGCTCGCCATCGACCGTTCGGGCATGGTGCCCGTGGCAGTTGTCGTGCGCTTGCGCAGCGCCGAGGTTTATTTGGTCGAAGTTGACCGCATGGACCCGATTGCGCTCGCGCATTCGTGCTGGGAGATCGGCAACATGCATGCGCCGCTCTTCCGAGGCGACTCGGACGAGCATACCGTGCGCATGTATACGCCGGTGCAGCCTGTTTTGGGCCGCATGCTCCGGGGTGTCGAGGGTGTTCGGCTCTCGGTGGTCACACGCGAGCTCGATGCCAGCCGGCGCTTTGCGTCGAGTGCGGCGGAGGTCGTCGTGAGCATGGCTCCAGACTTTACCATCGTAAAAAAGGTGCGCGGCTAAGCGCGCGTATGCGCAAGATGGGCTTTGAGGGGCGACCAATCAAGGTCCGTCTTGCTGTTGATAGGAGGCTTTGGGGAAGCATATGGGTCTTGAGGGAATCAAACTGATTGCATGCGATTTGGACGGCACGTTGCTGCATCCGGGGGAGCGCGAGCTGCGTTCCGAGGCCTTTGAGCTTATCGATGAGCTGCATCGTCGCGGTATCGTGTTTATGCCGGCGAGTGGCCGTCAATATGCGAGCTTGCGCTACCTGTTTGCCCCGGTGGCCGATGAGCTCACCTATGTATGCGAAAACGGAACCCTGGTGATGAGCGAGGGGCGTGCCGTTGTCAAGCGCTCTATGGAGCGTAGCCTTGCTATGGCTATCGCGAATGCCGTGGTTGCGTATCCCCATACCGACGTGACCCTTTCGTGTGAGGGGCACATCTACGCCATGAGCGGTAACGATGCGTTCGTCGACCATTTGCGCTATGTGGTCCACTGCGATGTGGCGGTGGTCGACCGTCCCGAGGACATCGACGAGGATGTCATTAAGATTGGCTTCCAGACGCCCGAGGTGGATTATCCGGCAGCCCGGGAGTATTTCGAGCGCCTCTTTAGCGATCGTGTCGAAGTGATGACGTCGGGAACCGCATGGACGGACTTGATCGGTTTCGGTTCGGGCAAGGGCTCCGCGCTTGCCGATTACGGTCGTGCCCTGGGTATTTCGCCCGATGAGATGATGGCTTTTGGCGACAATGAGAACGATCGCGACATGCTCAACGTCGTGGGCCATCCCTATCTGATGGAGAGCTGCAACCCCACCATGCGTGGCGTCAACGACCGCGTCCGTTACGTGCGCACGGTCGAAGAAGAACTGCACCGTCTACTTGCTGAGTAAACATTTGGGGCATGTCTAGAAATCTACTTCTTGCTGCAAAGTGCGGAAAGGTGGATTTTAAGGCATGTTCCAAACGTCTACCGGCAATCGGGGCAGAGACCCTCGAAGATGGTGTAGTGCGACGTGACGTGCCAGCCGATTTGCTCGGATGCTTTGGCGTCGAGCTGTGCATCGAAGGGGAGTGGTACGTCGATGACGCGGCTGCACGAGGTGCAGATGATATGCGCATGCGGCTCGACGGTGCGATCGAAGCGGCTGCCGCCCGGCGTCTTGATGGAGAGGATTTCGCCGGCGTCGGCCAAGAGATTGAGATTGCGGTAGACCGTACCGCGGCTGATTTTGTCATCCTGCGCGCGCACGACGTTGTAGATTTCGTCGGCGGTGGGATGGTTATAGCTTTGGCGCACGGCGTCAAGAACCAGCTTTCGCTGCTTGGTATTCCTTCTTTGCACCGCCATGCGCCTCGCCTCTTTTCTATTAACGGTCGTTGGTAAATGATACCGTATTTAGCACACAATACTAATAATGAGGAGTGAAACCGTCTTCATTGGCAAGTGGGGCTCGGGCCTGGGCATCTACGAGGCGAAAACGCGTTCCCATGCGCTCGTAGGAGGCATGAAGTGCCTCGAGATGAGATAGGATATTTGCCGGAGCTCCCTGTATCTCCATCTCGACTGAGCCGTCTTCCATGTTACGCACCCAGCCGGTGAGTGCGCGTGCCTGCGCGAGGTTGGTGTTGGTAAAGCGAAAACCAACGCCTTGGACTTGCCCCGCCCAGCGCAGGAAATAGCGCAGGGGAGTGTCTTGAGTGGCCTCGTCGCTTGCGAGCACGGTAAGCCTGCGGCGCAGCTCGAGCTCGACGTTTGATGGTTTTTGAGGCTCTCGACTGCCGCCGGTGACGCTGGAGAAGAACGTATCGAAGAGGCCCATCGCTATGCCTGCTTGCCTGCGTCGGCCGGGAAGGTTATGCCGGCCTGCTGACGCACGGCATCCATGATGCGTAGTGAGACGAGCGTGACATCGCGGTAGTGGCCAAGCTCGTGGCGTCCCGCCGGGGTCTCCCAAATCTCTTCCTTGACGTTATCGATGCCGCCGATGGCGGTGATGAAGTCCGTGAGCTCGTATTCCATAGTGTTGCTCGATTTGGGCAGGTCGAGCACGCGGCCGTTATCGCCCTGTTCGCGCGGCGCCTCGGTCGCCGAGCCGCGTACGACGTCGCCGCGATAGTCGATGCGGACGTTGCGGGGCGTGGACAGATGGTCGATCTGGATAGTGCCACGCTCGCCTTCGATCTGCGAGGGCAGTAGGTCATTCGTAATTTTGGAGTGCGCGAGCTCGACGGAGATTCGGCCACCGCCGTAGCTGGCGAGGATGGAACCGCAGCCGTCGATGGGGCCGTGCGTGAGCTGTCGCGTGGTGGGGTCGAGCAGAGTAGCCATGCTCGTAAGGCCGGAGGGCATGCCGAAAATCTCGACCATGGGCTCGACGGTGTAGACGCCAATATCCATGAGGGAACCCGATGCCATATTGCAGTCGAAGATATTGGTGGCGCGTCCCGCGAGAATCTCGTTGTAGCGCGAGGAATACTTGCCAAAGCGCAATGAGGCGCGGCGGATGGGGGCGATTTCACCCAAGGCGTCCTCGATGGCGTGGAAGGCGGGATCGTGGAGGGGACGCATGGCCTCGAGGGCCACGACACCTGCTGCCTCGGCAGCGCGGAAGACCTCAAGCGCTTGCGCCTCGGTGGCGCAGAAGGGCTTTTCGACGATAACGTGCTTACCGCCGGCGATGCAGGCGAGCGCCTGTTCGTGATGGAGTGCATTGGGGCTGCCGATGTAGACGGCGTCGACGTCGTTGGCGGAAGCGAGCTCGTCGAGTGCGGTGAAGTTACGCTCGCCGCCGTGCTTAGCGGTGAAGGCGGCGCCGCGATCAGCATCGCGCGAGAGCGTGCCCACAAACGCAGCTTGGTCGTTGGCGTTGACGACCTGGATAAAGTCGTCGGTAATCATGGATGTGCCGATGGTCGCTATACGCAGCATGTATCCCCCTCGTGCCGTTCGGTTTACAGGATGAGTGTAGCGCGAAGGGGCAGGAAATAGCGTGCGAAAACGCCGTTACAGGTCGCTCTCGTTAAAGCCAGTGTCGATATCGAGGTTGCTGCCGTCGGCCGCCCTGGTGGCAAGCTCGTCGCAGCGCTCGTTGAGCTCATGGCCGGCGTGACCCTTAACCCAGATGAACTCAACCTTGTGCTTGCTCTTTGCGGTGAGCAGGCGCTCCCACAGATCGCGGTTCTTGACAGGCTGCTTGTTGGCGGTCTTCCAGCCGCGTTTTTTCCAGCCGTCGATCCAGTGCTTGTTGAAGGCGTTAACGACGTACTGCGAATCGGAATGGACTTCGACGTCGCAGGGGCGGTTGAGCGCCTCGAGTGCCACGATAACGGCCATGAGCTCCATGCGGTTGTTGGTGGTCTTGGCGTAGCCGCGCGAAAGCTCAGAGGTGAAGGTCTTGCCGGCGGGGTTGGTGTATTTGAGCACGGCGCCGTAGCCGCCGCGTCCCGGATTTGATCGGGCCGAGCCGTCGGTATAGATGATGACCTTCACATGGTTCCTTTCGTTGGGTACGTTTCGTGTGAGTGACCATTGTAGCGCCATGCCCGCCGGGGGCTAGCAATCTACGATTTCTACCCCGTCTTCCGACAGTTGGTTGGCATGGATGATGCGGTTGAGTTCGTTGAGGTATTGCTGCAAGAGGGGAGAGGGCTTGCGATCGTCGTGCATGATGTAGCCCACATGCATCGTCGGGGCGTCTGCTAACGGGATCGATGCCATACCCCATTGCATTTCATTGGAGAGGACACCGGTCGACAGGGTGTAACCGTTCGACGTGATAAGTAAGTTAGTAAGTGTTCCGCGGTCCGAGATTCGTATGTTGCGGTCGCAAGGGATATAGCTAAAAGGTTCCTCGGCGTAATAGAAGGAGTTTGAGGTTCCCTGCTCAAAGCTGTAGCGCGTATAGGGTGTGAGGTCGGCAAGGGACAGCTGCGGGCGGCGGGCAAGCGGGTGGCGCTCGCTAACGAAGACGTGGACCGTTGCGTCGAAGAGGGGATGGAAGCTTGCGCGGGCATCGGCGAAGGCCTTCTGCAGAACGCGGGCGTTAAAGTCATCCAGATACAGAATGCCGATATCGCTGCGAAACGCGCGGACGTCATCGATGATCTGCGATGTGGTGGTCTCGCGCATGATGAACTCGAACTTGCTGTCGCGGCAGCGCTCGACCACGTTGACAAAGGCCTCGACCGAAAAGGCGTAGTGCTGGGCGGAAATGGCGAGGCGGGCTTGCGGGGTGCCGCCGTCCTCGTAGCGCGCCTCGAGCATATCGGCCTGCTCTACGACTTGACGCGCATAGCCCAAAAGCTCGGTGCCGTCGTTGGTGAGCGTGACGCCGCGGCTGGAGCGCGTAAAGATCTCCAGATGGAGTTCCTGTTCCAGGCTTTTGACGGCGTTTGAGATGTTGGACTGAGCGGTATAGAGGCGCTGAGCTGCGGCGTTGATTGAGCCGGACTCTGCCACGGCAATCAGAAAACGAAGCTGCTGAAGGGTCATCGACGCCATCCTTTCGATTGCTATCTATAAAACCGATAACAGGTTAGCGCTTTTAAGTGATTGACCGAGCGAAACAATGCTCGTACTATTCAAAACACACAAAGGCGGTAGGTAATTAAACCGACCACGGAACCGGGATGCGAAAGGAGGCCCGCATATGAATTGCTTACCAAGACGAATGCCGGGCTCCTGTTTGCGCCCGTTGGCGTGATCAGGAGACAGCGACTTACTTCTCTCTAATTTGTTTACTTTTGTTCGATCAAGGAGATCATCATGAGCCAGTTCATCAACAACCCCGAGCACACCTTTGGTTTCGATACCCTGCAGCTTCACGTTGGCCAGGAGAGCGCCGATCCCGCATCCGACTCCCGCGCCGTGCCTATCTACCAGACCACGAGCTATGTGTTCCGCAACTCCCAGCACGCCGCCGACCGCTTTGGCCTTGCCGATGTTGGTAACATCTACGGCCGTCTGACCAACTCCACCCAGGGCGTCTTCGAGGACCGTATCGCCGCACTCGAGGGTGGCGTGGCAGGTCTCGCCGTCGCCTCCGGTGCTGCTGCCATCACCTATACCCTGCAGGCTCTTGCCCAGGCCGGTGACCACGTGGTTGCCCAGAAGACCATCTACGGTGGCTCCTACAACCTGCTGGAGCATACGCTCTCCCAGTTTGGCGTCGAGACCACGTTTGTCGACGCTCATAACCTGGACGAGGTCGAGGGCGCCATCAAGGACAACACCACGGTCATCTATCTCGAGACGCTCGGCAACCCCAACTCCGACATCCCCAACATCGACGCCATCTCCGAGATCGCCAAGAAGCACGGTTTACCGGTTGTCGTCGACAACACCTTCGGCACCCCGTATCTGTTCCGTCCGCTGGAGCATGGTGCCAACATCGTCGTCCATTCCGCAACCAAGTTTATCGGCGGCCACGGCACCTCGCTGGGCGGTGTGATCGTCGACGGCGGTAACTTCGATTGGAAGGCGAGCGGCAAGTATGAGCAGATCGCCGAGCCCAACCCCTCCTACCATGGCGTCTCGTTTGCCGAGGCTGCCGGTCCCGCCGCCTTCGCAACCTATGTCCGCGCCATCCTGCTGCGTGACGAGGGCGCCTGCATCAGCCCGTTCAACGCTTGGATCCTGCTCCAGGGCACCGAGACTCTGTCGCTGCGCGTTGACCGTCATGTCGAGAACACCAAGAAGGTCGTTGAGTTCCTGGCTGGTGATAGCCATGTCGCCAAGGTGAACCACCCGAGCCTGTCTGGGCACCCCGATCACGAGCTCTATCAGAAGTACTTCCCCAACGGCGGTGCCTCGATCTTTACCTTTGAGATTAAGGGTGGCCAGGAGGCAGCTTGGAAGTTCATCGACCATCTGCAGGTCTTCTCGCTGCTCGCCAACGTGGCCGACGTCAAGTCGCTCGTCGTGCACCCGGCTACCACTACGCACTCCCAGCTCTCTGCCGAGGAGCTCGCCGAGCAGAACATCACGCCCTCCACGATCCGTCTTTCCATCGGTACCGAGAACGCCGAGGATATCATTTGGGATCTGAAGCAGGCCTTCGCCGCGCTGGACGAGTAAGGCGACTTGTGCAAGGACCCCTTGCGACTCGATAGGTATAACTGCATAAAATGCCTGCTCAAGGCGCCTGTGCGAACAATGATTGCATAGGCGCCTTTTTTGCATAGAGAGGGTGCAAAAACAGGGTTTTTGACACGCTTTATGCATTCGAGTTGTGGAAAACTCCTGTTGAGAGGATGTGAGTTTTACGCAATTGACGTGCGCCTTTTGAGTAAAACCGCAGGTCGCGATTTGCTCGGGGTACTATGCAGCGCGATCGAATCACACACAGCTCAAACGCAGCAAAAACGTACTACGGAGGTTTCCAGCTACATGAGGATCGATTCACGAAAACCGAAAGCCGCCGCCCTTTCCGCCGCTCTGACCGTGGCACTTTTGGCGGGCGCCGGTGCAACTGATGCCCACGCGGCAACACTGTCCGACACGGTTGGATCCACGCCGTCCGAGGCGACGCTGGTGCAGCCCGTCGACTATCGCAGCGACGGCTTTGGCTCCATGCAGGAGTGGAACGCCTCGATGGAGGCCAAGCGCGATTCCCTTGAGATGCGTGCTCAGATCATCATGAACATGTACGGTGACTATGCCACCGATGACGAGCGCGCTGTACTGCAGGGTTGTATCGACGGTGCGGGCAGTCTCTTGACGATGGAGGAGGTCGACGCGAAGTCGACTGAGCTCGATGAGCTGCGCACTGCACTTGAGGATGCCAAGCGCGAAGCGCTCGAGGTTGCTGCCGCCGAGGCGGAGGCTGCCGAGGCCGCCCAGGCTTCGTACTACAACGCCGGTTACACTCCGTCCTACGCGTCTGCCGCGTCCTACGCGAACGGATCGGGCCTGACGCGCTCTGCGGGTGTCAATAACTACAACGGTCGCCGCGAGACCTATTACAGCAGCAATGTGCTTTATCACTATCGCACGGGCGAATGGACTCAGGATTCCGAGGGCTTCTGGCGCGATTCCGACGGCTATTACGTTGTTGCCGCGGGCGATATGGCCCAGGGCTCGACCTTTACGGGCTCCAAGGGTGATTGCAAGGTCTATGACTCCGGCTGCGCTGCCGGAACCACCGATTACTACACCGGTTGGTAATCTGCCATAAGCAAAATAGGCACATGATGGGCGGACGTCTTTACTGAGCTTTTAGGCAACGTAAAGCCGCCCGTTCTTTATGCGCGTTTGAGTTAACAGAGCCCTTACCGTGGCGGTACGCTGGGCGTATGGATGCGGGGCACACTAGTTCATGAGAAATAAGGTCTTTCTCTTGGAAGAAGTGGTCTTGTGAATGCTCGAGATATTGCCGTTGCCGCCGTCGCGTTGATGCTCGGCTGCCTTGGTCCCACGGTCGCGCTCGTCGCGGGCATGCAGGGGACATGCGGGACTGCTCCTATCGTGGTCGGCGCGCTGATCGCGGCCGCACTGCTGGGAAGCGCGGGCGTGGTTCTTTGCCGCGACGATGAGGACGAGGTGCCGGGGTCGCAACGTTGACTGTTGTGAGATCGGCCGCCGGTCATAGACGAAGATGAAGGCCGCCGCAGGGGAAAGGTTCCCTTGCGGCGGTTTTGCTGTTAAGGCTGTTGAATGCGGCGCGTTGGCGCTACCAGCTTTTCTCGATATCGCGGATGCGCCGATAGAGCCACTCGTTTTGCGGTGCCTGGATATCGTGTTTGGCTGCGAGGCGGCAGATGGTGCCCGCGAACTCATCAACCTCGGTTTTGCGCCTTGCGATGCGGTCTTGAGCCATCGAGGGCATACCGGCGGGGTCGATTCCCTCGATGAGGTGCACCATTTGCGTCAGGTCTGCCTCGGTCAGCTCAACGCCCTCGGCGTTGGCGACCGCAAGCGTTTCGCGCATGGCGGAAACAAAGCAGCGACGCTGCTCGGAGCCCGGCTCCGTGGCGCTTCCGTAGGTCCCGCCGTAGGCCATGCAGGTTTGGTTGATGCCGTCGTTGAGCATGAGTTTGGCCCACATGCGGTGGGCGATGTCGTCCTCGACGGTATGGGCGATGCCGCAGCGCGTATAGAGCTCGTCGATCGCGGTGATGGTTGCGGGGTTCGTGCCGGCCGCCGCGCCAAAGCGGATTTCGCCCGCATTGGTAAAGGTGAGCGCGCCGTTGAGAAACACGGCGTCCATGCCCTGGCAGATACCAAGAACGGTATGCTCCCAGCCAAAGCGTTCGGCAATCTTTTGCTCGCTCGTAATGCCGTTGCATGGCGAGGCGATGAGCGTGTTGGGTCCCACGACGCGCTCCATAGTCTTGAGTGCTTGGTCGAGACCGGTGGTCTTGACTGTCAGGATGACCAGATCGGCGGGCGTCGCCTCGCTGGCGCGGACGGACGTGAGATCGCAGGGCTTGCCGTTGACAGTGAGCGCATCGCCCGCGTGACGCTCAAAACGGGTGTCATCCATAACGTATTCGACGGCGTCATTGCCGAGGGCCTTGGCAATCATGCTGCCGTAGAGCAGGCCGACGCCGCCCTTGCCGATAAAAGCGACCTTGTTGATCTGCATGTGAATCATCTCCCCATGTAAAAGGCGCCCGCGTAAGGGGCGCCTGATGGATTGTATGCTGCCAGGGTGATTGGTGGGTGCGCGGGGCGGCTGTTATAAAAAAGAAACGTTTGCCTGGACGCTACGCTGCAGGGCAGACCGCAAAGACATGCGCGTGGTCATGCCCGGCTCCTTTCATCGGGCTTTTTGCTGATGTTAAAGCGGTGCCGTGACGGCCTGATTTCTGCTGCGTTACGATACGTTCTCAATTGCGATTCCGATGTGTTTCGATGACGTGACGGGTTTGTTTCGCCTTGTCAGGGCTTCGATGGGAGGGGAGGGGCCGTGCAATATCGCGTTGACCCCAAAAGCGGCAACCGTATCTCGGCGTTGGGGCTGGGCTGCATGAGGTTTCCCGGTGCGCCGGGACGCCCGGATGCGAAGACAGCCGACGCCATCATCTCCCGTGCGGTGGAGCAGGGGATTAACTACCTGGACACGGCCTATCTCTATCCCGGCAACGAGGCTTGTGTGGGTGCGTCGCTTGAGCGCCTGGGCTTGCGCGACCAGGTTTTGCTCGCAACCAAGCTGCCGCATGCTTCGTGCAAATGCGCGGAGGATTTCGACCGGTTCTTCGACGAGCAACTGCGCCGCCTGCGGACCGACCATATCGACTATTACCTCATGCACTCATTACCTCGCCCGCCCAGTGGGAACGTGTGGTGGCGTTGGGCATCGAGGACTGGATCGCGCGTCAAAAGGCGGCGGGGCGCATTCGCCAGATTGGTTTTTCGTACCACGGCAGCGCGGCGGATTTCCTGACGATGCTCGATGCATATGAGTGGGACTTTTGCCAGATCCAGTACAATTACGCTGGAGAGCGATATCAGGCGGGAACAGCGGGGCTCATGGCCGCCGCCGAGCGAGGCCTCGCGGTGTTTGTGATGGAGCCACTGCTGGGCGGGCGTTTAGCGGGCAAGCTGCCGCCACGGGCCCGCGCTGTGCTCGATAGCGCCCGTGACCCGCATTTGCGCACTCCTGCCGCCTGGGGGCTCTCGTGGGTGTGGAATCATCCCCAGGTGACCATGTTGCTTTCTGGTATGACCGATACCGCGCAGGTGGACGAGAACTCGTCACTGGCAGACCTCGCGTTGCCGAATTCGATGACGGCCAACCAGCTCGACACGATTGCGCGCGTGTTGATGGAGTTTGAGAAATCGAACCGTGTGCCCTGCACGGGATGCGGCTACTGCATGCCATGTCCCAAGGGTATTAACATTCCCGGCTGCTTTGCCGCTTACAACGCAAGCTATGCGCACAGCTGGTTTACGGGTCTATCGCAGTACTTTACGGCGAGCGCGGTGCGCACAAGCGAGGCCAAGCTGGTGAGCAATTGCGTCAAGTGCGGCAAATGCGCGCGCCACTGCCCACAGCATATTGATATCCCCGAGCGTCTCGATGACGTGCGCCGACGTTTCCAGCCTGGCCCCGTAACGGCGGTGCTTAAGGCCTTCGGCAAAACGCGCTCCTCATGACCCTTTTATAACTTGCGGTGGAATAGTTCCTGTTTGCGGCAGAATAGGGGCCAAACAGGAACTATTTCACCGCAACTGAAGGGGGCTGTCGTGGGCCATCGGGATTCATGTGATGATTTGCGTGAGGTTCGTTGGGGCGTTTTGGGCGCTGGGCGCATTTCGCATCGATTTGCATCGTCGCTCAAGGAGGTGGACGGGGCACGGCTGGTGGCTGCGGCCGGCCGCACTCCTGCACGTGTCGAGGAATTTTGCCGAGCGTTTTCGATTGATGCTGCGCATGGCCATGCCTCGGTCGACGATAACGGCGATGCGGCTTATGACGCGCTGATTGCCGACCCCGATGTCGACGCAATCTACTTGGCTCTTCCGCATGGCATGCATACGCGTTGGGCCTGTCGCGCGCTGCGCGCCGGAAAGGCCGTGCTGTGCGAAAAGCCGGCCGTTTTGAGTGAGGAAGAGGCTCTCTCGATTGCCTCCACCTCTCGCGAGTGCGGCGTGCTGTTTATGGAGGCGATGAAGAATCGGTTTTGCCCGATGCGCACTCGCGTGAAGGACTTGTTTGCGTCGGGTGAGCTTGGCCGTATTGTCTCGATTGAAAGCGTGCAAAAGCTCGATTACGGCGAGTCTCCTTCGGGTTATCTGCTTGATCCGTTGCAGGGCGGCTGTCTATATGACATGGGCTGCTATGCGGTCGGCTGGTTTGAGGATTTGCTCGCGGGCGCGTGCGAGGTTTCGTCCCGTGAAGTTCGCTGGCGTGACGTATCGGGCGGCCGCGTCGATTGGGCCGACGAGATCCATATGAGCGTCGGCGGTATACCCATTCATATGGTGTGCGACGGCAAAGCAACATATGAAAGCCGCTTAACGATTGCCTGTGAGCGGGGCTCGTTGGAAATCGAGCGTCTCCATCGCCCCGAGCTCGCCCATGTGAAGTATTCCGACGGTCGAGTACTCGAAATCGATACACCATTTGAGGTCGATGATTTTTACGGCGAGGCGTCGCATGCGACGCAGCTCATTCAGACGGGGAAACTCGAAAGCCCCATCATGTCCCTAGCCGCTACACAGCGCTGCGCACGCATCATCGATGCGATTCGTTTGAAACTTTAGGGCGTGGGGCATGGCACCAGCGCTTGGAATGCCTGGAGGCCTTTGCTCCTGATGCCCCTTTTATAACTTGCGGTGGAATACGGTCTGTTTGCGCCAAAATAAGGCACCAATAGACCGTATTTTTCCGCAACTGATGAGGAGGGAGCTGGAGATGCTGACGATCGGGTGTCATCTTTCGACGACGAAGGGCTATCGGGCAATGGGGGAGACGGCGTTGTCCATTGGCGCCAATACCTTTGCGTTCTTTACGCGCAACCCGCGCGGTGGCAAGGCAAAAGAACTTGACATGGATGACGTGGCGGCTCTGCGCGAGCTTATGTCGCAAAACGACTTTGGACCGCTGGTGGCGCATGCCCCGTATACCTACAACCCCTGTTCTGCCAAAGAGCGG
The DNA here is from genome assembly GCA_048194085.1 of Collinsella aerofaciens. Classification (GTDB taxonomy): domain Bacteria; phylum Actinomycetota; class Coriobacteriia; order Coriobacteriales; family Coriobacteriaceae; genus Collinsella; species Collinsella aerofaciens_CO. The sequence continues at coordinate 22,456 of DBFABM010000023.1, forward strand.
GCGCGCGAGTTCGCCTTGGAGGCTATGGTAGAGGACCTGCGGCGCATGGAGGCGCTGCCCGGCAACTACTACAACTTCCATCCCGGTGCGCATGTGGGGCAGGGCTCCGACGCCGGCATTCAGATGATTGTCGACACCCTGTGCCAGGTGATGTTTGAGGGCCAGCAGACGACAGTGCTGCTCGAGACCATGGCCGGCAAGGGTACCGAGGTGGGCCGCAGCTTTGAGGAACTGGCGCTCATCATTGAGGGTGTTGCCGGCAAACGCCCCGAGCTGTCGTCCAAGCTGGGCGTTTGCCTAGACACTTGTCATGTGAGCGATGCCGGCTACGACATCATCCATGATCTGGACGGCGTACTCGACGAGTTCGACCGCGTGGTGGGTATCGATCGCTTGCATGCCGTACACATCAACGATTCGAGGAACCCTTGTGGCGCCCATAAAGATCGTCACGAGTGCATCGGCAAGGGATACCTTGGCAGCGAGGAATTTGGTGGCGGTATGCAGGTTATGCAGAATATTGTATCGAATGGCCACTTGCGTTCGCTGCCGTTTATTTTGGAGACTCCGAACGAACTTGCAGGTTATGCAACTGAAATTAGACTATTAAGGTCATTGCAGCAGTAATGACTGTCACAAAGTAGAGTATTCCAATCACGTTATGGGTTTGTTTCAATCAGTTTTCTCATTGCAGATTCGTAATTCCGGGTGCATAATAGCCAACAGTTTTTGCAGACCTCTGAATCAAACGAGGTCACCGGAAGGAGACTGATTATGAAGCTGAAGAAGCTTGGCGCATTTGCCGCCACGGGCGCTATGGCGCTCGCCCTCGCTCTGACGGGCTGCGGCTCGTCTAACGCCACCTCTGGTTCTGATGCCGGTTCCAGCAGCTCTGACGACGCTAAGGTCGAGAAGGTCGACGGCTCCAAGGAGTACGCGCTCGTCAAGGACGGTACGCTGACCGTCGGCACCTCTGCCGAGTACGCTCCGTTTGAGTACAAGGATGATAACGGCGATTATCAGGGCTTTGACCTTGAGCTCATCAAGGCTATCGGCGACAAGCTGGGCCTGGATGTCGAGTATGTCAACAATGACTTTGACACGCTGGTTCCGGGTGTCGCTTCGGGCGCCAAGTATG
>DBFABM010000028.1:0-9304 GCA_048194085.1 Collinsella aerofaciens
CCCTTTTGCTGTCTAGGACAGTCTATTGAATGGTTGCCGGCTGATACTGACTCGCAGGGCGTATCGAGAGTTTTCGCGATCCTTGGAGAAGGGTTGCGGAGCTGCCGACCTCGTCATCCAGGGTTGCGGCCAGAGCTTTGGCATAGCTTTTGACGGTAAGGCTCGGACGATTGTTATCTTGGCTGATATGCATGGCAATGAGCTGTTCGGTGCGATCGGTAACAAGTTCGCGCGCGGCTTCGGCGGCTTGGCCATTGGAGAGGTGTCCCCTTGCAGACAGGATGCGCTCCTGAAGAAAGCGGGGATATTCTCCCTCGCGCAGCATGGTCGCATCGTGGTTGCTCTCGAGCGCGAGGACTCGACAATCTTTGAGGGTGTTCATGGCTTGGCTCGATAGCTCTCCGGTGTCGGTGGCAAAGCCGATGGAATCATCGAGGGTGTCGAATCGATAACCGACTGGATTGATGACATCGTGTGATGTTGAGTAGGTTTGCACGTGGATGCCGGCAATGGATAGGGTGTCACCGGGATCGAATTCCTCGACAGGCAGATGCGAAAGATTTTCTTTGCTCGAAAGAGTCCCCCTGCTGGCAAAGAGGGGGCCGTGCCAGTGCTTGCACCAGACATCGAGGCCCTTGATGTGATCGCTATGCTCATGAGTAATGAGAAGAGCCGAGACGTTGTCTGTCGAGAGCCCCAGTTCTGCCATGCGCTTTAATGTCTCGCGGCGAGACAGTCCGTCATCGACCATAATGAGCCCCTGCGGGCCCTCGATGAGTGCGCAGTTGCCTTTAGAGCCACTGCCGAGGATATGAAGGTGCAGACGAGACATAAGATTCCAAAGGATACAATGGGTGCGGACGAATAGAGGAGGAAGCGAATGCCAACGGTATCACAGCATTACGGACACCATGCCGTGCCTGGGGCAGTCGATGAGACCCGGACGAGACAGCAGGCTGCTCCTGTCGTGCTCATGGTATCAGGCGGCGCGGACTCGACGGCACTGCTTCTTATGGCGTGCACATCAAAGCTGGATATCCAAGACGGACGCGGTGTTGCCCCCATTGCTCGCGAGCGCCTGCATGTGCTGCATGTAAACCATCATCTGCGCGGCAAGGCGTCCGATGGCGACGAGGCCTTTGTGCGTGAGCTCTGCGCGCAATATGGTTTACCGCTGTGTGTGGAGCACGCTTATTTTGATGGGGAGTCGGGCAATATTGAGGCCGCGGCCCGCGAGGTGCGCTATGCCGCGGCGCGGAGGTATGTTCGCGAACTCTGCGCCCAGACGGGGGCGCCGCGAACGGCGGCTCGTATCTGCACCGCGCACACGTCTTCGGATCGCGCGGAAACGTTTTTGATGAACGCGATTAAGGGTTCGGGGCCCGCTGGTCTATCGAGCATTCCTCGCCGGAGGAATATCGTGGTGCGTCCCTTGCTCGACCTAACTCATGGCGAGCTCGTGGGCTATCTACAGGTACATGGTCAGCCGTGGCGTGAAGACGAGAGCAATGAGGATATCTCGTATCTGCGAAACTACGTGCGCCATCGAGTGATGCCGGTGGTGGCGCAGCGCAACGCGAGCGTCTGCAAGACGATTGGCGCCGCCTGTGAGATCTTGGGTGATGAAGATGCGTTTCTATCCCAGCTGTCGGCACAGGCGTTTCGAAGCTGTTTGCGCAAAGAGGCAGCGGGCGCGCTGGTGCTCGATGCCAGGCGCCTTGCTGCGGCCGAGGTGGTAATCGCGCGGCGCATCGTGCGACTGGCGATTAAACGCATCGATCCGGGCGCTCGTCCAGAGATGCGACATGTGGAGCGAGTCCTTTCCTGCGTTGCCGAGGGCGCCGGCTCGGTCACGCTTCCGGCGGGGATTGACGCACGCATTGAGTTTGGCATGCTGGCGTTTAAGGCGCCGGCGGCTCGCGAGGGCCTGGCCGCGGACTGGGTTACCGTACCCGGTCGTTTGCCGTTGGGCGGGGGGCGCATGCTGGTCGCAGAGCCGATGGCCGTTGAGCCGGGATGCGATATCGTGCGCCGCGCCCGTGAGCTTGCGGTTGCCGGGGAAGTGACAGCTTTGGTAGACGCGGCTGCCCTGGGTTTTGCCGACAGCGATAGTGAGCGGATCCTGGCGGGCTCACGTGGCGAGATCCCTGCAGAGGCGCGATTGGCGCGCCTGTGGGTGGACGGTCCCGCACCGGGAGACGTGATGTGCCCGTTAGGAATGAGTGGCCGAAGCAAGAAGGTATCCGACTTGCTAGGCGAGGCTCGCATTCCCGTTTCCGAGCGCGCCGGCGTGCCCGTGGTGAGGACGGCGCCGGGAGGTGCCGTGGTGTGGGTCGCCGGAGTTCGCGCGGACGAACGTTTTAAATGCACGGCGGCGACGCGTGTGGCTTATCTGCTTCGCGTGGTTGACGCGGATTAGCCCCTCGCACCAGCTGTTCTGTGCGGCGTTGACGGTATTCCCGCGCTGATGGTGCGCGGGCTGGAAAATATACCCCGTGCGCTGCTAGAATGTGTAGTTCGCGTCCATACGGCGGTGTGTGGGCGATTAAGCACAAGAAAGGGTTGTCATGGCTTCTCAACATCCGGATATCGAGAAGGTTCTGTTTACGCAGGAGGATATCGACGGCATCGTTTCTCGCCTGGGCGAGGAGATCACTCGCGACTACGCGGGTAAGGATCTGGTGCTGATCGCGGTTCTGCGCGGTGCCGTTGTCTTTATGGGCGACCTGATGCGCAAGATTGAGCTACCGACCAACATCGATTTCATGGCTGTTTCGAGCTATGGCGACGGTGTGAAGTCTTCGGGCATCGTGCGTATCATTAAGGATCTGGATATCGACATCCGTGGTCGCGACGTGCTGATCGTCGAGGACATTCTGGACTCGGGCCTGACCCTCAAGTACCTGATGAAGAACCTCGAGAGCCGCAAGCCCGCTTCGCTGGAGGTCGCTGCCTTCCTGTGGAAGGACGTTGAGGACCGCACCTCGGCCATCACGCCCAAGTATGTTGGAACCCATTGCCCCGATGCCTTTGTGGTGGGCTACGGCCTCGACTATGCCGAGCGCTATCGCAACCTTCCGTATCTGGGCATTTTGAAACCGGAGGTTTATTCGTAAGATGCCCGACGACCGTAACGACAACAATTCCCAGACTCCCCGGGACCCAAAGATCCCGGGGATGCCCGGAGGCAAGAAGCCCACGCGTACGGGCTGGCTGTGTTTTCTTTTGGCTTGCGCGCTTCTGGGCTATGCCTTCTTTAATATGGGTTCCGGCTTTGCCAGCTCCAGCAATACCGTTAAGCTCGCGACGAGCGAGATGGTCAGCGCCATCAAGCAGGATCGCGTCGAAGATCTGACCTATACGGTTCAAGACGGAAGCGTGACGGGTCATTACTGGAAGACAAAAAAGGACAAGGGCGATACGAGCGAGCTCAAGAGCTTCTCTTCGACCTATGTCGGCTCCGATTCGCTTGCCGAGCTCATGGCGGAGCACCCCGATACCAAGTACATCGTCAACACCAACGATCCCGATTTTTGGGGCGACTTGGCGATGAGTGTGCTTCCGACGATCGCCCTTATCGCCATCATGTTCTACTTTATGCGCCAGATGATGGGCGCCAACAACAGGAACATGCAGTTTGGCAAGACCAACGCCAAGACCAACGAGGCCACACGCCCCAAGGTCAAGTTTGAAGACGTTGCCGGAGTGGACGAGGCAGTCGAGGAGCTCGAGGAGATCCGTGACTTTTTGAGCGATCCGGATCGCTATCGCAAGCTGGGCGCCAAGATCCCGCGTGGCGTGTTACTGGTTGGCCCTCCGGGCACCGGTAAAACGCTGCTGGCCAAGGCCGTTGCCGGCGAGGCGGGCGTGCCGTTCTTTAGCATCTCGGGTTCCGACTTTGTCGAGATGTTCGTAGGTGTCGGCGCCAGCCGTGTGCGCGACCTCTTTAAGGAGGCCAAGTCCCAGGCCCCGTCGATCATCTTCATCGATGAGATCGACGCCGTGGGACGTCAGCGCGGAGCTGGCTTGGGCGGCGGTCACGACGAGCGCGAGCAGACGCTCAACCAGCTGCTGGTCGAGATGGACGGCTTTGAGGAAAGCGAGTCGGTCATCCTGATCGCCGCCACCAACCGTCCTGACATCCTGGATCCGGCATTGCTGCGTCCCGGCCGTTTTGACCGCCAGGTTACGGTCGACCGTCCGGATGTGAAGGGCCGCGAGCAGATCTTGCGCGTGCATGCCGAGAACAAGCCGATGGACGAGGACGTTAAGTTTGAGAAGCTCGCCCAGATGACCGTTGGCTTTACTGGTGCCGATTTGGCGAACCTGCTCAACGAGTCTGCGCTGCTGGCCGCTCGCCGTCATCGTTCCGTGATCTCGATGGACGAGGTCGAGGAATCGATGGAGCGCGTGATTGCCGGACCGCAGCGCAAGGGTCGCGTGATGACCGAGGCCGAGCGCACCACGATTGCCTACCACGAGAGCGGTCACGCCCTGGTGGGCCACATCCTGGAGCACTCCGATCCGGTCCACAAGATCTCGATCGTCAGCCGCGGTCAGGCGCTGGGCTACACGCTGCAGCTTCCGCAGGAGGACCACTTCCTCAAGACCAAGAACGAGATGCTCGACGAGCTCGCCGTGTTCTTGGGCGGTCGCGTTGCCGAGGAGCTCATGTGCGATGACATTACGTCGGGCGCGAGCAACGATCTGGAGCGCGCAACCAAGATGGCGCGCGAGATGGTCACGCGCCTGGGCATGAGCGAGGAGCTGGGCACGCAAGTGTTTGGCGAGGCGCAACATCAGGTGTTCCTCGGTCGCGATTACGCCGATCATCAGGATTACTCCGAGGAGACGGCGCGCCGCATCGATATCGAGGTTCAGCGCATCATGCGTGAGGCCCATCGTCGTGCGGTTGAGATCCTGGACGCCCGTCGCGATCAGCTCGATCTGATGGCGAAGGTGCTGCTTGAGCGCGAGACCGTCGAAGGTGACGCCGTGAACGCCCTGCTCGACAACGAGTGGAATGCCTACCTTGAGCGCGAGGGCGATATCCTGGCGGCCAAGGAGGAGCGCAATGCCAAGGCGGCCGGCATGCCGACCAAGAAGCGCGTGCCTCGCATGAGCGAGGAGGAGCTGGCGGCTGATGCCGCGGCCTTTGCGCAGGCGGCCATGCAGGAGGATGTCGAAGCCGCATCCGATGATGCTGACGATGACCATGCCGTCGTCGATGCCGACACCGACGCCGACAAATAGTCTTTGTGGCGAAAGCCTCCGCGGGGAAACCTGCGGAGGCTTTTTCTTTTTGTTGATTGGGGACAGACTTAAATGAGCGTTTTCACGCATTTAAGTCTGTCCCCAATCAACATTGCTGCGGCACTTTGCTCAACTAAAGCGTACAATAGCGCCTATGCGAAAGGGGAACAGATGATCAACGAAACTATGTATGCTCGCGGCGCGGAAAGCTCCATCATCCGTGAGATTTTTAGCTATGGCCTTGAGCGCAAGGTGCAGATCGGTGCGGAAAACGTATTCGATTTTTCGCTGGGCAATCCGAACGTTCCGGCGCCCGCTGCTGTGGCTGAGTCGATTAAGAAGGCCCTGGAGCTGCCGAGTGACCAGTTGCACGGCTACACCCCCGCTCCGGGCCTGCCGCAATGTCGAGCAGCCGTCGCCGAATCGCTCAACCGCCGCTTTGGAACGAACTATGAGGGTAAGGACGTCTTTATGACGGTGGGTGCCGCAGCTTCGCTCACCTGCACGCTCAACGCCGTTACGAACCCGGGCGACGAGGTTATTGTTATCGCCCCGTACTTTCCGGAGTATCGCGTTTGGATTGAGAAGGCCGGCTGTACGTGTGTTGAGGCGCTCGCCGATGAAGATACGTTCCAGCTGAGCGTGGACAACGTGCTCAAGGCGATTACCGATAAGACGACTGCCGTCATCATCGACTCGCCCAACAATCCGACTGGTGCCGTATATACACGCAACACGCTGACGCGACTGGCCAATGTTCTGCGCGAGGCCAACGCTCAGCGCGATCCCGAGAATCCGATTATGCTCATCTCGGATGAGCCGTACCGCGAGATCGTGTACGGTGCCGAGGTGCCTTGGGTGCCCTCGATCTACGAGCACACCATCGTGTGCTACTCGTATTCCAAGTCGCTGTCGCTGCCGGGTGAGCGCGTGGGGTGGATCTTGGTTCCCAACACCAATCCGCAGGCTGCCCGTCTGATGCCGGCTGTTGCGGGCGCTGCCCGTACGCTGGGTTTTGTATGCGCACCGGCACTCTTCCAGCGCGTGATCATCGATTGCATCGATGAGCCGAGTGATGTCGGGGCCTATGCCCGCAACCGCACGGCGCTCACCGATGCTTTGACGGACTACGGCTATACCTATGTTGAGCCGGACGGTGCTTTCTACCTGTGGGTGAAGGCACTCGAGCCCGATGCGAATGCGTTTTGCGAGCGCGCAAAGAAGTATGAGTTGCTTGCGGTTCCCTCGGACAGCTTTGGTATGCCGGGTTGGTTCCGCCTGGGCTATTGCGTGAGCTACGAAACGATTGTCAATTCGCTACCCGCTTGGAAACAGTTGGCGGACGAGTATCGTTAAAAGTAAAGCGCTCTGCCTACAATGTTTTACGTGAAACGGGGTTTGGTGTTAAGCCGGACCCCGTTGTCATGGACGTTGTGTCTTTGGGATGGAGTGGTTTTACGACTATCGAAGGCTATGCGTACAATGAATATAAGCGACGGCCGTGCCAGATAAGGAGACCTGATGCCCTACCTGCTTTCTTGTGACATTCATACCCATACGATGTTCTCTGCGCATGCATATTCGACCATTGAGGAGAATGTGTACTGGGCGGCAGAGCGTGGTCTGCAGGTGCTCGGATCTGCCGACCATTTGAGCTCTATGGTTACGGCTTGCCCCAATGACCTGCGCAGTTACCAGTTCTTTATCAACCAGGATATCTGGCCGCGCATTTGGAGCGGCGTGCTGGTGCTGCGTGGTGCCGAGGCCGATATCGTTTCGCTGGACGGAAGCCTGTTTGGCGAGGACACTCCTGTCACGCTCGATATCGCCGGCGATTCGTACAGCCGTCAGCATTCACTGTTCGATTTGGTTACGCGTAATTTGGATTATTTGGTTGCAAGCGTGCATAATCCGCAGATTGCTGAGGGCGCGACGCTGGCCCAGACGACCGAGATGTATATCAATGCCCTGGAGCACCCCAAGGTGTTCATGCTGGGTCACACGGGGCGTTCGGGCGTGCCGTTCGATATCGACGAGGTGCTGTTGGCAGCTAAGGCCAAGCACAAGATTATCGAGATCAACAACCATAGTCTTGAACACGGTGTCGACACTGAGCATTGGGCCGTATGCCGCAAGATTGCCGAGCGCTGCGCCGAGCTGGGCGTGGGCATTGGCGTTTCGACCGATGCGCACATTGGCATGGCGATTGGTAAGCTCGATTACGCTCGCAAGATGCTCGACGAGATTCACTTCCCGTTGGATCTGATCGTGACGCGCGATCGCGAGACGCTGCTGCGCGAGATGGCGGCAGCCGGCGTGTGCGATCTGCGCAATGGGATGTAGCGGAATTTATAAACCAAGCGAAGGGGGGGGGCGGCCCAGACGGGTCGCCCCCTTTCTTGTCCCAAAAATCTACTGAGGTTGGTTAGCGGCGTTCGAGGACCGCTACGGTTTCGGTGTGGTCGGTGTGAGGGAACATGTCGACTGGCGTGATCTTGAGCAGGCGATAGCCTCCGTCGAGGAGCTGGTGCAGGTCGCGCTCTTGAGTCACGGGGTTGCAGCTGATATAGGTGATGCGGCGCGGCTTAAGCGCGCAGGCAGCTTCGAGGAACTCGGGGGTAGAGCCGGCGCGCGGCGGATCGATGGAAAGGACATCGACCCGCTCGTTGTTGTCGGCGGCATCTAGGATGTAGTCGGTGGCATCGTCGGCCATAAACCAAGCGCTGCGGGTGAGGCCGTTGAGCTCGGCATTACGACGTGCGTCGGCAATGCCGGCGTGGTTGCGCTCCACGCCAAGCAGCATAATACCGACGCCCTTGTCCTGGGCGGCTTTGGCTGCGCACAGGCCGATAGTTCCACTACCGCAATAGGCATCCATGAGTACGTCGCCCTGCTGCAGGTCCATGCCGTCAATCGCGAGCTGATAGAGCAGCTCGGTCTGCTGCGGGTTGGTCTGGTAGAACGCGGTGGGGGAGATATCGAACTCGCAGCCGAGCAGCTGGTCGCGCATGCACTCGGCGCCATATACAATGCGGGTTTCCTCGCCGAGGATGGCGTTGCCGGGACGTCCGTTGATGTTTTGGGCGACGGTGACGATGTGCGGATTGAGTGCGGCGACAGCCTCAAAGAACTCCTGCGCATGCGGCAAGTCGCGCTGAGCGGTCACGAGCGTGACCATGACCTGGTCGGTACGCCAACCGCAGCGGACGACGGCATAGCGAAGTAAACCAAGATGCTTGTCCTCATTAAAGGCGGGAATATGCAGCCGCTCAGCTTCGCGTGCGATGCCGTTGAGAATCTGACGGGCACCCGGTGCCTCGACAGGACACTCGGGTACGGCAACGATCTTGTGCGTGCCGCGCTCAAAGAAACCGCAACGGACAGCACCCTCCTTACCGGGAGCAAAGGGAGTGGCAGCCTTATGACGAAAGCCACGCGGCGCGGGATATTTACCCGGGTCGCCCAGGGTGACGCCCATACCACGAATGGGGTCGACGCTAATACCCTCGCGCTCGCAAAGGGTAGCAAAAAGCTCCTCCATAGCAGCCTGCTTGGTCGCCAACTGCTTCTTATAAGGACGATTGAGCGCCGTGCACCCACCGCAAGCTTTCATGATGGAACAAGGAGACTTGGGATCAACGGCCTTGCGCGCAGACGGAACCGGATTCTTATACGGGCGCTTGGAGCGAGTCTGAGATGCCTTATCCTCGTTCCGACGAGAGCCGGGACGCTTGGCCTTAGCCTTGCCCTTGGCCGACTTACCCTTCGCGTCCTGAGACGACTTGGATTTCTGAGAAGATTTTTTCTCCTCTGACCCCTCAGCCGCCTCGATCAAAGCACGACGAGCCTTACGCTCCGCACGAGATTCTGCCATGAATTAACTCCACTAATTTACAAATTGAAATCTGAAAGTATTGTACCGTGCCAAGCTAGCGGACGATATGCAAGCGCCCATTTCATGTCAGTGATAAGCCCAACGACGTTTGCCCGCCGGGTGCCGGGGCAGGGGTTAAGTTTGTCGCGAGTTCCGCACGAACAGGAGGCCACTTAA
>DBFABM010000042.1:0-21891 GCA_048194085.1 Collinsella aerofaciens
CGGCTTCGCAGAGTCACGCGAGGCAAAGGCATGCGCCGCGGGTCTGACGACGCGGGCTTGCCAACGAGTTTTGGCTAATAGATTGGTTTGTGTGCCGCCCCTTTGGGGCGGCACTTTTTGTGTGGGGTCCCGGTCTCCACAATTTTCGTCAAGTTTTTGGTTAGATTTTGGTCAGTTGGCGTAAGGGTGGAAGGCCAAAAGATTGCTGGCGAAAAAAGCTCAGAGAAAGTGCTGGTAGGGGAGTTGTTGAGCTTTTCGACAGCTTTTGAGCAAAAGAAACTTTGTGGCTATTGCCGGCGATTGCGTTGTCGCGGTCATGGCGGTGCGGGATGCTGGTCGTAAGCGTCGAACGCTCCGACTTTGGAGGCCAACATGGACCTGTTTCTTGAGACTCCGCAGCAACAAGCTGAGCGCATGCTGCGTCAGCAGCAACGACTCATGGAGATGCAAATGCAAGGGGCGGCAGCCCAGCCCTTTGCGCAAAATGTCGTGCCCGCTGCTGTACCTGCAGCTGTGCCCGGGTGTAAATCGGCGCCAGAGGCCTATTCCGTACAGCAAGATTCATATGCGCAGGAGCTCGCGTTCGACAAGCGTCGTGCGCGTCGTCGCCGTGTGGGCCAGCGCTTGCGCATATTGGCGATGATCGTGCTCATCCCGTTAGGGCTTGCGGCCATCTTTCTGGCGTCGTATGCCCTCACGTGCATCCTCAACGGCGCATCGCCCAACGAGGTGCTCCAACATCTGTCAGCCCTGGGCCAGCGCCTAGGCGACGTCATAACAACCATCCGCACCGGCTGGGAGAGCTAGCGTTTTAGCGTCCGCGGCTCTAAGAGAAATTTGTCTGCAAGGCAGTGAGTGATCCGTGTGTGTGGCGGGGTAAGATTGATCGCGGTTTTGATTGATGACCGATTGAGTTTGTTGGGCGGAGTCTATGTCTGCTATTGATATCGTGCTTGTTGTGATCGCCTTGGTGGCGGTGGGGGTTGCTGTGGCTTGCGCCCTCCAGCTCAAGAGCCTGCGTGCCGAGTTGCGGGAGCGTGGCGACAGTAGCGCGGAAACGCTGGCAGCACTCGAGCAGGCCAACAACGCGCTCGATGCCCTGAACGTCGCGCTGGCCGAAACCCGCCGCACGGCCAATGCCATCGCGCAGCAGCAGACGACCGATGCGGCCGTGGAGCAGCAACGTTACCTGACCATCGCACGCGAGTTCTCGCAAGCTGGTGACCGGATGGATGACCTGCGCCGCGAGACGGCCCAGCAGCTCGGCGCCAATCGCGAGGGCATCGAGCATCGCCTGGACAAGGTGCGCGAGACGGTCGATGCTCAGCTGGGCGCCATCCGCAAAGACAACAACGTGCAGCTCGATCAGATGCGCGCGACGGTGGACGAGAAGCTCTCCCGCACGCTCAACGACCGACTGTCGGCATCGTTCAAGCAGGTGAGCGACCAGCTCGAGGCCGTGTATAAGGGCCTGGGCGATATGCAATCTATCGCCACCGGCGTAGGCGACCTCAAGCGTGTGCTGGGCAATGTAAAAGCGCGCGGCATTTTGGGCGAGGTGCAGCTGGGTGCAATTCTGGCGGACATCCTTACACCCGACCAGTATCTGGAAAACGTCGCCACCAAGCCCGGTGCCTCGGAGCGCGTTGAGTTTGCCGTCAAGCTGCCGGTAGACGAGGGCGATCCCGTGCTGCTGCCGATCGATTCCAAATTCCCGGGCGACGCGTACGAGCATCTGCTCGACGCCCAGGAGTCGGGCGATGCGGAGGCCGTTGCCGCAGCGCGCAAGACGCTCGATATGATGGTGAAACGCGAGGCAAAGGACATCTGCGAAAAGTACCTGAGTGTGCCGGCAACGACCAACTTTGGCATCATGTTCGTGCCGTTTGAGGGACTGTACGCCGAGGTCGTCAGCCGCCCCGGGCTTATCGAGACCCTGGGCCGCGACTATCACGTCAACGTTGCCGGTCCCAGCACCATGGCGGCCATCCTCAACAGTCTGCAGATGAGCTATCAGACGTTTAAGTTGCAAAAACGTACCGACGACGTGCTGCGCGTGCTCTCCGCCGTCAAGGCCGAGCTGCCGCGCTATCAAAAGGCACTGCGCCGCGCCCAGCAGCAGATCGAGACCGCGGGCAAAACGGTCGAGGGCATCATCACCACGCGCACCAACGTCATGGAGCGCAAGCTCAAGGACATCGACGCACTGGAAGACGTCGACCAAGCCGATGAGATCTTGGGACTCACGTCCGCGGACCTTCTCACAGACCAAGAAGACGAAGGCTAATTGCAACAAGACGGTGGGGCGCCGGCGTAAACGCTGGTGCCCCGCTGCTTTTCGCATCGCGCTTGCCTGGAGTGTGCTCCAATGTGAAACAATGGCGTTTCGCCCTATCAGACGCGAAAGGAAGCCCATGTCTCAGAGAAGCACCAGTCCGCTCAAACGCTCCACTGTGCGTCGCACTCTAAAGCGTTTTTGGGACGTCACGCGCACGCAGCCGTTGATCGTCTTTCTCTCGGTGTTCTCGTCGGCGGGCTACATCTTTTTGCTCACGTTTGCCAACACCTATGTGATGGCCCTCATTGTCGACCGCGTTCAAGCCGGTCCCGTGGCGGGTGACCAGGTGTTTGAGGTCTTCGGCCCCTATATCCTGGCGCTCGTACTCGTTAACCTGGTGGGTCAGATCCTCTCCAAGTTACAGGACTACACCGTCTACAAGCTCGAGATTGCAGGCAACTATCACCTGGCGCGTCTATGCTTCGACACGCTCTCCAACCAATCCATGACATTCCATACCAGCCGCTTTGGAGGATCGCTCGTGAGCCAGACGAGTCGTTTTATGAGCGGCTACACGGGGCTGGTGGACGTGACGGTGTATTCGCTCATCCCCACCATCACCTCGGTCATCTGCACCGTGGCCGCACTCGCCCCGGTGGTGCCGACGTTTACCGTGATCCTGGTGTGCATCATGGTCGTCTACATCGCGTTTGTCTGGCTTATGTACAAGCGTATCATGCCGCTTTCGGCCGCGACGTCCGCCGCGCAGAACAAGCTCTCGGGCGTGCTCTCCGACGCGGTCACGAACATCTTGGCCGTTAAGACCTGCGGGCGCGAGGACTTTGAACGCGATCTGTTCGACGCCGCCGATCGTGCCGCGCGCGATGCCGAGACGGTCTCGATGCACGCCATGATGCAGCGCAACTTTACGACCTCGGGCCTTATCGTCATCACCATGGCCGTGGTGAGTGTGTTCGTGGCGGGCGGCAACGCGTGGTTTGGCATCTCGGCCGGCTCGCTCGTCATGATCTTTACCTACACCTATAACCTCACCATGCGTTTGAACTACATAAGCTCCATGATGCAGCGCATCAACCGCGCTTTGGGCGATGCGGCCGAGATGACGCGCGTGCTGGACGAGCCACGTTTGGTGGCAGACGACCCGGACGCCCCTGAGCTCAAAGTGACCGAGGGCGCGATTGATTTTGAGCACCTGAGCTTTGCGTACCGTGACGCTGCGGCGGGCGAGAGCGTGTTCGATGACCTGACGCTTCATGTGGCGGCGGGCCAGCGCGTGGGCCTGGTGGGCAAATCGGGCTCGGGTAAGACGACGCTTACCAAGCTGCTGCTGCGCCTGGACGATGTTCAGGGCGGCCGCGTGCTCGTGGACGGTCAGGATGTCTCGCGCTGCACGCAGCAGAGCCTGCGCCGCCAGGTTGCCTACGTGCCGCAGGAGGCGCTGCTGTTCCATCGCTCCATTCGCGAAAACATTGCCTACGGTCGTCCCGACGCCACTGATGAGCAGATTCGCGAGGCCGCGCGCCTGGCCAACGCCCTGGAGTTTATCGACCGCTTGCCTCGTGGCTTTGACACCATGGTGGGTGAGCGCGGCGTCAAGCTCTCGGGCGGCCAGCGTCAGCGCGTGGCTATCGCTCGCGCCATCCTAACCGACGCGCCGATTCTAGTGCTCGACGAGGCGACCTCTGCCCTCGACAGCGAGTCCGAGGCGCTGGTGCAGGAGGCGCTCGAGAACCTGATGCGCGGCCGCACCTCCATTGTGGTGGCACATCGCCTGTCCACCGTGGCGGCGCTCGACCGCATTGTGGTGCTGGCCGATGGCGAGATTGTCGAGGACGGCACGCATGCGCAGCTTGTCGAGGCGGGTGGCGAGTACGCGAGCCTGTGGAGCCGTCAGACCGGCGCATTCTTGGAGGTGTAAGCGTCTCGGACGTGGGACAATTGTGCCCATAAGTTTATTGTGCCGTTGAGCCGAGGAGTCGTTATGCCACGCGAGACCAATGCTGCCAAACGCGAGCGCGCCGTTGAGGTGTGCGAGCGCCTCAACCGTCGCTATGGCCCGGTCGAGTGCTTTTTGGACCACGAGAATCCCTTCAGGCTGCTCATCGCGGTACTGCTCTCGGCGCAGACGACCGACGCGCAGGTCAACAAGGTGACGCCGAAGCTGTTTTCCCAGTGGCCCACGCCCGAGACCATGGCACAGGCAAGCGTGGCCGATGTGGCCGATACCATCAAGTCGCTTGGCTTTTATAAGAGCAAGGCCAAGCACGCCGTGGAGGCCGCGCAGATGATCGTTGCCGATTACGGCGGCGAGGTACCTGCCGACATGAAGGAACTCGTCAGGCTGCCGGGTGTGGGACGCAAAACGGCGAACATCGTGCTCAACGTGGGGTTTGGCATTGTCGAGGGCATCGCGGTCGATACACACGTCAACCGCATCGCACACCGCCTGATGCTGAGCCCCAAGACGCATTCCAAGGAGCCGCTCAAGACCGAGCAAGATCTGCTCAAGATTTTGCCGCACGAGTATTGGGAGTCGGTCAACCACCAGTGGATTACCTTTGGCCGTGAGATCTGCGACGCCCGCAAACCTAAGTGCGACGAGTGCCCGCTGGCGGATTTGTGCCCCAGCGTGCGCGTGGCGGGGTAGGGCGGAACGCATTTTCGTCTGGCGTTTTTTGCGGGGCTGGGTTTGCCCTTGAACCGGAGTCCTCTCCATGCGTTACCATGACAGACAATGTATTTGACGTACGACCCGCCGAGCTTGCCCCGGCGGGCTTTTGGCGTTGCAATGCCGGAGGAACAGCATGCTCATTCACCGTATAGCCGCGCAGCTCTACACTGCCGAGGCCTTGCAGACCGTCGAGGCCGGGCTCGATGCTGGCGAGGACGTGACGCTGGCTGTGTCGCAGTCGGGCCGCACGCTTATGGCGGCCGCCCAGTTTGCGCGCCGTCCGCGCCCGACGGTCTATATCGTGAGCGGCGAGGATGCGGCCGATCGCGCCGCGCGTAGCCTTGCCGCCTACGTGGGCCTGGCGCACGTGTGCCGTTTTCCCGAGCGCAAGGACTATCCGTGGCGCGAGCAGGCGCCCGACGACGCCGTGGTGGCGCAGCGCTGCGAGGCATTGGGGCGCATCGTGCGTGGGGACAACTGCATCATGGTTGCCTCAGCCCGTGCGCTGCTGCGCTGCGTGCCGCCGGTCGAGAGCCACTACTGGGAGTCCACCACTTTTGCGGTGGGCGAGGAGATTCCTTTTGACGAGGTGCCGCAGCGCCTGGTGGGCATGGGCTACACCAATGCCGGCGCCGCCGACGCGCCCGGCCTGTTCCGTGTGCACGGCGACACCGTCGAGGTGTTTCCCGCGCAGGAGAAGGCGCCCGTGCGCATTGAGTTCTTTGGCGACGAGATTGACCGCATCCGCCGCATGGTGAGCTCAACGGGGCAGACCATCGGCAACGAGGACAGTATCGAGATCTTCCCCTGCCGTGAGCTGGCGCTTACCGACGAAGCCGTCCACAACATGCATGTGGCGCTCTATCGCGCCAGCCAGGACGACAGCAAACTGGCGGCGCTGCTCGAGATGGTGGATGCACGCATCGTCACGCCCGAGCTCGACCGTTTTTTGCCGGTGATGTACGGCCAGACCGTGAGCCCGCTGGCACACGTGAGCGGCAAGGCGCTCGTGGTTCTGTCCGAGCCGCGCTCGCTGTTCGACGACTGCCTGCGCGCCTACGAGGATATCGAGGCGCGTGCCGGCGAGGCGGGGATTGACCGACTGGATGGCCTGTATGTACGTGCCCAGCAGCTCGATTTTGGTGCTCAGCAGCGCCTGAACTATGTGAGCCTGATTCGCGCCGGCGGCGCGGTTACGGCCGAGCTCAAGATTGAGCAGCCTGCTATCGCAGGCTCGGACAACCGCTTTATGACGCGTATTCAGGAGGTCGTGGGCAAGCGCTACGCCTGCGTGTTTGCCATTCCCGACCGCGGGGCGCGCGAGTCGATGGAGCTCACCTTTGGCGACGAGAGCATTACCTTTGAGGAATCGCTGACCGCGGCGCCCGAAAATGTCGGCGCTATCGGCGACCGCGTTCGCGTGGCAGCGGCGGATTCCGCCGACCGTGCCGCACGCCAGGAGGCCCATGCTTCCATTCGCGAGCGTAAGGCCGACGCGCTCAACGCCCGCTCGCTCGAGGCGGGCGCCGCGCAGGCTGCCGCCGGCGCTGCCGTGCCCACCATCTCGCGCGGGCGCGTGACCTTTGTGGACGCTGCCCTGCCGCAGGGCGTGGTGGTGCCCGACGCCAATTTGGCCGTGTTCTCGATCGCCGACCTCAATGCCCGCATGGATGCCAACCGCGCGCGCAGCCGCCGCAAGGTTGACATTACGCAGATCACCTTCCCGTTTAAGCCGGGCGACTACGTGGTGCACGCTACCCACGGCATCGCGCTCTTTAGCGAGATCGCGCGCCAGGAAGTGGGCGGCAAGGAGCGCGACTACTTTTTGCTGGAATATGCCGACGGCGACAAGCTCTACGTGCCGCTCGAGCAGGTCGACCGCATCACACGCTATGTTGGCCCCGACGGCGACAAGCCGCGCCTGACCAGGCTCAACACTGCCGACTGGACGCGTGCCACCAATAAGGCGCGCAAGAATGCCAAAAAGCTGGCGTTTGACCTGGTCGACCTGTATACGCGCCGCTCGTCGATCGCAGGCATCGCCTGCCCGCCCGATACGCCCGAGCAGATCGAGATGGAGGAGAGCTTCCCCTACGACGAGACGCGCGACCAGCTGGAGGCTATCGCCGACATCAAGGCCGACATGGAGGCGCCCAAGCCCATGGACCGCCTGCTGTGCGGCGACGTGGGTTTCGGCAAGACCGAGGTTGCCCTGCGCGCGGCGTTTAAGTGCGTGGACTCCGGCCGCCAAGTCATGGTGCTCTGCCCCACGACCATTCTGGCCCAGCAGCACTACGAGACGTTTTTTGAGCGCTTTGCCCCGTTTGGCCTCGAGGTCGAAGTGCTCAGCCGCTTCCGCACCCCGGCGCAGCAGAAGCGTGCGCTTAAGGCGTTTGCCGAGGGCACGATTGATGTGCTCATCGGCACGCACCGCTTGCTTTCGGCCGATGTGAACCCCAAGAACCTGGGCATGGTGATCATCGACGAGGAGCAGCGCTTTGGCGTTCAGCACAAGGAGCAGCTCAAGAACCTGCGCGAGCAGATTGACGTGCTCACGCTTTCGGCAACGCCGATTCCGCGAACCATGCAGATGGCCACGAGCGGCGTGCGCGACATGAGCCTGATCACCACACCGCCGACCGGGCGTCGTCCCGTGATCGTGCACGTGGGGGAGTACGACCCCGACGTGGTGAGTGCGGCGATTCGCCTGGAGGTGGGCCGCGGCGGTCAGGTGTATTACGTGTCCAACCGCGTCAAGACTATCGACGACGC
The DNA here is from genome assembly GCA_048194085.1 of Collinsella aerofaciens. Lineage (GTDB taxonomy): Bacteria > Actinomycetota > Coriobacteriia > Coriobacteriales > Coriobacteriaceae > Collinsella > Collinsella aerofaciens_CO. The sequence continues at coordinate 7,743 of DBFABM010000042.1, forward strand.
CGTGGCGCGCGTGCACGAGGCCGCGCCCGAGGCGCGCGTGGGTGTGGCACACGGCAAGATGAGCCCGCGCGAGGTCGAGGACGTGATGATCGAGTTCGCGACCAAAAAGATCGACGTGCTCATCGCCACGACCATCGTGGAGAGCGGCATCGACAACTCGACCGCCAACACACTGATCATCGAGGACTCGCAGCGCCTAGGTCTGGCGCAGCTCTACCAGCTCAAGGGCCGTGTGGGCCGCTCTGCCACGCAGGCCTATGCGTACTTTATGTTCCCGGGCGAGCTGCCGCTTACCGAGGAGGCTACGGCACGCCTGACCGCACTTTCCGAGTTTCAGGACCTGGGCAGCGGCATGCGCATCGCCATGCGTGACCTGGAGATCCGTGGTGCCGGCTCGCTCATGGGCGCCGAGCAGCACGGCAACCTGTCGAGTGTGGGCTTTGACCTGTTTACGCAGATGCTGGGGCAGGCCGTGGCCGAGGCGCGCGGCGACGACGATGCCGGCGTGGAGGCGGCGAGCGTGGGCATTAACCTGCCGGCCGACTACTTCTTGTCCGAGGAGTACATGCCGGCGGTGGACCAGCGCGTGCTCGTGTACCGCAAGCTCGCTGCGGCTGAGGACCTGGAGAGTATCGACGAGGTGCAGGAGGAGACCGAGGCCGCGCATGGCGAACTGCCGTTGGCGGGACTCAACCTGTTCAACCGCGCGCGCATCCGTATTCGCGGCGAGCGCCTGGGGCTCGAGAGCGTCACGCTCAGTGGTGGACGCATTACCTTCCTGGGGGTTGACGTTCCCAAGAAGGTGGCCTTTGAGTTCAAGAATCGCTATGGCGCGGTGAACTTCCCCAAGAGCCGCAAGCTATCGGTGCCCTACAAGGCGGGCGCCGGCGCGGGCAGCGGCCTGGGTCGCGGTCTCGACGCCAACGACGGCACCGGCCCCGTGGCGGCCGCGCTCATGCTGCTGCAACAGCTGGGTGCCAGCGACGACGACTAACGGGTCGACGCTGCAAACGCCCCATTTGGGCAATCTGGCTCCATCGAAAGGAAAGCATGTTCGGATACATCTATAAGAAAGATGTCGCCATTATCGCGGTTGTCCTGTGTCTTTGTCTGGGCGTGGGCAGCTTCTTCGATTATCAGATCTCGAGCGCGCTGTTCAATATCGGCAGCATGTACGGTCGCTTTATCGAGGCGGCCGGCGAGCTGCCGTTTGAGCTGACGGCGAGCATCGCGGGCGTTATGCTCGTGCGCGCGGTGCGTCCCGACTCCAGGGGGAGCAAATGGCTCGCCGTGCTCGGCATCCTCATCAACGTGGGCCTGCTCGGCTACGAGATCGTTTCGTCCCTGAGGGTTGGCGGCAAACTCATCGCGGCTCAGTTGGTGCTGACGTTTGTGCTGGTCATCGCCGCCAATCTTATCGTCTATCGTCTCACGCGCACGACCGAGCCCGACGAGCTCACGCGCTGGGCGTTGATGGTGCTTGTCGTGTGGGTCGCTCAGGCCATCATCCTCAACGTGATTGTCAAGCCGCTGTGGTCGCGCCCACGCATGCGCGTGATCGAGGTGACGCAGGGACTCGAGTTTCAGCCGTGGTGGGTGATCGGCAACCCTGACAAGTGGGCCTATATTGCCGCCGGTGTAGTCAAGGACGGCTTTAAGTCGTTTGCGAGCGGACACACGGCGCATGCGGCGATTGGCCTTATGCTCGCCGGGCTTCCCGCGGCAGCCTTTAAGGAAAAATCTTCGCGTCGCCGCGTGATCTTTTGGGCGGCGGCTGTGGTCGCGGCGCTCGTCGCGCTTGGCCGCATCGTGATCGGTGCACACTTTTTGAGCGACGTGAGCTGCGGTTTTGCCCTGGTACTGGCGCTTGAGTGCCTTGCCGCGCGCATTGCCTATCCCAACGGCGTACAATAGCTCCGTTTGAATCATCTGGCCGATACCCGGTAAGAGAGGATTGCCATGCTCGCGTTCAACAACGACTATTCCCACGGCGCACACCCAGCGGTGCTGCAGGCGCTCGTCGATACCAACATGGAGCCGCAGCCCGGCTACGGTACCGATGCGCATACCGAGCGTGCCAAGCAACTTATTCGCGAGGCCTGCCAGGCCCCCGATGCCGACGTGTTTTTTCTGGTGGGCGGCACGCAGGCCAACGCGACGGTGATCGACATGCTGCTCGCGCCGTACGAGGGCGTCGTTGCTGCCGAGACTGGCCACGTCGCCTGCCACGAGGCGGGCGCCATCGAGTTTGGCGGCCACAAGGTACTCACCATCCCCGGCTACGAGGGCAAGATGCACGCCGAGGACCTCGAGAACTATATCCAGGTGTTCTACGAAAACGAGAGCTACGAGCACACGGTGTTCCCGGGCGCCGTGTACGTGAGTCTATCGACCGAGTACGGCACGCTGTACTCCAAGGCCGAGCTCGCGGCGATTCATGCGGTATGCCAGAAGCGCGAGATTCCGCTGTTTGTGGACGGTGCTCGCCTGGCCTATGCGCTGGCGGCCGATGAGTGCGACATTACCCTGCCCGAGCTGGCGCAGCTGTGCGACGTGTTCTACATCGGCGGCACCAAGTGCGGCGCGCTCTGCGGCGAGGCTGTGGTGTTCTGCGGCATGCACGCTCCGGCACATCCCATTCCGCGCATTAAGCAGCACGGCGCGCTGTTGGCCAAGGGCCGCCTGACGGGCGTGCAGTTTGAGGCACTCTTTACCGATGGCTTGTATTTTGAGATTGGTCGACAGGCGATCGAGACGGCCCAGACGCTACGTCGTGTGCTGCACGAGCGCGGTTACCAGTTCTTTTTGGAGACGCCCACGAACCAGCAGTTTGTGATTCTGCCCAACGAGGATATGGCCCGCATTCGCGAGCATGCCTCGATCGAGTACTGGGAAAAGTACGACGATACTCACACGGTGGTGCGCTTTTGCACCAGCTGGGCCACGACGCAGGAGGACATCGACGCGTTGGCGGCTGTCCTGTAGCCTGATGTAATGACGAGGGGCCGCCTTGCGCTGGGTTTGGCGCAAGGTGGCCTTTGTTTTTGAGGGGGAAGGGTTGTATGACCGAGATGTCCGATCCGACGATTCGTCTGGCGACGCCCGATGATGCGCCGGCGTTGCTTGCCATCTATGAGCCGTATGTGCGCCAGACGGCGATTACCTGCGAATACGAGGTGCCGAGCGTTGAGGAGTTCGCCGGGCGCATCGAGCGCACGCTCAAGCGCTATCCGTATCTGGTGATGGAACTGGACGGGCGTCCGGTAGGCTATGCCTATGTGAGTCCGCTCAACAGCCGCGAGGCATACGACTGGTCGGTCGAGACATCGATCTACCTGGCGCGTGATGTGCGCCACGGCGGGCTGGGCCGCAAGCTGCATGACGCGCTTAAGCAATGCCTGATCGCGATGGGTATCACCAACATGTGCGCCCTCATCGCCGTGCCGCACGACAAGGACGATGAGTACCTGACGCACAACAGCCAGGACTTCCATGCCCATATGGGGTATCGCCTGGTGGGCGCCTTCGATCGCTGCGCCCAAAAGTTCGGCCGCTGGTACGACATGTGCTGGATGGAGTTGGTCCTAGCCGAGCGCGTCCCCAACCAACCCAAACCAACCTGGTTCCCCGACCTCCTCAAACCTACCATTTAGGGACAGGTTTATTTTGGCAGGTTAGCCGATGGGCTCGGTGTATTTGGCACGGTCGGTGCGCTGGATGCGCTTGGAGACATGGAGCGGTCGGCCGTCGGTGTCGTACACGTAGTCGGTGATCAGGATCAGCGCCTGCCCGCGCCCAACGTTGAGCAAAAACGCCTCGTTTTGCGAGGCATAGCACACCTCAAAGGTCTTATGTCCCTGTGCCGGCGCGCGATGGAATTCCTGGCGCAGCGTGGCGTAGAGCGAACCGTTGATATCGCGATCGATGAGTGCTTCAAAGCTCGGTGGTAGATAGGTGGTCTCCAGGCACAGCGGCGCATCGTCCAGATAACGCAGGCGGACAAGTTTGACGAGCTTGCTGCCCACGGCGACATCGAAGAACTTGGCCGCATTGCCCGCGGCCTTGGCAAAGCCCGAGTCCACCGTGCGCGTGGTGGGCTTCATACCCTGACCCTGGACCTGTGTCGTGTAGCTCGAAAACACCAGGTTGTTCTCGTGGAGTGCCGGCGTGTCGGCCACAAAGGCGCCACGCCCGCGCTCGGTGCGCACCAGGCCCTCGTCAACGAGCACCTTAAGGGCGTGGCGTACGGTGCTGCGCGACAGCCCCGATTCGTCCATGAGTTCCATCTCGGACGGCAGCTTGTCTCCGCGCGCGTAGGTGCCGGAGGCGATGCGGTCGCGCAGCATGCCCGCCAAGCGCTCGTATTGGGTCAGTCTCTTTTTAGATGAAGCGTTCATGCGATCAACCTGTATCTAACCTGTATGCGTATCTAATCAAGCATGTATTCAATACAACAACAAAACCGCTGGTATCAAGTTATCGAAAACCGTATCAGCAAATTTTTTAAGACAAATATAGCATACAACTAGTCGACATAACCAAAACATGTATGTAACTTGTATGCCATCGAGAGCATCAAACGAGAAGAAAGGCTGATGCACGATGACTACTCAGGAACAGGTTAAGGACGTCGTCTCCCAGGTTTTGGCCGACAAGGCAGACAAGGGCGGCATCAAGCGCGTCGTGTGGATTGGCGCCGGCGGATCCAACGGCGGCAACTATCCTGCCCAGTACTTTATGGAGCACGAGGCCACGCAGGTCGTGAGCTCCAGCTACACCAGCAATGAGTTCGTGCACGCCACGCCCGCCTATGTCAACGAGAACACCCTGGCCGTCGTCGTGTCCATGCGCGGCACCAAGGAGACCATCGTCGCCGCCCAGGTCGCCAAGGACCACGGCGCCAGCACCATCGCCATCTATGTCGATGAGTCCGGCCTCACCGAGGTCTGCGACTACAAGATTCAGTATGACAGCCTGGCCGTCGACGAGTCTTGCATGGGCCGTACCAACTCCGCCGTCGTGACCATGATCGCCATGGAGCTTACGCAGCAGACCGAGGGCTATGCCGAGTATGAGACCGCTATGGCCGCCTTCGACCTGGTTGACCCCATCTATCGCAAGGCCGTCGAGTACACCCGTCCGCTCGCCGCCAAGTGGGCCGAGCAAAACGCCGACAAGCCCTGCATCAACGTGATGGCTCAGGGTCCGCTCTTTGGTGCCGCCTACGTCTTTAGCATCTGCAACGTGCAGGAGATGCTGCAGATCGACTCCTGCACCATCAACACCTGCGACTTCTTCCACGGCCCCTTCGAGATCCTGGACAAGCGCACCTCGCTGTTCCAGCTCATCAGCGTCGGCCGCAGCCGCTGCAACGACGAGCGCGGCATCCGCTTCGTCAACCAGTACGGTGGCGAGCGCGTCTATCAGCTCGACGCCAAGGAGCTCGGCCTCAACGACATCAAGGACAGCGTGAGCGAGTACTTCAATCACCTGATCTTTGCCCCGATCCTCAACAACGTGTACATGCGTGCGCTCTCTGCCGTCACCCACAAGGACTACATGACGCGCCGCTACATGTGGAAGCTGGACTACTAGGGGATAGAGCGGCCTAACAGCTCGATGTCCTCATAAGTTGCGGTGGAATAGTTCCTGCTTGGGGGCTTGAAGCCTCTATTTAGGAACTATTTCACCGCAACCGCCCAGTAATCCGCTGGGGGCGGAGGAAAACGGATCACTTATCCGCTCGCCGATTTGTGTCTTGAAAAATGTATATAACGACTATAACGTAGTACGAAACATATTGGAAACAATATCGAGGAGGCTGCGTTGAAGAAAAGCAATCTGGGCTATGTGCTGGTGCTGATCGCCGCGCTTATGTGGGGCAGCATCGGAATCTTTGTAAACGGCATCTCGGCCATGGGCGTTTCGTCCCAGAGCATGGCTGCCTTTCGCTTGTTGGTCGGAGCGCTTATCTTGGCGCCGGTCCTGATGTTTATGGGCTGCCGTCCGGGTGAGGGGTCTACCGTGGCTCAGGGTCCGCTGGCCCTGTTCAAGGCAAGCCCTAAAGAGCTTGTTCCCTGTGCGCTTGTCGGCATCGTCGGTTTGGCCGCCGCCAACACCTGTTATTACGAGTGCATGGGCGAGGTGGGCATGTCCACGGCCTCGGTGCTGCTCTACACCTCGCCGGTGTTTGGCGTCATGCTCGGCCGCGTGCTTTATCGCGAGGACGTGACCCCCAACAAGCTCGTTGCCATTGTCTTTAACATCGTAGGCTGCGTGCTTGCAGTGACCAATGGCGACCTTTCCGGTTTTCATTTTTCGGTTTGGGGCGTCACGTCGGGCGTGATTGCAGGCCTTTGTGGTGCGTCGCTCGCGGTGTTTAGCCGAATAGCAACCAAGACGGTCCACCCGCTGGCTGTCACGTTTTGGGGCTTTGTTTTTGGCGGTGCGGTTATGGCAGCTATCGCGGCTCCGTGGCCGGATGTCGCCGCGGCAATGTCGCCACAGCTGCTGCTGCTGTTCCTTGGCTTTGGACTCATCCCCACAGCCGTTGCTTACATCTTATATATGCAGGGTCTGTCCATGGGGCTCGAGACATCGAAAGTTCCCGTCGTAATGTCTTTCGAGACGGTCGTCACCGTACTGGTGGGCATTGGTGTCTACGCCGAGCCCGCCGGCGCGATTAAAGTCCTGGGCATCGTGTTGGTGCTCGCGTCCATCCTGATTATGAACACCGACTTCTCCAAGCTGCGCAACAGTGTGTTTGTCGGTCATGTCATTGAGAGCATGACCTTTAAGCCCAACGCGTGGTGGACCGAAAAATCTCAGGACATGGATCTGTTTAAGGAACGCACCGGCATTGCGCTGGAACCCACCGTACAGGAAAGCCCCTGGTACTTCGTGCGATAGGGGATTGCGCGCAGGGTCTGACCTGGGGTTATCCAGCTAGCGCCGGCCTACCCAGTCCAACGTTTCGAGTACGTTAAACCCGTCAACGGTCGATTTTCACCCGCGAACGGTCTTTATACTAATTAGCAATATAAGCAACGTATAAGACGTTATAATGACCATAACGAAAAGGAGGAGGCAAGATGAATCAGATCATTCTCGCATCTCATGGCGGCCTGGCCGCAGGCGCCAAAGACACGCTCGAGATGGTTCTCGGCGACGTGTCGAACGTCCACGTCGTGTCGCTTGCTCGTGACGACAAGGAGCCCATCACCAATAAGGTTGAGGCTATGATCGCCACGTTCAACGCGGACGACACCGTCTATGTGCTGACCGATATGCTCGGCAGCTCGGTCAACAACAACATGGTCGAGCTTTCCAAGAACGGCACGAAGTTCACGGTTGTCAGCGGTTTCAACATCCCGTTGGCGCTCACGCTTGCTATGAGCCCCGCCCCCGTCAAGGGCGCCGAGCTCGCGGCCCTCATCAATGAGGCCCGCACCGGTCTGACCAACCCCAACGCACCGGTCGAGGCCGCCGCGGCTCCCGCCAAGAAGGCCAAGGCGTCCCGTCACAGCTCCGGTCCCGCCAAGATCGTCCTCGCACGTCTTGACTACCGTCTGCTGCACGGCCAGGTCGTCTTTACTTGGACCACCAAGGTTCAGGCCGAGCGCATCATCGTCGTCGACAACGCTGCCGCCAACGATGACATCAAGAAGGGCGCTCTTAAGCTGGCCAAGCCCCAGGGCGTGCGCCTGAACGTCTTCACCGTCGAGCGTGCCCTCGCCAAGATGGATAAGCTCAACACCCTCGGCGAGCGCGTCATGTTCGTCTTTGGCAACACTGCCGAGATGCTGCAGTTCTGTCAGGGCTACAAGCTCGACGCCATCAACCTGGGCGCCACCGCCAACCACGACGGTGCCGATCAGGTCGGCGGCAAGGACAGCTCCGTCTTCCTCGACGCCACCCAGAAGGCCGACGTCAACCAGCTGCTCGACATGGGCATCAAGCTCTATGTCCAGCAGACCCCTACGTATCAGAGCGTCGACATCGACGCCAAGCTGTAATCAACCAGGCTTTTGCCTGACTGAAAGGAGAAGGGTATGAATACGTTCATCAGTGCGGTGCTCGTCGGCCTCGTCGGCGTGTTCTGCATGTGGGACTCCCGCCTGCTCGGTCGTCTTAACTTCGAGCAGCCCCTCGTTGGCGCTACGCTCGTCGGTCTGCTGCTGGGCGATGTGCCCACCGGCCTTGCCGTCGGTGCCGCCGTCGAGCTCGTGTCCATGGGCCTGGTGCAGGTCGGCGCCGCCGTTCCGCCCGATATGGTCCTGGGCGGCATCGTGGCCGCTGCCTTTGCGTGCCTGACCGATGCTTCTGCCGAGACCGCCATGACGATCGCCATCCCGGTCGCCGTCCTGGGTCAGCTCCTCGGCATCGTGTTCCGTTCCATCATCGCCGCCCTCACCCATGTGGCAGATAGCGCGATCGATAACGGAAAGTTCAAGACCGCCTATCGTATGCACATCTGCGCCGGCTCCGGTCTGTACGCCATCATGTACTTCCTGCCGATCTTCCTCGCCGTCTTTGTTGGCACCGACCTGGTTCAGGCCATCGTCAACATGGTTCCCGAGTGGCTGTCCACTGGTCTTAACGTTTCGACCAAGATCATGACCGCCTACGGCTTGGCCCTGCTGCTCACCATGATGATCAAGAAGGGTATGACTCCGTTCCTGTTCATCGGTTTCCTGCTCGCCGCTTACCTCAACCTGTCCGTCATCGCGGTCGCTCTGATCGGTGTGTGCCTGGCTGTCGTCTTCATGGGCTTCAAGTTCAACGGGTCCCATGCAGCCGCCGGTGTCGATTCCGACTACGATCCGCTCGAAGACGACGAAGACTAAGGAGGAACACACTATGGCAACCGCAACCAAGGACGTGTCCCTGAACAAGAAGGTCAGCCAGTTCTTCTGGCGCTCCTGGGCCATCCAGGCCTCTTGGAACTACGAGCGTCAGATGAACATGGGCTTCCTCTACGGCATGGTTCCCACGCTCGACCGCCTCTATCCGGACGAGTCCGACCCCAAGCAGCTCGCTGCTAAGAAAGAGGCTTACCACCGTCACATGGCGTTCTACAACTGCACCCCGCAGACGAGCGCCTTTATCCTGGGCCTCACCGCCTCCATGGAGGAGGAGTACGCCAAGGATCCCGAGAACTTCAACCCCGATTCGATTAACGCGGTCAAGACCTCCCTTATGGGCCCGCTTTCCGGCATCGGTGACTCCTTCTTCCAGGGCACCATCCGTGTTATCGCCTTTGGTCTGGGCGTTCAGCTGGCTCAGCAGGGCTCCATCATGGGCCCGATCCTGGCCATGCTCATCTCCATCGTCCCCTCTGTGCTGATCACTTGGTTCGCAGCCAAGATGGGCTATCAGGGCGGCCACGAGTACCTGAGCAAGCTTCAGGGCGGCGACCTCATGGAGAAGCTCATGTATGTCTGCGGCATCGTGGGTCTTATGTCCGTAGGCGGCATGATCGCCACGCTGATCGGCGCCACCACCCCGCTGCAGTTCGCTGAGGGCACCGTCGTTATCCAGGACATCCTGGACGGCATGATGCCCCAGATGATCTCCCTTGGCCTCACCGGCCTTATGTACTGGCTCATCAAGAAGAACGTCAACACCGGTTGGCTTCTCGTGATCGCCATCGTGGGCGGCATCGCCCTCTCCGCGGCCGGCATCCTGGCCTAGTCGCGACCAAGCGTCTAACCGCTTTCCCCCGGGGGCCTGCCTGGCATCCCATACCCCAGGCAGGCTTCCATCCCCAAAATGCGACAATGGGACAGTCCCTTTGTCGCATCCTCAACGGGCCGGCGACTCGGTCCAAATCACGGTAACCCTGCGAGCGCCCGGCAATGTGGCGCCGCAAAAATCGAAAGGAATGTGTCAGATGTACGAGATCGACCTTAACCTCCCTAAGCAGATCGTCGCTGACGTCCTGTCCAACCACGAGATCCACAGTGTCGCCTTCGTCGGCTGCGGTGCTTCCATGTCCGACCTGTACCCCGCCAAGTACTTCCTGGCCAACAATACGGACAAGCTGAACGTTCAGATCTTCACCGCTAACGAGTTCAACTATGACACGCCTTCCTGGGTCAACGAGCACACCTTCGTGATCACCTGCTCCCTCGGTGGCTCCACGCCCGAGACCGTCGAGGCCAACAAGACCGCCAAGAAGCACAACTGCCCGGTCGTCTCCCTCACCAACAAGGCTGGCTCCGCTCTGACCGTCGACGCCGACTACGTCATCGTTCACGGCTTCCACGCCAACTTCGCTGCCAAGTGCGAGAAGCCCGGCTATGCCATCGCTCTTGCTCTCGAGATCCTTCAGCAGACCGAGGGCTATGACAAGTACGACGACATGATCACCGGCCTCACCAACGTCTTCGATCTCTGCGAGAACGCTGCTCAGTCCTGCAAGAAGCTCGCCAAGAAGTTCGCTGAGGACTTCAAGGACGACAAGATGATTTACTTCATGGCCTCTGGTGCCTCCGAGAAGATGGCTTACTCTCACGCCGCCTTCCTGTTCACCGAGATGCAGTGGATCGACGCCGCCGCCTACAACACCGGCGAGTACTTCCACGGCCCGTTCGAGGTTTCCACCGAGGGTAAGCCCTACGTCTTCTTCATGTCCGATGGCGCTACCCGTCCGATGGACGCCCGCGCCCTCACCTTCCTTGAGCGCATGGGCGCCAAGGTCGCTCTGATCGACTCCAAGGACTACGGCCTGGCTGACGCCGTGCCCGCGAGCGTCGTCACCTACTTCAACCCGCTGCTGCACCTCGCCGTTATGCGCGAGTACGGCAACCAGATCGCCGAGGCCCGTCAGCACCCGCTGACCATGCGTCGCTACATGTGGAAGCTTTCCTACTAATCACAAGTAAGTAGACCTTACGGGTTGATTGAGAGGGGATGGGGTTTGCGCCCCGTCCCCTTTTTTGCTTTGGGGAGGGCGTATCCGTCGCGCCGCAAAACCCCAGATAAAACCTACCAAAATAAACCTGTCCCTTTTTGGCAGGTGGGAGGAGATGCGTATGATCAAAGCAGTGCTGTTTGACATGGACGGCGTGCTGGTCGATACCGAGTGGTTCTACAACCGTCGTCGCGTGGCGTTTATGGAGGAGAAGGGGTTCCACTTTGACGAGATCCCCGATCTTTCGGGGTCTAACGAGCCGGCCATTTGGGAGGCGCTGGTGCCCGACGATGTTGAGCTGCGCGAGCGTCTGCGCGTGGAGTACAAGCAGGTCTATAGCCCGGACCATCCCGTTCCGTATGCCGAGCTGCTCAACGAGCAGACGGAGCCGGTGATGCGCAAGCTGCACGAGCGCGGCGTGAAGTGCGTCATCGCAAGCTCGTCCTATCGCGAGCTCATTGACGAGCTGGTGGGGATTGCCGGTATCGCCGACGTGCTGGACTACACCATCAGCGGTCACGAGTGCAGTGCGTTTAAGCCCGACCCCGAGATCTACCTGCGTGCCATGGAGGCGCTGGGGGTGGAGCCTGCCGAGTGCCTGGTTATCGAGGATTCGCCTTTGGGGATCGAGGCTGGCAAACGTTCCGGCGCCCGCGTCCTGGCACTGCGTCCGCACGAGGGCGTCAACCTCGATCAATCGCGAGCCGATGCCGTTATTGATAATCTGACCGACATTTTGGCCGCTGTGTAGTGTCAATCCGCCGCGAGAAGCACGGGTTCAAACGTTTTTTGCGGTGGACTGGCTCAATTTGGTTTCGATTTTGATCCGTTTGGCTTCGATTCGGACTAAGTGAGTAGACTTTTTGGCGCAGGCCGAGCACAATGCATATCTTCCTTTGTAAAACCGCAGGTCACAGGGGTGGCGGTTTTGGGTGTGCTCGGCAGATCGTAAAAAGTCTACTCACTTGGAATTTTGCCCTTTGGTCGTGGGGGTTGCTGGTCCCGTTTTGGTTGTCGAGGGAGGTTGAATTGAAGCGCCCCCGCACGCTCCATGCTACAATCGCGGGCATGCCCCACAACCACATCTGCCTTCGAAAGGAGCCTACGTGGCGAACGCCATCGATCAGCTCACGGACCGCGTGCTCGTGCTCGGCCGCCTCACCATCGTCCGCCGTGCCATTACCGCTGTGGCGGTCACCATTTCCGCCGTTCTCCAGACATTTCTGATCCAGGCGTTCATTCAGCCCGCCGACCTGCTTCCGAGCGGTCTTACCGGCGTCGCGGTCCTACTCGATCGCGTTACCTCGCTGGGTGGCGTTCATATCGACATCTCGCTCGGCATGCTCGCGCTCAACATCCCCGTGGCGCTCCTATGTTGGAGCGGCATTAGCAAGCGCTTCGTCATCTTCTCGATGATGCAGGTCGTGCTCTCATCGCTGTTCCTCAACGTCTTTCACTTCGCGCCGTTTTTGGGCGACAAGATCATGCTCATCATTTTTGGCGGCGTGGTCTCGGGTCTGGGCGCTGCCATCGCGCTTAAATCCGGCGCATCCACCGGCGGCACCGACTTTATCGCGCTGTGGGTTTCCAACCACACGGGCAAGACCATCTGGGGCGTCATCTTTGGTTTCAACTGCTTTATCCTGGCGATCTTTGGCTTTATGTTTGGCTGGGACAAGGCGGCGTATTCCATCGTGTTCCAGTTTATTTCGACCAAGACCATCGACAGTTTCTATCGTCGCTACGATCGCGTGACGCTGCAGATTACGACGCGCAAGGCAGACGAGGTCATGACTGCCTACGTAAACCATTTTCAGCACGGCATTAGCTGCGCCGAGGTCGTCGGCGGATACAGCCGCGAAAAGATGTACCTGCTGAACACCGTTGTTTCGACCTACGAGAGCCAGGACATTATCAAGTTGGTGTGCGACGTTGATCCCGGCGCCGTGATCAACGTGTTCCACACGCTCAACTTTGTGGGCGGCTGGTGGGGCGGTCATGTCGACGAGCCCATGCCCACGGCCGTTCCCGATCCCGACAAGCCCGCACGCATGGCCAGCAGGCAGGCGCGCCTCAGCGAACAGGACAGCCTGCAGCAGGACGACGGCAAGTAGGGTATTGGCATTTTGCCGGTCCTGCGCAACCCATCCGAACGAGCCCCCCCCGAAAGCCCGTTGCTTTCGAGGGCTCTCGTTTGCCCAGATAAAACCTACCAAAATGAAGCTGTCGCTTTTTGGTAGGGAGGGTGTATCGTTTTATCAATATGAGGTAACATGAAACTAGACGTTATATACGTATTAGAAATTTAGCTATTTTGATAAGAGTGATCAGATATGCCTGCGCCCAAAAATGCACCGCTTTACCAGCAGATTTATGACGAAATCAAGGATGCGATCGAGAAAGGTGTTTATGCACCCAAGGAGCGTATTCCGTCCGAGCTTGAACTAGCCGAGCAGTACGAGGTGAGCCGTATTACGGTGCGCCGCGCTGTCGAGGAGCTGTGCTCCGATGGTTACCTGGTTAAGCAGCAGGGCCGCGGCACCTTTGTCTCCACGCCGCACATCAACCGCCAGTTTCACGCCTCGACGCTGCAGACGTTTACCGCGCTGTGTGCCGGCAACGGCATGAAGGCCGGTGCGCACGTGATCGATCGCCAGATCGTTCCGGCGCGCCAAAACGAGATGGAGTTCTTTGGCCTGCAGAAGGATGCGCTGCTGCTGCATATCAAGCGCGTGCGTACGGCCGACGGCGAGCCCATCTTTGAGGAGAACATCTTTGTGCCGTTTGACGCCTACCGTGAGCTGTTGACGGCCGATCTTGAGGACAAGTCGATTTTTGCCGAGGTCGAGCGTGTTGGCGGAACGCCGATTGTCTCGGTTGGCTACCGTACGGTCGAGGCCGTTCGAGCTAACGCCGAGCAGGCGGCCGAGCTGGGCATTGCTCCGCACGATCCGCTGCTCAACCTGCGTGCCGGCTTTACCGGTCCCGATGACGAGCCGGTTTTGATGGGTAAGCAGTACTACGTGGGATCGCGCTACGTTATGGTCATGTAAGTTACGCGGTTTTACCAAACCGCGTAACGGCTCGACGCTGCAAGCGCCCCTAAGCGGCAATCTGACGTTCAATCGTCGGTCGCGTACCCAAAGTACGCTTCCCTCCTCTTAAACGTCACCTTGCTCGCCTAGGGGCGTTTTCGCTCATATGACCCAATCCGCTGTCAAGAGCCACAATGGC
>DBFABM010000050.1:0-8555 GCA_048194085.1 Collinsella aerofaciens
GGTAAGAAGTCATGGACAAGACCGCACAGGACAGCTTGGCAAAGAAGCCCGCCGACATGAGGGACAGGATTCTCGAGCATCTCGAGGCCCTCACCTCTGCCGTCTCGCTCGACGACCTTGCCCGTCTGTCCACCTCCGACATCGCCGAGACGCTCATCATCTCCAGGAGTCTGGCGAGCCAGTACCTCAACGACCTTGTTCGCGCCGGCCTTGTGGTTAAGGTGGCGGGCAGGCCTGTCCGTTATTTTCATCGCCGCGCGTTCCAGAAGCGTTTTCAGGTAAAGCTCTCTGCAAGCGAGTACGCCTCGCTCGCCGACCTCATCCAGGCGACGGGAATCGCCGATCACCGTGACTTCGCGCGTGCCGTGGGCTTTGACCTGAGCCTCAGCTCCGTTGTCGAGCAGTGCAAGGCTGCGGTTCAGTACCCTCCGTTCGGCCTGCCCATCCTCTTGAGCGGCGGCGTGGGTGTCGGCAAGTCTTTCCTTTCTCGTCTTGTGTACGAGTACGGCAAGAACCAGGGCTTGCTGTCCCGCGACTCCTCCTATTTGCGCATCGACTGCACCGGGGTCCCGGACGCCGCCTCGTTCAATGGACTTCTTGACGAGTCGATCGCGAAATCGCGCGGGGGCGTGGTCTTTGTCAACGGCATCGAGGCACTTTCTCCCTCTGCGATGGAACACTGCCTTGCGACGGCCCTCGGGCTCGATGCCTCCCAGGATGCGCCGCGCGCTCGCCTCGTTCTTTCGACGACGCTTTCCGCCGATGATCTGAAGGTTTCCTCGGCCTACAGCAAAATGCCCATCTGTGCCCGCGTCCCCTCACTCAAGGAGCGGACCCCCGAGGAGCGCGAGGATCTCATCTTGAGCTTCCTGCGCAGCGAGGGGTGCCGAATCGGTTCTGATGTGAAGATCAGCCGCGGCGCATACCGTTGTCTCGTGAACGCGGACTTTTCCGATAACATCGCCGGCTTGCGCGCCTGCGTGACGAACTGCTGCGCCAAAGCGTTCCTCAATCGCGAGGGCGACTACGTCGTCGTTCGCCCGTATCTTCTTCCCAGCGGGCTCCTCTCCTCCGCGCAGATCGATCAACAGCCCGACGATGGCGTTCTGATTGACGCGTCCCTGGATGCCGCCGAGAGCACAGGGCCGGTCGAGCAGGCGCTCGATGCCCTGTGCTCTCTTGATGAGCGATTCTGCGCCGGGGAGCTCTCTGTCTCCGAGCTTGTCTCGCAAGCTGTCTCCGCTGTGCGCGGCGTTGAGGATCACTTGATCTTCGACCACGGCGTCGCCTCCTCGAGGTCGCGCGCCTTCGAGCGCGTCGTGGGCGCGGTCCTTGCCGACGCAGGCTCTTCTTATGGCATCGAGCTTTCGAGGAAGGTCGCTTTTCTACTGGCCCAGGAGATTTGCCTGCAGTTGTGGCCGGGTATCGGCCTGGCTAGGCGAAAGTCTGCCTGTGCGGAGCAAATCTCCCATCTCCTCGGTGCCGTGACCTCCGAATTGCCGTTTGCCTCGAGTGTCTCCGATCAGGTCGCCGCAGACGTGGAAGGGGCGCTGGGAATCTCGCTCGATCACTTCACGAAGACGCTTCTGACGCTGTGCGTCGCATCGGAGTCTCGCGATGCGAAGGCCCTTCGGACGCTCTGCGTCATCTTGTCCCACGGCTACTCAACGGCGACGAGCATCGCCGACGCGGCGAACCGTATGCTCGGCATGCATGTGTACGAGGCTGTCGACATGCCCTACGACCAGCAGCTGAAGGACATCGTCGGTCCGCTCCAGCGCCTCGTCGACCGCCATTCCTACTGCACCGGGGTCGTGTTCCTCGTCGACATGGGCTCCTTGGAGGAGGCCTATAAGGCCCTCGAGAACGTTACCGACTCCACTATCGGCGTGGTGAACAACGTCTCTACCGGTCTTGCGCTCGAGATCGGGGTCGGGCTGCTCGGCGGCAAGTCCATCGCCGAGGTTCTTGGCGATGCGACCGCCGCGTGCGTGACGCACTGCAAGGTGATCGAGCGCGTCAACCGTGAGGACGCCATCGTCTTCTGCTCCGAGTCCGGGGTCGACGCCGCGGAGAGGATACGCCAGCTCGTCTCGCAGAGCCTCCCGCGCACCATAGGCGCGCGCCTGCTCACGAGGCCCTTCAAGCAGCTCGTCGCGAACGGGTCGAACGACGCCGTTTTCTCCGAGCACCGCGTCTGCGCCGTCATCGGCACGGGAGACCCCGGGGTCGCCTCCGTCCCCTTCGTCGCCCTCGAGGACATCATGTCGACGGCGTCCGCCTCTAAGGTCGATGCCGTGTTCGGCAGGTGGCTTGACGCTTCCGAGCTCTCTTCTTTCCACGAGAAGCTGCTCTCGAACATGACGCTGCAGAACGTCATCCGCTCCATCACCATCCTCGACCCGGAGCGGCTATTCCACGAGATCGAGAGCGCCGTGCACGAGCTTCAGCGCAGGACAGGCGAGAAGATCGGCAGCAACGCCATCATTGGGCTCTACGTCCACCTCTGCTGTCTCGTCGAGCGCCTTGTTACCAGAAACCCCATTGAGACCTACGTTGGCCAGGACCGCTTCGAGGAGGAACGCGCCGATTTCATCGAGTCCTTCAGGCAGAGCTTCTCGAGCATCTCGACGCGCTATCGCGTAGAGGTTCCCGTAAGCGAGATCGCATATGTCTTCGACTACATAAGCGTGAGCACCGCCCCGGCGCGAGAAGAGCGCCTCGGCTCCTCGGACCTCCTGCTCGACGAGTGACCTTCCCCGCGCCGCCGCAAGCCGACCGCGCGTCCTCAATAATCCGATAACCCCTTGCCCGGCGCGAATCCGGATAGCGCCGAGGCAGTACCGAACGTAAAACTTCATTTGATAGGAGCAAACATGAGTGTTGTTATGGCACGAATCGACAATCGCCTGCTTCACGGCATCATCGTGACGCAGTGGGCCCCGGTGTCGGGCGCGACCCGAGTCATGGTCATCGACGACAAGGTCGCCGGCGACGAGGTCCTGAAGTCCACCATGAGGATGGCGCGCCCCGCGGGCATGGCCGTCTCGATCATCTCCGAGCAGACCGCGCTCAAGAACTTCGCGGCGGGCAAGTACGACCGCGAGAAGGTCTTTGTCATCGCCAAGGAGCCCGAGACGATCCTTCACCTGGTCGAGTCGGGCATCGAGCTCCCGTCGCTGATCGTCGGCGGCTCTCTTGTCAAGGAGGGCGGCGTCCAGCTCACCCAGCGCGCCTATGCCTCCGCCGAGAACGTCCAGAGCTACAAGGCGCTCATCGCCCGCGGCGTCAAGGTGACGGCACAGTTCGTGCCCGCCGACAAGCCCGTCTCCGTCGCCGACCTCATCTAAGGAGGGATCATGGTCAACTTCACTATCCTGCAGGTCGTCCTTTTGACCCTGCTGGCCTTCATCAAGCACGTGGACTACTACGGCATCCCGATGATCTTCGTCAACTATGCCGTCTTCTGGGGCCTTATCACCGGCGTCGTCATGGGCGACTGGCAGACCGGCCTCGTCATCGGCGGCACCATCCAGCTCATGCAGCTCGGCGTCGCGGGCTTCGGCGGCTCGTCGATTCCCGACTACGGCACGATGGCCATCATCGCCACCGCCTACGGCGTGACCCTGGGCGCGGACACGGGCCTCGCCATCGGCCTGCCGGTCGGTATGCTCGGCATCCAGCTCGACGTCATCGTCAAGATCCTCAACGGCTTCGTCGTCGAGAAGTCCCAGAAGTTCTGCGACGAGGGCAAGTTCAAGCAGATGAACGCCATCCTGTGGGTCTGCCCCGTGCTCTTCGGCCTGTGCGCCGCCCTGCCCGTCTTTGTCTCCGTGACCCTCGGCCAGCCCGCCGTCAACTGGCTCCTCGAGGTCATGCCTCAGTGGTTCCTCTCCGGCCTCACCCTCGCCGGCAAGATGCTCCCGGCCATCGGTATCGCCATGCTGCTCCGCTACATGCCCACCGGCAAGTACTTCCAGTACCTGCTCGTCGGCTTCTTCCTCTCGGCCTTCCTGAACGTGCCCATCATCGGCGCCGCCATCGTCGGCGTTGCCCTCGCGATCGCGTTCTACCAGCGTGCCGAGAGGGACACCGAGCTCGCCGCCCACGCTTCCGCAGACGCCTTCATCGGAGAGGATGAGTAACCATGGAAAACGAGAACATCACCGCCGTCGCCGAGGGCAAGCCCTCCGGCTACAAGGTCACCAAGAAGGATCTGCGCAACGCGAACTGGCGCTGGCTCATGAGCGTGTGCACCTTCAACTACCAGACCCAGCAGGGCGCCTCAGTCGCCTACGCCCTCTCGCCGGTCCTGAGGAAGATCTACACGAACGACGAGGACTATAAGCAAGCGCTCAACAACCACTTCCGCTACTACAATACCCAGCCTTGGCTCGCCGCCATCATCCTTGGCGCCTGCGTGGCCATGGAGGAACGCGACGGCCTAGCGGCGGCGGACGCCGTCCAAGACCTGAAGATCGGCACCATGGGACCGCTCGCCGGCGTCGGCGACTCCCTGCTCATGACCATGATCCCGACCATCATGGGCTCCATCGCCGCCTACATGGCCATCGAGGGCAACCCCGTGGGAGCCGGCATCTGGTTCGCGCTCATCCTGGCCATCTTCTGGGTCCGCATGCACGCCCTCGAGTTCGGCTACAAGCAGGGCGTGAAGCTCGTCACCGACTTCAGCGAGAAGCTTCCCAACCTCACTGCCGCCGCCTCCGTGCTCGGCCTCACCGTGGTCGGCTGCCTCATCGCCTCGGTCATCGGCGTCACCTGCCCGATTAGCTTCAGCTTCGGCGACGTCTCGATGGAGATTCAGCCGCTGCTCGACAAGATCCTGCCTGCCATGATCCCCGCCGTCATCACGGGAAGCGCGTATTACCTTCTTACCAAGAAGAACGCGAGCATGACGGTCCTCATCCTCGTGGTGATCGTCCTCGCGATGGTCGCCTCCGCCGCTGGCATCCTCGCTTAGCTTCGACCCAAGAGATTGGTGAATCAATGAGAAAGATAGTTGTGGCGAGCCATTCCCTTCTCGCCCAGGGCTTCAAGGACACCCTCGAGTTCCTTACGGGTAAGAGCGACGCCGTCAACGCCGTGTGCGCCTACGTGAACGACAACGGCGAGGGGCTCGACGCGGCGGTCGAGGCGGCTCTTTCGGGCACTGACGAGGTCGTCGTCCTCACCGACGCGCTCGGCGGCAGCGTGAACCAGCGCTTCTCCCGCTTCGCCTCCGACCGGATCCACGTGATCGCGGGTGTCAACCTCCCGCTCGCCATGACGGTCGCGCTCGCGCGCCCCGACGAGAAACTCGACTTCGACGCCCTCGTCGACGAGGCGCGCCAGCAGATCGTCTACGTGAACGGTGCCAGTTCCGCCGAGTGCGAAGACGACGAATAGAGGAGGTCGACGATGAGAGAGTTCCTTAAGGACGTGTGGATGCACGGCGGTGAGGAAAGCCGCGCCATCACCCCCGAGAACATCACGGGCGAGAAGGGCCGTGCCGCCATGTCGGCCAGCCACCTCGGCGTCGGCCGCAAGGGCTCGTGCTGCGTGCCCCTTGAGTCCGGCGAGACCATCACGCTCGCGGACATCGAGGGCCCCGGCATCATCCGCCACATCTGGATGACCGTCCCCGACAAGACCGCCGCCGGCAGCTTCGTCATGCGCGACCTCGTGCTGCGCTTCTACTGGGACGACGAGGAGACCCCCTCGGTCGAGTGCCCTGTCGGCGACTTCTTCTGCAACGGCTTCGGTGAGCGCGCCATCGTCAACTCGATGCCCATCTGCGTGAACCCGACGGGCGGCATGAACTGCTACTTCGAGATGCCTTTCAGGAAGCACGCCAAGGTCACGCTTACGAGCGAGCACCCCGGGTTCATTAAGTACATCTTCTACACGTTCAACTACGCGCTCACCGACGTGCCGGACGACGCCATGTACTTCCACGCCCGTTTTAACCGCGAGCGCAGCACCCGCAGGGGCGTCGACTACACCGTGCTCGACGGCGTGCGCGGTAAGGGCTACTACGTCGGCACCTACATGGCCCTGTGCGCCCTGGAGCGCTATTGGTGGGGCGAGGGCGAGATGAAGTTCTTCCTCGACGGCGACGAGGAGTTCCCCACGGTCACCTCGACGGGAGCCGAGGACTACTTCGGCGGTGCCTGGGCCTTCCTCGACAGGCCGCCCCACGCGCTGCCCGAGGCGCAGTGCTTCAACACGCTGTTCGCCGGCTACCCGTACCGCTCGACGCGCGACGCCACGCGCGACCGCTTCAGCGCGGGCAAGCCGAACCCGAACCCGATGCTCGCGACCAACGACGACGCGCTGCCCAGGCATGGCCTCTACAGGTGGCACCTTCCCGACCCGATCTCGTTCAAGGAGGACCTGCGCGTGACGTTCCAGGACCTCGGCAACGACGACATCAAGCTCTACGAGCGCGAGGACGACATCTCCACCGTCGCCTACTGGTACCAAAGCGAGCCGCACGCCGTGCTCGCCCCGTTTGCCGCAAGGCAGGACCGCGTGCCCAGGTAGGGTCGCCTCGAAACAAGCCAACGTTATGGGCGCCCGCGGTTGACCATGACTGCGGGCGTCCCTTTGTAAGGAGGATCACATGAGCGAAAAGCAAATGAGGCTCGGCGCCCTCGAGGCCGGCGGGACCAAGATGGTCTGTGCCGTGGTGTCCGGCGACGGCGAGGTCCTCGACCGTATGGAGACCCCGACGCTTATGCCCGCCGAGACCGTCCCACAAATGGTCGAGTGGTTCACCGCCCGTGATGTGAACGCGTTGGGCATCGGCGCCTTCGGCCCGACCTGCGTCGACCCCAACGATGAGCGCTACGGTTCCATCCTTCAGACGCCCAAGCTCGCGTGGCGAGGCTATGGTCTTCGCGCCGCGTTCGCCGACGCCCTCGGGATTCCGGTGGCCTACGACACGGACGTGAACGTTGCCTGCCTCGGCGAAGTAGTCTTCGGCTGCTGCAAGGGGCTCGAGGACGCCGTCTACGTGACCATCGGCACCGGCGTGGGCGCGGGCGTCATGTGCGCGGGCAGGCTCCTTCACGGCATGCTGCACCCCGAGGCCGGCCACATGCTGGTAAGGACCCGTCCCACCGAGGAGGGACGCTGCGTCTGCCCGAGCCACGCGAGCTGTCTCGAGGGCCTCGCCTCCGGCCCCGCCATCGCCGCGCGCTGGGGAAAGCCCGCGGCCGAGCTCGCGGACAACGCTGAGGTGTGGGCGCTCGAGGGGGATTATCTGGGGCAGATGTGCGCGAACCTCGTGCTCATGTACTCGCCTCGCCGTATCGTCCTCGGCGGCGGCGTGATGCACCAGGAGCAGCTCTACGGCATCGTCCGCAAGAAGACCCTCGAATATCTGGGTGGCTACATCCAGACCGCCGAGCTTAAGGACATAGAGAGCTACATCTGCGCCCCGGGCTGCGGCGGCGACCAAGGAATCCTTGGCGCGGCCGAGCTGGCAAGAAGGGCGCTCGCGTAACTTGCGCTCTCTCCGCCATACAACGCGTTAAGAAAAGACGAGCGCTTCTTGCCAATTGGGCGGCAAGAAGTGCTCGTCTTTTGCATTTTTGCCTCTCAAAATGTTATTTTCACGATTTGCATTTTCATCCCGTTGTCACCGACCCTTGCGAGAAACCGGAAAAAGCCGCTGACAGAAGGATCTTTCAAATCGTTGTACCCCATCATATAGCCCCTGCTGGATACTTGCAAACGGTTGTCCCATGGGGAAAGCTCGCTTTTCGCATCCGAAACCGCGAAATATGCCCCCACATCCTTGATTTTCGCCGTCCTGAGCCACGTTTTGGCGATCATCTTCACCGCCGTACGGTTGGCAGCATCAAAGACCAGCACTCCGCCGGGAAAAGCATCTGCCATCCCCTGCACCAGCGCCTTGACCTGCTGGGTCAGGAAGTAATAGAACACCCCGGAGGCAAAAAACACCGCCCCGCCGGAGGCATCGATCTTGGCAAACCATGCGGGGTCTTTCAGGTCGCAGGGGATGTTTTGCTCCCGCTCCCCGGCAGGCAGCAGCTGCTGCCGCAAGGCAATAACATCGGGGAAGTCCAGATTGTAGATCTTGCATCTGCCGTTGTCGCAGGCTCTGCCGGTGTTGTCCAGCCCGCAGCCCAGATTGACCACTGCCGCACAGGGGTGCGTTTTCAGGTACGCCCGTACCTCAAAGGCAAGGTCATTCTGCCGCATGGCCACCTCCAACGCACCGAAACGCTGCATCAGGCTGCGGGAATTTTTCTCTGCCTCTGAAAAGTCGTAGTTGATCTGGTCGATCAGATGCACCGCTGTTTCGTCTTGGTAAAGGTTCGGATACAGCTCGGTGCACAGCTTCCGGGAATACAGCGAGAGGATCAGCGTCTCCTGCACGGTGTTTTTCTCGATTTTGTATTTCATAGATTCCTTCCTGTTCTCCTCATTCTGCTTTCCAGCAGGCAAACCATGCCATGCTCTTCACTGTTCCAAATGTTACGGTTGCACTACTTCACCGCTTTTGCGCCGTAACGCAAAGCCAGCCC
>DBFABM010000039.1:0-9784 GCA_048194085.1 Collinsella aerofaciens
GCTCGGGGCTGATCTCCATGACCTTCACCTTGACGTCCTGGCCAGGCTTGACGACCTGCGCCGGGGTGTCGATGTGGCGCATAGCCATCTCGGAGATGTGCACCAGGCCCTCGATACCCTCGCCCAGGTCGACGAAAGCGCCGAACGGGACAAGCTTGGTCACAGTGCCCTCGACGATAGCGCCGACGGGGTACTTCTTGACCAGTGCGCGCCACGGATCCTCGGTGGTCTGCTTGAGACCCAGGGAGATGCGCTCGCGGTTGAGATCGACGTCGAGAACCTCGACCTCGACCTCCTGGCCGACCTTGACAACCTCGGAAGGATGGTTGACGTGGTTCCAGGAGAGCTCGGAGATGTGGATGAGGCCGTCGATACCGCCGAGGTCGACGAAGGCGCCGAAGTCGACGATGGAGGAAACGGTGCCCTGGAGACGCATGCCAGACTTGAGCTTGGACAGGATCTCGGAGCGCTCGGCTTTACGGGACTCCTCGAGCACGACGCGACGGGAGAGGACGACGTTGTTGCGGTTGCGGTCCATCTCGATGACGCGGGCCTCGATGCGGGTGCCCATGTAGGAAGTGAGGTCCTTGACGCGACGGAGGTCGACGAGGGAAGCGGGCAGGAAGCCACGCAGGCCGATGTCGAGAATCAGGCCGCCCTTGACAACCTCGATAACCTCGCCCTCGACGTTCTCGCCGGAGTTGAACTTCTCCTCGATGCGGTTCCAAGCACGCTCGTACTCGGCACGCTTCTTGGACAGGACCAGACGACCGTCCTTGTCCTCCTTCTGGAGAACCAGAGCCTCGATGGGATCACCGAGTGCAACGATGTCTGCAGGGTTAGCGTCCTTGCGGATGGACAGCTCGCGGACCGGGATAACGCCCTCGGACTTGAATCCGATGTCAACGAGCACCTCGTCATGCTCGATCTTAACGACAGTGCCGTTAACGAGATCGCCCTCATCAAAGTCGGTAATCGTACCGTCGATGAGGTTGTTCATCTCCTCCTCATTGACATCGTCAAGAGAGAAAATGGACGAGTTCTGAATCTCACTCAAAGGTGGACCCCTTTCGAACTACGGGGCCCCGATTGCTAGGACCTACAGAAGGGTGCGACAAGCACACAACGTTTAGGAACACTCGGGAGCCGACAGATACTAATGTGACGCTTATGCAATCACGTTCGTATAGGTTACGGGGAAATGAGTTCGATTTCAAGCGTGAACTGCGATTTTTTACTCGTGTGGAGACTTTTTCGTAATCTTATGAACACACGTCTCCACAACTTGACGATAACCAGCCAGGCATTTGGCTTTGGGGTAAAGTATCCGGAGCCAACGACTCTAGATCAAATTTACGAGAAAGGTGCCCGCGTGCTCAAAGCAGTCGTTTTCGATATGGACGAGACGCTTCTTAGCATCAACCTCAACGCGTTCATCCTTCGCTATTTTAAGGATGTCTCATCGATGCTCGCTGATATCGGGCGCCGCAGCCGCGGTGGCACGATGGCACGCCTCGGCACCATCCTGGTCGATCTCAACGCCAATCGTCGCAGCGGCACGGACAATCGCACCAATCTTGAGTTTTATCGCACCGAGGTCGAGCGCAGGTGCGGCATCTGCCTCTCGGACCCACTCATCTACGAGGCGTTTACCTACTACGAGCGCGAAGTTCTTCCGTACAAGAACGACGATGTCATCAACGCCCACGCCATGCCGGGCGCACACGCCGCGCTCCAGGCCGTACAGGACGCAGGGCTGCGCTGCGCGCTCTTTACCAACCCCAGCTTTCCCCAGGGAGCCATCGAGTGCCGCATGGGTTGGGGCGACCTGGCCGACGCCCCCTTTGAGCTCGTCACGCACATGGGAAACGCCACCCGCTGCAAGCCCGATGCCACCTACTATCTAGAACAGCTTGAGGTGATGGGGCTCGAGCCGCACGAGGTCCTTATGGTGGGCAACGATCCCAAGCGCGACTTCCCGTCCCCCGATTGCGGCATCCAAACCGCCTTTGTGGGCCAGGGCAAGCCCAGCCGAGCCACCTGGCGCGGCACCATGGAAGACTTCGCCCGCGACTTTAACGCCGTAGTAGAAGCCTTCTACGAGCACCAAATAGCCGACGAACTGTCCTAGCACACTTGGGTTTTGCCGATCATGATGTTGAGGATCTCGACGTCGGTATCTTTCATACCGACACGGCCCACATAACCCATGCTGGCAATCGTCTGCTCGACGGTATCCTGGATCAAGCCCTCGCCGGCACGGAAGCCGCGACCCTGCATGGCCATATCATGGCCCAGAATCGCCGCATCGACGGCAGCCGAGATCTTGGCGGCACAGCTCGCCTTGGCGCCGTCGCACACGATGCCGCCAACGTTGCCGAGCGTATTCGAGACCGTCGCGCCAATCTGCTCGCGCGTGCCACCGCACAGCCAGGTAATCGCGGCGCCGGCGCCGCACGCGGCGCAAATAGCACCGCAAAACGCCGAGAGTGCACCAATATAGCTCTTGATATGCACGGCGATAAGATCGGACAGCATCACGGCGCGCACCAGGCGCTCGTGGTCGCAACGCAGGTACTCGGCATACTCCATGACGGGCAATGCGCAGGTAATGCCCTGATTGCCCGAGCCGCACACAATGGCGACCGGCAGCGCGCAGCCGTTCATGCGGGCGTCGGACCCGGCGGCCGCACGGGCACGGGCACGGCAGGCGACGTCATCGGCACGAGCACCCAGCAGCGTACGACCAACCTCGGCGCCCCAAGCGTGCGCAAGGCCCTCGGCACTGATTGCGCCATTCAGCTCAATCTGACGCTCAACGGCAGCGCGGGCGTCCTCAATGTCACCGTCCTCGATAAAGTCGATGATGGACTCAATGCTCATAGGGGTATCGGCCTTATCCGCCGCACGCTCGGCCACCACGCGCTCGGCGCAGGCGGCACACTCCCCCGCCGACTTGCCGCATACCGGAATACCATCGAGCGTATGGCACGTGACATTAGTGTGGTGATCGGTAATCTCGACGACCGCGGTATGGCCCCCGGCCGTCGCAGTCACCTTGATGTAGAGGTTGGGCACACCTTCGACAAGCGACACATCGCAGTAGCCGGCGTCGGCGAGGAGCTCGGCCACGCGAGCGCGGTCTTCATCGTTAACGCTCTCGAGCACCTCGAGCGCGCTCTTAGCGTCGCCGCCCACGGCACCCAGCACGGCCGCGGCCTCAATACCGTGCATACCGCCCGAGTTGGGCACGGTCACGCTCTTAACGTTCTTGATGATGTTGCCCGAGCAGGCAACATCCATATGATCGGGTTCGCAACCGAGCGTCTGACTCGCCAGCGCCGCTGCATAGGCAACGGCAATGGGCTCGGTGCAGCCGAGCGCGCAGACAAGTTCGCGGTTCAAAACATCACAAAACGCGGCATCACGGATGGAATCGGTGGGCATAGGTATCTCCTGCTTGCATAACGGGCTGGGCTCTCAAAAAAGTTAGCTCCTTTATTTGATAACAATGCATCAAAAACCGCAACCATGGTTCCGGCAGACGGCGCTCAAGCGCAAACTGACAACATTCATTCACGAGAAGCCAGTCTTGTTGCCTGCTAAAGCGTTTGACCAAAAAACGCCCGAGCGCTTACGCAAAAGTCGCGCTATCATGCAGTCGAACGCGGTAAACACCTTTAGCATTTGCGCCGCACAGACCAGAGAGGAACCATCCATGAAGATCGGTATCGGTAACGACCACGCCGCCGTCGAGCTCAAGAATACCATTTCCGAGCACCTGAAGGAGCGCGGCTGCGAGGTCGTGAACTTTGGCACCGACACCTCCGAGAGCTTTGACTACCCCATCGCCGGCTACAAGGTGGGTAAGGCCGTTGCCAACGGCGACGTCGACCTGGGCATCCTCATCTGTGGCACCGGTGTCGGGATTAGCCTGGCTGCCAACAAGGTCGAGGGCGTACGCGCCGTTGTGTGCTCCGAGCCCTTCAGCGCCAAGCTCTCCCGCATGCACAACAATACCAACGTGCTCGCCTTTGGCGCCCGCGTCGTGGGCTCCGAGCTCGCCAAGATGATTGTCGACGAGTGGCTCGACGCCGAGTTTGAGGGCGGTCGTCACGAGCGCCGCGTTAACCTTCTCAACGAGATCGACCACACGCGCGGCCTTAAGGTTGTCGACGAAGCCTAAACTAATCAGTGCCATAAGCTAACAGCAGGGGCCCGCTCGGAACACATGTCCGAGCGGGCCCCTTCATAGATTTTGGAATAAAAGGGCGCCGCGGATGGAGTTCCGCGGCGCCCAAGCCACACGCTAACAGCTTTAAGGAGTCAAAGCTGGTTTAGCCAAAGAAGCGCTTGATCTCGATCTCGGCGTTCTCCAGGCAGTCGGAGCCGTGGATCACGTTGGCGTTGACATCGACAGCGAAGTCGCCGCGGATGGTGCCGGGGGCAGCGTCAAGCGGGTTGGTAGCGCCCATGAGGGTGCGCATCTTAGCAACAGCGGAGAGACCGGAAACGACCATCTTGACGACCGGACCGCTCGTCATAAAGTCGCAGAGACCGCCAAAGAAGGGCTTGTCGGCCAGATGGGCGTAGTGCTCCTCGACGGTAGCGCGCTCGAGCGTGGTCATCTCCATGCGCTCGATGACAAGGCCGCTGCGCTCAATGCGAGCAACGATCTCGCCGATCTTGCGGTCGCGCACGGCGTCGGGCTTAATCATGATGAAGGTCTTCTCGATAGCCATAAAAGTAGCCTTTCAAGTAGGTTCGCGCGTGCCCAAGTCCCATTCCGGCACCCGCCTGGACTGCATCGTAACAGAGTTTTAGCTGCAGTTAAACAAAAAGCTGTTTATTGAAACGTTGCAATTTATTAAAGCGCTCCATATGTGTCACTTCTGTTTCGAAGCCCGATTAGAGTACCATCCGACCGCCCATCAACCGCATCGAACAGAGCAGGCGGTCGGTTGCCGCCCGCGAACGTAACCCCTTCACAACCTGCCCAAAGGTCCTACAGAAGTTCTCGACAAGCCCCTCCCCCATAGCAACAAAATACGGGCGCCCACATCAGCAGGCGCCCGTAAAGTGAAAACGATTTATCAATAAATGGCCAAAACAGCTTCAGCCAAATCCCTACTTTACCCCGTGGCCCATCTCGACGACCTTAGTCAGTGACCCAAACACACCCTCGTCAGCCACGAGCTGTGCCTCGGCGCGATCAAGCTGCACGGCAACGGCGGCAGGGGCGGTGCCGCCCTCGGTCGTGCGCGCGGCGACAATCGACGGGATGTCGAGCGCCTCGGTAATGTCGCGCTCAAAGAGCGGGCTTGCCTCCTGGAACACCTCAAACGGCAGGTCCTCAAGATTGCAGCCGCGCTTCTCGCACATCAGGACCAGATGGCCCACCACGGCATGTGCCTCGCGGAACGGCAGACCACGCTTAGCCAGGTAATCGGCAACATCGGTGGCGGCAAGGTGCCCCACGCCGCACTCGCGCGCCATGGCATCCTCGTTGACGGTCCAAGTCGAAATCATTCCGGCCATAACGGACAGGCACTGCATGAGCGTATGGGCGGTATCGAGCGCGCCCTCCTTGTCCTCCTGCAAGTCCTTGTTATAAGCAAGCGGCAAGCCCTTCATGGTTACCAGCAGCTGCACCAGGTTGCCGTACACGCGACCGCTCTTGCCGCGGATAAGCTCGGCAAAGTCGGGGTTCTTCTTCTGCGGCATGATAGACGAGCCGGTGGAGTAGGAGTCTGAAAGCGTGATAAAGCCAAATTCGGAGCTCGACCACAGCACGATCTCCTCGGAAAGACGCGACAGGTGCATGGCCATGACGGAACCGGCGTAATGCAAATCGAGCAGGAAATCACGGTCGGAAACAGCATCGAGCGAATTGGGGATCACGCCCGCAAAGCCAAGTTCGGCAGCCGTCATCTGACGATCGAGCGGATAGCTCGTACCGGCAAGCGCGGCAGCACCCAGCGGGCAGTTGTCGGCGGCATCAAAGGCGGCCTTCAGGCGTGTAAAGTCGCGCGCGAACATCCAAGAATACGCCAGCAGATGATGCGACAGCAGC
The DNA here is from genome assembly GCA_048194085.1 of Collinsella aerofaciens. Classification (GTDB taxonomy): domain Bacteria; phylum Actinomycetota; class Coriobacteriia; order Coriobacteriales; family Coriobacteriaceae; genus Collinsella; species Collinsella aerofaciens_CO. The sequence continues at coordinate 6,074 of DBFABM010000039.1, forward strand.
ACGGGCTGAGCGTGCTGCATGTGCGTGTAGCCCGGCAAAATCACCTTGTCGTACTTCTTAGCCGCATCCACCAGCACATGGCGCAGCTCTAGATTGGCCTCCATGAGCTCCTTGGCCAGCGCCTTGACGCCCAGGCGCGTGTCGGTCGCCACCTGGTCGTTGCGCGAACGTCCGGTATGCAAGCGCTTGCCAGCCTCGCCGATGCGACGCGTCAGCTCGCTCTCGATGGACATATGAATGTCCTCGTCGTTGATGTCGAAGGTGAAGTTGCCGGCATCGATATCCTGTTCGATTCCGGTCAGACCCTCGGCAATCGCCTGCTCGTCCTCGGCACTGATGATGCCCTGGGCCGCCAGCATTTTGGCATGCGCCTTAGAGCCGGCGATATCCTGTTTATAGAGATGTTTGTCGACCGGCAGCGACGCGCCAAACTCCTGCGTGACCTCGGCCACGCCTGCCTCAAAACGACCACCCCAAAGAGCCATGGAACCGTCCCCTTTCTCCAAATACCAAAACAAGCGCCCAAAGCAATGCGCCATATCGCTAAAGCGATTTTTCAACCGCTAGTTTTACACATTCCCCACCGTGAGCGGAGCCATGTAGCTAATTTGCAAAGAAGTGACGCGCCATGCACTTGGCACCCAACGTCTCCCTCCGGATGTTGCCCTGCGAACCATCGATCCAGGCCTTTAGGCTCATAGGAACGTCCTCGACCTTTGCAGCATCGAACTCGGGCGCGAGGGCAAGTAAAGCATGCGCGAAAGCATTGAACATAATGGATACTCCTCATATATATAGGCACAGAGCCGCCAAATTGATAGAAGGAGCCCCGCCGGACAACCCCGGCGGGGCTCGGACTCAGCCGCAGACGCGGCATCATATATGCGGGCGGAACGTAGGGGCCACCGATGTTAAGAAGTGTCAGCAAGCATAACGAAAGGTAGGGACCCCGTGCGCCCGTTATGTATCACGCGGATGGGCCGCGCGGATACCAAGGGAAGGAGGCGCTAGGCCTGGGCGGCAGCAGAGCTGGGGCCCTGGACCTTTGCCCACGTCTTGAGCGACAGCGTATCGATCTCGATAAAGCCGGCGCTGGCCTTCTCGTCAAACGTGGTGTCGCGGTCGTAGGTAGCCAGACCGTAGTCGTAGAGGCTGAAGGGGCTCTTGCGGCCGACGACATGGCAGTTGCCCTTAAAGAACTTCAGACGGACGGTGCCGGTCACGAACTTCTGGGTATCGGCCATAAAGGCATCGAGCGCGTTTTTGAGCGGGCTGTACCACTGGCCGTTGTACACGGCGGTGGCCCAATCCTGCTCGAGCTTGATCTTGGTCTTGAGCAGGTCGCCCTCGACGCAGATGTCCTCGAGCGCCTTGTGGGCGGTGATGAGCGTCAGGGCGCCGGGAACCTCGTAGCACTCGCGGCTCTTAAGGCCCACCAGGCGATCCTCGACCAGATCGAGACGGCCAAAGCCATTGTCGCCGGAGATCTTGTTGAGGGCGATGACGATCTCGGAGAGTTTCATCTTCTTGCCGTCGACGCCGACGGGCTTGCCGGCCTCAAACTCAATCTCGGTGTAGGTCGGGGTATCCGGCGTGTCCTCGGGGTTCTTGGTCATAACCCAAGCGTCGTCGAGCGGCTCGTTCCAGGGATCCTCCAGGTGACCGCACTCAATGGCACGACCCCACAGGTTGTCGTCGATAGAGTAGGGGTTGTCGTTGGCACCCTCGGGGACCGGCACGTTGTGGGCGTGGGCATAGGCGACCTCGTCGGGACGGCACTTCAGGTCCCACTCGCGAACCGGGGCGATAACCTTGAGCTCGGGGTCGAGGGCCTTGACGGCGGCCTCAAAACGGACCTGGTCGTTACCCTTGCCGGTGCAGCCGTGGGCGACGTAGGTCGCGCCAAACTCGTGGGCGACCTCAACAAGCTTCTTGGCAAGCAGCGGGCGAGACAGGGCGGAGAGCAGCGGATACTTGTTCTCGTACATGGAGTTTGCTGCGATGGCTTTGGTCAGGAACTCATCGGAGAACTCGTCGCGCAGGTCGAGCACCTGGCAATCGAGAACGCCCAGGTCGAGCGCCTTCTGCTTCTTGGCATCCAGTCCGGTCTCTTCCTGGCCCACGTTGCCGCAGACACAAACGACATCGAGATTCTTCTCGTCCTGGAGCCACTTGACACATACGGATGTATCAAGACCACCGGAATATGCGAGAACGACTTTTTCCTTGCTCATGGCTGTTTCCTTTCGCCCTTGGTAGCTAGTTAGAACAACGGTCAGTTGCAAGTCATTTCAAGGTCATATACCGTGCAATATCAGGTTAAATAGCAAAAATCAGCACATACATGCCCTAGAAACATGCAGCAATGTCGTGCTAAAACCCAACGACCTCAAAATGACTCTGTTGAGGCAATTCGCCCCATGCGGACAGAGACGATTGTTATCGTCGTCGGGAAATTGCGCGCTGGCGTCGGATGGCATTGTCTGCAGTGGTGATGATCGTTACGAACTGCATCTGCCTCTCCTTTCACCTATCGCCGGGCGCAATTCTAATATCGTAAACGGTACCTTTTCCTCGGTAAGCGGTTGTTTTTCCCTCTCCGTTTTCGATGATCGCTATATTACGCTAAAGTGCCCGCAGCACAAGCGACAAATTCAAATTTCTGAAAAGTTTTTTCATTACTTTGTGAAGCGTGGTGCAAATACGCTCCGTTCCTGCGAAAATACGCCCGACTACGAATTGATGGTTATAACGTCTGAAACAATCTCGAAACGAAAGGCTCGCTTTTATGCAAACTTACGAATCGGACGCCAACATCGGCAACATTAAGATTCTCGCCGTCGATATGGACAAGACGCTGCTGACCGACGAGCGTGTGCTGCCCCAGGGTCTTGATGAGCGCCTGGACAAGCTCGCCGACGCCGGCATCGTATTCTGCCCCGCCAGCGGACGTCCCGCCCCCAAGCTCGAGGAGATGTTCGAGGGCATCAAAAACCGCCTTGCTTTTTGTCCCGACAACGGAGCGTGCGTGATCTATCGCGGCAGCTATATCTATAAGAGCACTATCGACGTGGAGCTGTATCAGCAGGTCTTGAGCCGTGCCTCGGAAGATCCTCGCGCTGTCCCCGTCCTTTGCTGCTTCGACGAGTTCTACGTGCTTGCCCGCGACCATCAATACCACGACGAGATCAGCGTCTACTACAACACAATCAACTACGTCGACAGCTTTGATGGCATTGATTTCGAGTCCAACAAGATTTCGGTCTTCTTCCCCGGCTACGACGCCGAGCCCGCTTTCCGCGAGACCTATAGCCCCGAGTTCTCGGACAAACTCTACGTCACCAACGCTGGGCGCGAGTGGATCGACTTTATGAACCTGGGCGTCGACAAGGGCGCCGGCGTCGCTCACCTGTGCGAGCACCTGGGCATCGATATTGCCGATGCTGCCGCCGTGGGCGACACCTACAACGACATCCCCATGCTGGAGCGCGTCGGTCACAGCTTTATCGTGGACAATGCCGAGGAGCACATGAACGCGCACGCCAAGTGGCGCATTCCGAGCAACAACGACGGGGGCGTACTGACGCTCATCGACGCCATCTTGGCGGCTCGTTAACGTAGCTCATCGGACCTGGCCGGGCGAGGCGGGTAAGTTTTTCGCTCGGTCAGGTCCTGGGCTCGCTCGGAAAGCACATTAAGTGCTTTCCGGCT
>DBFABM010000082.1:0-4750 GCA_048194085.1 Collinsella aerofaciens
CCCATCGAAACACATCTCCACCGTTCCTTCAACTGGGAAAATGCCGCCCCCGGGTCCCGGATGGGGCCGCGGGGGCGTTCGGCTAGCTGCGGGAACGGCCTATTCGCTTAATGTGTTCGGCTGAGATCGGAAATCAACCCCCTAGAGAGGGGCTGTATCCGGTAGTATGCGGCAAATTCAGAGCATGCCATGCACGAGAGAAGTCGGCAAAGCCTCTACTTGCGATTTCTTTGCTTGAAAAGGGCGGTGTGCTCGGGGGTTTGGGAATTTGCCGCGGACTTCCGTTTTGCGATTCCGGAAGTGCGGGGAAAACCGAGATCTGGCGACCAGACCCTGGTTTTACGCTTCAGCGACCTGCAGTTTTGTTCGCAAAAATCGGGTTGTGGTCGGGGGCTGCTTATTTTTCCCCGCACTTTCGAAATATGGGCATTCTGGCAGCGATCCAGGTGCCTTATAACGCCATGCAACAGGGCGCAACGCTCAAAATCTACTTTGCAAGAAGCAGGTTCTCCTTGAGCTCGTCTCGTTCGACTAGAGAACTGGACGCGCTTTCGTCCGGCATGGCGAACGTCCTTGGCACAATCCCAACGAGCGACACGGTAAAGTCGTCATTTCTAACCATTTTGCTAACCATCATGGTTAGCAAAATGGTTAGAATATGGGTAGAATAGAATCGGAAGGCGGACAGCATGTAATTCCAGGAAACAGAGACAGTCGAGCTGAAGGCCGTTGCGCAGGACGGCATCAAGAAGGAGATCGTCGCCTTTGCGAATTGCGGCGGCGGCACGGTCTACGTTGGCGTCGCCGACGACGGCGCCATGCCGGGCGTCGAGGACGCGGATGCGTGCGCCCTGCAGGTCTCCAACATGGTGCGAGACGCCGTGAAGCCGGACGTCACCATGTTCGTCAGCTATAAAACGCTCGACTGCGACGGGAAGGCGGTCGTGGCCGTCAAAGTCCAGCGCGGCACGAACCGCCCCTACTACCTAGCGAAGAAGGGCCTGCGCCCCGAGGGTGTCTACGTGCGGCAGGGTTACTCCTCCGTCCCGGCGACCGATGCTGCCATCCGGCAGATGATCAAGGAGACCGACGGCGACAGCTTCGAGGACATGCGCTCCCTCGACCAAGCGCTCACCTTCGAGTCGACGAAAGGGGAATTCGAGACACGAAAGATCCCCTTCGGCGCGCCGCAGATGCAGACCCTGAAGATAGCCTCATCGGACGGTCTCTACACAAACCTCGGCCTGCTCCTGTCCGACCAGTGCCCGCATACCGTAAAAGCGGCCGTTTTCGAGGGGACGGACCAGAGTGTGTTCAAGGATCGCCGGGAGTTCTCCGGGTCCCTCATGCAGCAGCTCGACGAGGTCTACGACTACATCGACTTCCACAATCAGACCCATGCCACTTTCCAAAAGCTGCTGCGCGTCGACACCCGGGACTACCCGGAGGTCGCCGTGCGCGAGGCCTTGCTGAACTCGCTCGTGCACAGGGACTACTCCTTCCACGCCAGCACGCTGATCAGCGTCTACGACGACAGGATCGAGTTCGTGTCAGTCGGCGGCCTTCTGCCCGGCTTGGAGCTGGAGGATTTGATGATGGGCGTCTCTGCCTGCCGGAACCCGCATCTCGCCAACGTCTTCTACCGCCTGCAGCTCATCGAGGCATACGGCACGGGGATGAGGAAGATCATGGGGGCCTACGCGGGTGCGGCCTCTCAGCCGCAAATCATGGCCACGAACAACGCATTTAAAATCGTCCTGCCCAACATGAACTTCGCAGCAACGGCAGCGGAAACGCCTGCGGCAAACAGCAAGGAGGCACCCGCTGCTTCCCATTCCCGAGAGGACGAGATCCTGCAGTTCTTGGCAGAGCACCCCTCAATCACCCGAAGGGAAGCGCAGACGTTGCTCGGGATCGGCCAGTCCACGGCCGGCCGCATATTGAAAGAGATGGTGGATAAGGGGCAAATCGCAAGGCACGGCGGAGGTCGCACCTTGCGATACGAATTGGCGTAACGATGTGTCTCTGAGGTAATTGCCCACTACGCCTTCCGTCCAGGCAGGCATAGCAAAAGAGAGCCGCGACCACTCCCCTCGATTCGATTCATTTCTAACCATTCTAACCACCATGGTTAGAATGTGCCGATTTCCCAGAAGGGCTTGTCTCAGCACTGCGAAGTTGTGGAGCGTGACGCGGCTGGGGTAGCTGAGCTCTGCTATGGTGTCAGCCGTGCTGACACCCAACCCGGCGAACGTTTCGATGGTCTTCGCCCTTTGCCCTGCGCTGTACATCCGAATGATCCTACCGGTTCTCTTTTGGCCCAGGATTTCCACCGCAGTCCCAGGGGGCTAGAAGGATAAATCAGGCAGGGCCATTGCAGCGCTACGTGTTGAGAACTTGGCCAGCAACGAGAAGTTTGTGAAACGTTTTGTGAAGCGTGGCAGGACGAAGCTACCTCTCGGCAAAGGTACCCCAACCGCCGGCAGGAACGTCGACACAGCTTTCGAGGTAACTCTTCATGATGTCTTCCAATGTGGGCACGCGTCCTTCGGCCAATATGCCCAAGGCATCCAGCACATCGAATACGGCGGCTGCGTCATCGACCCCGAGGAGGTCTTCGTTGCACAGGTCCAACCTCGCACCAAGCACAGTATACCCGTGCTGCACAGCGACCCTCGCAAGGGCATCGTCATCGGCAACCAGCGGGTGCCTTTGGATCTCGACAACCAGCCCATACTCTTCGCCGGGCTTTCTGGAATCAAGATCGAACGCGAGCCCGATCTCTTGGACGACGAGCCACGTTTCGGCATATAGCTTCCCTGCCTCGTCCAAGAATAGCCTCGTCATGGCGGGCACGACATCCCCATACCCAAGAAACTTCCCGCAAAGAAGCGTTTTCGACAGGGAAGAAACCTTCGGATAGCGAGACAGCCACGCCCTGCCCTCTCGAGTTTTAAGCAAGGGGCAAACCTCTTCGGGATTTCCAAGCATTTCCGTAAGCATGTAGAACCTGGCACAGAAGGCGGCGGCGGTAATGTTAATCCGAATGCCGGGCGCGTAATGGCTCATCGGAGTCTCGAAGCCGGCGGCCCTTTCATACGCGCCTCTGCACTCGGCACGCATACCAAGCAAGGCGTAGCACAGGCTCATCTCGAGATAGGGATATCCGAGGGACGGTTGCTTGTTGAGCGTAGCGAGGCGCTCTTCGGCAATCGAGAGCTGCATTTTTGCCACCTCGGGTTTGTCGTACAGTGTCAGCCGGGCAAGCTGCCATCGACACTCGAGCGCCGCCATAACCTGCAAGCTTCCCTCAAGGAGGCCTATAGCCTCATCAGTGTACGACACGGCGCGCTCAACGTTCTCTCCCACCATTAAGGCTAGGGCAGCGCGTTCTCGCAGCACTTGGGAGCGCCGCAGAATCGCCTCGGGAGGAAGGCCATCCTCCATCACATCCAAATCATGCTCCGCGTCCCCATCCTTGAAATACCGCATTACGCTCTCAGCCAAAGTATTTAGGGAGCGGTCATCCACCGCCAAGCCCGAAAGCATCGCCCTCAGGTTCATATGGGCATAGTAACGTGCATCGGGGTCGCTCACGCACAAAAACCGATCGCATCCTTCGAAGAAATTGAGCACGGGGGCGGGGTCGAGCCCGTCGGCCCACGCGATTCTTCCCAAGCTCGCCATAGCGACGACGCGCTGTTGCTCGGAAAGGGAGGCATTGCTGAGGGTGCTTTCGACCTCGGCCAAATACAACTTGTTCCTGTCCTCGATGCTTGCCCCTATCTGCCTCATGAAAAGAAGCCGCAGATTGAAGAGCTGCCCAAAATCGTTGGGGCCAATCGGCGCAAGCGCCTTTTCGCATTCCTCAATCAACCCCCACCCTTCTTCAATGCCGCCATCAGGCAAGCCGATTTTCGTTTTATTCAATGTTGCATTCTCAAACAGTAGCAAGAGGAACGACTTATTCCGAGCGCCCAGACGCTTGGCTTCACGATACGTCTTCTTGAACTCGTCGTCGGCGACTTTGAACTGACCGTTCACGATATAGCCAACCGCGCGGTTGTGCCAAAGCTGGACTTTGATGAAAGGGTCTGTCTTGTCGGATATCTCGGCCAAGGCGCTTTCGAGTTCCGCTTGCGACCCAGCACGATCGCAAGCGGAGTCCGCGATAATATGGAGGGCGAAATGCCTGAAAGCCGGTTCTAAGTTTTCGTCCTCAAGCATCCTTTTTGCAACGCCGTTGTTTCCCAAGTAGATGTTGCAGAAAATCCTGTCCTTGTCGAGGCAGGCGAGCTGCCTTCTGGACAGTCGATCACGGTCAACCGAGTTCATCAGCCTGAAGGCAGCTACGTAGTCGCAATCGGGAAGAGAGGGATCAGCCTTGCCCACTATGTCATCTAGCCGCTGCGCACACCAAAAATAGTTGGCGGGAAGAGCGAGCAGACACACCGCGAGAAAGACCGATGCCACACCCGTCAACCATAAAAGGCTAAGCCTAACCGATGCAAACAATGCGACGAACGCCAGTGCCACAACAAAGATATCAGCCTTGTAAAACCGCGCCAAAGCCTGCTTACACAACCACAGCAACGCCGGCGCGACGACAATCGAAACCGCCAGGATAGAAAGGGCCGGGTCAGGCCCCGTGATGATATCAATCGCAGCAAGGATATCTTGGAACCCCATAATCCTCCGCTAGACTCGAGTCCAATACTCGTTTGCTATTGTAGCTTGCATTCTATAGTGA
>DBFABM010000040.1:0-6469 GCA_048194085.1 Collinsella aerofaciens
GGGTTAGTCCAAATCGAGCACCGAAGTCTTTACCAGAAGCGCTCGCGAGAGCGTTTTCTTTTGACAAACTCCGCGACGCATTTAGTTGTGAGAAGCGGAACTTGGAAGGGTGGCAGAGCGGCTGAATGCGGCGGTCTCGAAAACCGTTTTGCCCGCAACCCGGGTAACGAGGGTTCGAATCCCTCCTCCTCCGCCATTTTGGTTGAGAAAGCTCCCGAGAATGGGAGCTTTTTTGTTTTGAGTCCCCAACAAGCAAACACGGCGGAGGAGGAGGGATTCGAACCCGCCAGGGCCCGGAGCGTAAAGAAAACGCGCCCGTGGCGCGTTTTTAGCGCAGCGCGGTCGGCGCAAGCCGACCGGATAAATTTTGAGCGGAGCTCAAAATTTGGACATCCCTCCTATTCGACCACGCCCCCATCGCGTTCAGCATCAACCCGGATCCCCAAACATGGAACCTATGACCGTACCCAGTCCCGACCGTTTGCCGAGCAATAGGGTCGCAATCGGCGCCGAACATGTACTATGTACGGGCATTGTCTAAACCCGTAACTCAAAGGACCCCATCTTGCCCGTTGCCGCCGCTATGATCGTTACCGCACACGCCTCGGATGCCATGGTTGCCATCCCGTTTTGGCTCGAGATGTTCGCCGTCGTCGCGGCATCGATCTCGGGCGTGTTGGTCGCACGCGAGCACAAACTCGACCTGGTGGGCGCCGTCGCGCTCGCCGTGGTCTGTGGACTGGGCGGCGGTCTTTTGCGCGATATGACGCTGCAGGTGGGCAACGTCTACATCCTCAACCAACCGATGGCGCTCCCGCTCTCCATCGCCACCGCGGCCATCATCTACATCTTCCCGGCAATCGTCGACAAGCCCGAAAAGCTCATTCCCCTGCTCGATATCATCTCGGTGGGTATTTATGCGGCAACCGGCGCAGACAAGGCGCTGGTCTACGGCTTTGCGCCGGCGGTGTGCGTCATGATGGGCTTTTTTACCGCGGTGGGCGGCGGCATGCTGCGAGATGGTTTTATGGGTGTGGTGCCGGGTATCTTCCAGCGCACCAACTTCTATGCCATCGCGGCCATCGCCGGATCGGCAAGCTATGTTTGCCTTGTCATGAGCGGCTTGGTCAGCAATGTCGTCGCACTGGTCGTTTGCGTCGTGGTGACCATGGGACTACGCTGGCTGTCGCTGCGCTTTGATATCAAAAGCCCCACCGAGGATGACATCGCACGCTTTTTGCACCGCAAAAAGTAGGTGGCGCGGGCTCATCCTTCGAAATGCAACCGAGAGGTTCTTTTAGAGCGCCCACGCGTTGGGTACCCTGTTAGGTGCATGTCGAGCATCTGACGAAGGATTCACTATGCCCTGTAATCAATTCCCGTCGACCCAGCGCCGTAAAGCGTGGGGCCGCATCACGATCTTATTCGCGCTCATCGCTCTAGCGGTCACCGCGCTTCCCACGGCGTCGTTCGCCGGCACGGACACCGCGGGCAACGTACTTGCGACCGACAATGACGCCAATTCGTCCGGCGTCGAAGGTGACCTGTACTGGGCAGGTCAGGCCCTCAACTTGGACGATGCGTCCATCGGCCGCGACATAATTGCAGCAGGCGAGAGCCTCTCCATCCGCGACTGCACGGTGGGCGGCGCCGTCCGCTTGGCGGCACGCACTATCGATATCGCCAAGACCACGGTTGATGGCAGCGTCACGGTCGTCGGTCAGCACGTTGTGCTCAATTCCGACAGCACCGCCAACTGTTTTTACGCGATAGGCGAGACGGTTGCCCTGCGCGGCTCTACCAAGTCGGCAGCGCTTGCGGGCGACACGGTGACCATCGATGGCACCGTCGAGGGCGATGTCGAGGTTTGGGCCGACAAGCTCATCCTGGGCAAGAACGCCCACATCACCGGCACCGTGAACGCGCATGTCTCCGAGGACCCCGAGCGCGCCGCGGGAGCCGAGGTCGGCGCGCTCAAGATCGACCGCACCGAAAACGAGGATACTTCCACCGTTAACGATGTCATCGGCGGCACCGTCGCCGCGGCGCTTTCCACCTGCTTTGTCGCCCTGCTACTCGAGCTCGTCTTTCCGCGCGCGACCGCCAGCGCCGCCGGCATGCTCCACCAGCGCCCCACGCCTCTGTGGGTGAGCGGTCTTCTGGGCACGATTGCTATCGCCCCCGCCGTCCTACTGCTGATTATCTCCATCGCTGGTCTATCGCTTGCCGGAGCCCTCATGTGCGGCGTTATCGGCATCGCATTGGTGTCGAACGCCTTTGCGGGGTGCGCGATCGCCCGCATGGTCGGACACAGCCAAAACCGCTACGCCATGGCAGCCGTGGGTGGCATCGCCGCGGGCGCGCTTACGGCAATCCCCCTCGTAGGTGATTTCATCAGCGGCGTGACCTTCGTCTTTACACTCGGCTACATCATCCAGATCATCTGGCGCAACGCCCGCCTCAAGCCGCAGCAGCCGACTAACACGCCGGGACTCCCCACCGCTTAGCAGCTAACCGCCACAAAGATGCCAAGCACCTTTGTGGCGGCGCAAACGAACCTGCCCCCTGCACCAAAAAGGGCGCCGACCATCGCCGTCGACGCCCTTTCTTATTGGCGGTTATAAGCCCCAGCGCTTATTTGTTGACCTGACCGGCGCGGACGGCGGCCTTCTTGCGGTCGGTGGCGTTGAGCAGGCGCTTGCGCAGGCGGATGTTCTTGGGAGTAATCTCGACCAGCTCATCGTCGGCGATGTACTCCAGCGCCTCCTCCAGCGAGAAGGTGCGGGGCGGCACCAGCTGCACGGAGATATCGGAGGTCGAGGAACGCTGGTTGCCCAGGTTCTTGGTACGGGCGATGTTGACGACCATGTCGCCGGCCTTGCTGCGCTCGCCCACAATCATGCCCTCATAGCACTCGGTGCCCGGCTCAACAAACAGCTGGCCGCGCTCCTGCAGCGTACCCAGGGCATAGGCAACGGCCTTCTCGGTGGTCATGGAGATCATGGCGCCGTTCTGACGGTTACCAATCTCGCCGGCGTAAGGACCATACTCTAGGAAGGTGTGGTAGAACACGCCCTCGCCATGGGTGACGTTCATGATGCGGTTCTTGAGACCCATGATGCCGCGGGTCGGGATCTTGAACTCAAGGTGCGTCACGATGCCCGAGGTATCCATGCTCGTCATGATGCCGCCGGAGGTACCGAAGACCTCAACGACCTTGCCCGAATACTCGTCCGGGCACTCGACGACGGCCTGCTCGACAGGCTCCATCTTGTTGCCGTTCTCGTCCTTCTTAAACAGAACGCGGGGACGGCCGACCTGAAACTCAAAGCCCTCGCGGCGCATGGACTCCATCAGGACGGACAAGTGCAGGATGCCGCGGCCAGAGACCTCGACGCCGCTCTTGTCCTCGAGCTCCTCGATCTTCATGGTCACGTTGTTCTCGGCCTCGTTGAACAGGCGTTCCTTGAGCTGACGGGCGCCCACGATGTCGCCATCACGGCCGACGAGCGGAGAGGTCGAAGCCTCAAAGACGATGGACAGGGTCGGCGGGTCGATCTCGATGGGCTCGAGCTCAACGGGGTTCTCGGGGTCGGTGTAAACATCGCCGATATCGGTGCGGTCAATACCCACGACAGCGGCGATATCGCCGGCGCCGACTTCCTGGCACTCGGTGCGACCCAGGTAGTCGAAGGTAAAGAGCTGCTTGACGGTAGCGGTGGCGCTGGAGCCGTCGTTCTTCACAACCAGAATCTGGTCGCCCTGGTGAATGGCGCCGGAATACACGCGACCGATGCCGATACGGCCAACGAAGTTGGAGTGGTCGATGGTCACGCACTGCATGGCCAGCGGGGCGTTCTCGTCAACCTCGGGCGCGGGCATGTCGTCGATGATCATATCGAGCAGCGGATACATGTCCATGTTGCCGTCGTTGGGATCGAGGCGGGCAAAGCCATTCATGGCGCTGGCGTAGACCACGTGCTCCATGGCGAACTCAAGCTGGTCGTCGGTGGCGCCCAGGTCGGCCATAAGGTCGAGACAGTCGTTGTAGGCCTTCTCGGGGTTAGCACCCGGACGATCGATCTTGTTGATGACGATCATAATCTTAAGGCCGGTGTCGATAGCGTGACGCAGCACGAAGCGGGTCTGGGGCATGGGGCCCTCAAAGGCGTCGACCAGCAGCAGGGCGCCGTCGGCCATACGCAGCACGCGCTCGACCTCGCCGCCAAAGTCGGCGTGGCCCGGGGTGTCGATGACGTTGATCTTAACGTCCTTGTACTCGATAGAGATGTTCTTGGCGAGAATCGTAATGCCGCGCTCGCGCTCCTGGTCGTTGGAATCCAGGACGCGGTCCTCGACCTGCTGGTTGGCACGGAAGGCGTCCGTGGCACGCAGGAGCTTGTCGACCATCGTCGTCTTGCCGTGGTCGACGTGAGCGATGATGGCGATGTTCCTCAGATTGTCTACGCGCATGTAGTTCCCCTATCTTCTATCTATATACAACCGGCACGCGTATGCGACCCACCCAGCAATGCAACGCTCGGCGGGAATATTGAGCCTTTTACCGAAAACTCGTTTATTTTAGCGATTTTAGATGAGAGGGGTTTCCTCACCTGCAGGTTCAGGGTCGCTCCACATAAAACCATCGCCGGCGCCCATGCCCTCATACAGCACATATGCCGAAAAACCGCTCTCGAGCGTGGTTTCGAAGAAGCTCACGAGCAGGGCGTCGTGATAGCCGCCGTCAATTTCGACACAACCGGTGTAGCCGATGGCATAGCGGGCGATGCGGCCCAGCCCCTCGTCCTTAAGACCCATCTTGTGCTCGGAGATAAAGTTGGTGGCAGCCTCGAGGCATGCCTCCTCGCCATCTTCGTCGAGCGCCGCCAGATATCGGTTGGAAGCAGCGTCCTCGATCGCCACAACTACGCCCGGATTCTCGCCGGCGGCAAGGTCGTCCAAGAACGCGCCGATCAGATCGCACACCATGGCGTCGAGCTCGGCGGAGACGTTACCGGCGTCCTGCATATCCTGTGCCATCTTTAGACCTTCCCATCGAGTCTGGCGTCGTTACAGTTCCTGTGCCTCGGCAGCGATCTTGGCGGCAGCGTCGCGGGCGCGCATCATATCCATCGCGCGCTTGTCGAGTACCTTGATCTGGTTGGTCAGCATGACCGCATCGACCACACCCCAGATTACCAAGCCTGTTGAAATCGAAAACCCAAGCGCACCAACTGTACCACGAAGGCGCGAGCAGATTGCCGCGACAAGGGCGGAGACGACAACCATCTTGATAAACGAGCCGCGGCGCTCGCGAAGCGTGCGGGCCTGCGTCACATAGGCAATGCGAGCCGCCTCAGAAGCCTCCGAGCGCATCTGGGCCTCGCGCGCAATGGCCGCCGCCTCAGCCGATACGCGGGTACCCATCAGCGACCTCTCCGCTCGCGTGCCAGACATTTAGAAATCATCGGGGGAGAGCGTATGGACGAACTCGTCGAACTTCTCGAACTCCTGCTCGTCGTCGACATCCTCGGCGTGGGTGGAAACAGTGCCCAGGCGATTCATGATGTCGTCCTCCACAAACATGGGGGCATTGCTGCGCACGGCAAGGGCAATGGCATCACTGGGGCGGGCGTCGATCTTGCGCTCCTCGCCATCGGCCAGTACGACGATCGTCGCGTAGAACACCGGCGGCTCGGCGCGAACGATCTCGATGCGCTCGAGCTTGGCGCCCAGGGCGTCAACGGTATCGAGCAGCAGGTCATGGGTAATCGGGCGCTCGGCGCGGCCGCTATCGATGCCGCGGCTGATGGCAGCAGCTTCAAACGAACCAGTCTGAATGGAAAGGGAACGCAGCGGCGCGGGCGAGTCCGATTTGCTGCTGCGCTCACGAAGTACGATAAGCGATGGCACGGGACCGGCGGCCATGACGATGGTCTCTATGTCGACGCGAACCATGGAACACCTCCGGTACGTAGCGGTTAACACGCGGCAGCCCGACGCATTGAATAGCTATACTACCCAATCTTTCGCACAGCACACAAAATCAAAGTAGTTAATTTGGGACGGGGCTTTTTTGACTACTTTCAGTAGGTAAGAAAAAAGCCCCGAGGCAACGCCCCAGGGCTCTTCACAGTTTTGATGGTGGACCTGACAAGATTCGAACTTGTGACCTCCCGGTTATCAGCCGGACGCTCTAACCAACTGAGCTACAGGTCCATCATGGTGGAGGTTAGGGGGATCGAACCCCTGACCTCAGGCTTGCAAAGCCCGCGCTCTCCCAGCTGAGCTAAACCCCCACGGAGACAGTAATAAACACCCCAGCGGCGACTCGGCTCTCGCTGGGGTGTTTATTGCGAAAGAAAGTGGTGGACCTGACAAGATTCGAACTTGTGACCTCCCGGTTATCAGCCGGACGCTCTAACCAACTGAGCTACAGGTCCATCGCGCAAGGGATATATTAGACGAG
>DBFABM010000001.1:0-6377 GCA_048194085.1 Collinsella aerofaciens
GGCAACATGGGCACGTATATCGGTAATGAGGGAGGGCCATACCTCTTCCTGTCCCGCGAGCCGCTCGCATGTGCTGCTGGCAAGAAGAATAAATACCTTGTTAAGGTACAGGCGTCGCATTTCCTGATCGACACCTCTGCCAAGACCTATGGCTCGCTGCTGTCGCCCGACCGCGCTTTGGAGTATGGCGATTATCCAGCTACGGCGGGAAAATCGGACTCATTCCTTACGTACGCCACGGTGCGCAACAGCCAGGGTATACCAGAGACGGTCACTGCACGCCTATTCTCTCTTTAAGCTTAGAGGGGTTAAAAAGGCGCCAACAGGGGAATAAACGCGTTGTAATTGTGAGTACCGCCCGCCGAGCTGCCGCGTCATAGCGGCATCCGGCGGGCTCAGGTGCGTTAAAATGGGCTTGTTCTTAGCTAATTGAGACAGGGGGGCCGTGTTATGGCTTCAGATGCAAAAAAGATTCTGCTGGTCGAGGATGAGAAGGCAATCCGTGACGCCGTCGCTGCCTATCTCGAGCGCGAAGGCTACTGGGTTGTGGGCGTCGGCGATGGCCAGTCCGCGATCGAGGAGTTCGAGAAGCATCAGTTCGACCTGGTCGTGCTCGACCTTATGCTCCCCAAGATCCCCGGCGAGCGCGTTTGCCGCACCATTCGCGATACCTCGGATGTCCCCATCATCATGCTGACGGCTAAGGGCGAGATCGAGGACCGTATTATCGGTCTTGAGCTCGGCGCCGACGACTATCTGATTAAGCCGTTCTCGCCGCGCGAGCTCGTCGCCCGCGTTCGCGCTCTGTTCCGCCGTGCCCATCAGGCCGACGAGCCCGCCGTCGAGGTACTCGACTTCGGCGATCTGGTCATCGATATCTCGGGCCACAAGATCTTGGTCGAGGGCAAGGAAGTCGATCTGACGGCTTCCGAGTTCAAGCTGCTCACCACGCTTGCCCGCCATCCCGGCCGTGTGTATAACCGCATGGAGCTGGTCGAGAAAGTGCTCGGGTATGACTTTGAGGGCTATGAGCGCACCATCGATAGCCACGTGAAGAATCTTCGCGCCAAGCTGGGCGATGATCCCAAGAAGCCCAAGTGGCTCTACACCGTCCATGGTGTCGGCTATCGCTTCGAGGCTCCGGCCAAGACCGATAAGTCGGACGAGAAATAGGGAAATCACATATGACACCTGCGCGCTTTGAAATCGGACAAAAGCACAAGCAGGAGAGCGAGGCGGGTTCCAAGGCTAGTTGGAACACGCCTCGTTCCGATTCACGGCCAACGATGAGCTATCCCTCGCGCATGGCACTTGCTTTTGCTCTGACATCGCTCATGACGGTATTGGTGCTGGTGGGCGTTGTCTCTGTTGTGTGGGGCACGGTCTTTTCGGATTACACACGCTCCAATATCGTCGAAATCGCAAATTCCGCTGCCGAGAAGTTGGCAACCTCATATGAGGAAAACGGTTCTTGGACCGCGGGAGAACTGCGCACGGTCGCAACGTCGAGTTTGGTTTCCGACGATCTGGGCATGCAGGTCGTCAATAAAAAGGGCGTGATCGTTTATGACGATTCCTGGCCCTCGGCAAGCGCCACCGCCGATGTACGCGAAAACCAGGCTACGACCGACGACACGAGCGGCAAGAGGGCATCGCATAGCCCGGTCTCGTCTGCTCCAACCGACTCCGATAGCGTTGCTGACGTCGAGATTGTAACGTCTTCCGGCGAGCATGTCGGACAGGTAAAGCTGTGGGCCATCGGCTCCGACGCTCTGCTCACCAAGGCGGACTCTGCGTTTAGGGAGAAGACCTTTAACGCCATGGCCCTCGCCGCGGTTGTTGCAATCTGCATTTCGGTCGTTATCGGATCGCTCGTGTCGCGCATGCTCACCAAGCCGATTCATCGCATCACCAGTACCGCAAAGCAAATCCGTGACGGCGACCTGTCGGCTCGCACGGGACTGCGCGGTGATGACGAGATCGATCAGCTGGGTGAGACCTTCGATGAGATGGCCACTTCGCTCGAGAAGGATATGAAACACGAGAAGCGCCTGACCTCAGACGTTGCACACGAGCTTCGCACGCCGCTTATGGCCATGCTCGCAACGGTCGAGGCCATGCAGGATGGCGTGTATCCCACCGACGATGAGCATTTGGAGACCGTTGCTTCCGAGACGCGTCGCCTGGCTCGTCTGGTGCAGCAGATGCTCGACCTGTCGCGCATGGAAAACAGCACGGCTCCGCTCAACCTTGAGCCGGTGGACATGGTTCCTTTCGTGCGTTCCATCGTCAATGCCCAGGAGCGCCTGTTTGTCGACCGCGATCTGCGCCTGCGTTTTGCGGACGAGACCCAGGGTCACGACGATGTCGTCGAGGCCGATCCCGACATGATCACGCAATGTGTTATCAACCTCATGAGCAACGCCATGCGCTACACCCCCGAGGGCGGTTGGGTCGTGGTGTCGGTGCTCAGTGACCGCAGGCACGTCAGCATTGCCGTTTCTGATACCGGCATCGGTATTGCCAAGGACGATCTGTCGCGCATTTTCGGGCGGTTTTGGCGCGCCGATGCCAGCCGCGCCCGCGAAGCTGGCGGCCTGGGCGTCGGCCTCGCCGTGACCAAGCAGATCGTCGAGCGTCACCATGGCTACATATCCGTGGAGTCGGAGCTTGGAAAGGGTACGACTTTTACAATTCATCTGCCCCGCGAGCACACGGCGGACGCGGCATCTACTACAATGGAGCACTAGCTTTTCGCTATTCGGTGAAGGAGGGGCCGCGTCCCTGCCGCTCCGAGTTTGCGAAAACGTGCGGGAAAGAACCCGCATTACTGTCGTATTTTGGTAAGGAGTGACTCACGTGACAACGATGGAGCGTCGTCCGGATTCCCGTGGCAAGGTTCGTGATATTTACGATGCCGGTGAAAACCTGCTGATGGTCGCCACCGACCGCATTTCTGCGTTCGACTTCATTCTTCCCGACGAGATTCCGTTTAAGGGAGAGGTGCTCAATCGCATCTCGGCATTCTGGTTCGATAAGTTTGCCGACATCGTTCCCAACCATCTCGTTTCCATCGACCCGGCGGATTTCCCCGAGGAGTTTGCTGAGTATCGTGACTACCTCGCTGGCCGCGCCATGCTGGTTAAGAAGGCCCAGACGATTCCTATCGAGTGCATCGTCCGCGGCTATCTGACCGGTTCGGGCAAGAAGACCTACGACGAGAACGGCACCGTCTGCGGCATCCAGCTGCCTGAGGGCCTGACCGAGGCTTCCAAGCTTCCCGAGCCGTTGTTCACGCCGTCCACGAAGGCCGAGATCGGTGACCACGACGAGAACATCTCGTTCGAGCGTTGCTGCGAGATCGTGGGCGAGGACATCGCCACGCAGATTCGTGACCTTTCCCTCAAGATCTACAAGGCCGCTGCCGAGTACGCCGCGACCCGTGGCATCATCATTGCCGACACCAAGTTCGAGTTTGGTGTCATCGATGGCAAGGTCACGCTGATCGACGAGTGCCTCACGCCCGACTCCAGCCGTTTCTGGCCTGCTGCCAGCTACGAGGAGGGCAAGATCCAGCCTAGCTACGACAAGCAATTCGTCCGCAATTGGCTCAAGGCCAACTGGGATATGACGGGGGAGACCCCGCACCTGCCCGCCGAGGTCATCGATGGCACGTCCGAGCGCTATCGCGAGGCCTTCCAGATCATCACGGGCTCCCAGTTCACAAGCATGAAGGAGAACGCATAAGTGAGTACCCGTAGCGCCACGAACAAGCGCACGCAATCCCACGAAGTTACCGGGGTTGCGCGCAAGTCTGCCGCATCTGCTAAGCCCGCCCGCCAAGCAGCGAGCTCCGTTCGCGTCGTGCCGGCTTCGTCTAAGGCACGCCGCAAAGAGCTCGAGAAGGGCGAGAACCTCGAGGGCCTCTCTAAAGAGGAGAAGCGCGCCCGCAAGGCTAAGCAGCGCGCCAAGGAGGACCGCATCTATACGGTGTCGAATATCCTCCTCAAGCAGGACGAGGACTACACCAAGCGCCGTCGCATCTGGTGGATTGTGCTCGCCATTGGCATGGTGCTCGTCGTGGCAATTTGGGCCTCGCTGTACTTCGCTCCCGCTGGCATGGTGTCCAGCCCTGTCCAGATGGTCGGCATCGTTTTGTCCTATGTCATCATCCTAGGTGACTTTATCTACGACTTCGCTCGTATTCGTCCCTTGCGCAACATGTACCGCGCGCAGGCCGAGGGCATGTCCGAGAACAAGCTCAACGCTCTTATCGAGCGCGCAGCTGCCGAGGAGGACAAGAAGGACTCCAAGAAGAAGTAGCGTTTGCATACATACTTATCGCTAAGATATAAGGCGCGTCGTTTTTGCGGCGCGCCTTTTTACTGTTCTATAGATAGATGGAGTGGCACATGATTCGAGCTGCCCTGACGGTCGAAGAGGCCCTGGAGGGTATGAAGTCCCTGGAGCCCAAGATTAAAAACTATGCGCGCCTGGTTGTCCGCAAGGGCGTAAACGTTAAGCCCGGCCAGGAAGTCGTCGTTCAGTCTCCGGTTGAGTGCGCGCCGTTTGCGCGCGTGGTGGTCGCGGAGGCCTATGCTGCCGGCGCCGGCCACGTGACGGTCATCTGGGCCGATGATGCCGTGACGAGGCTCACGTACGAGCATGTCGAGAAAAGCTATTTTGAGCAGACGCCCGAGTGGAAGCGCCTGCAGCTGGATTCCCTGGCCCAGGACGGTGCCTGCTTTATCTTTATCGAGGGTGCGGACCCCGCCGCCCTTAAGGGCATCGATCCCGCTAAGCCCGCTGCAGCTTCTAAGGCAAAGAACACGCAGTGCAAAGTTTTCCGCCGTGGACTGGATTACAACATCAATCCGTGGTGCATCGCCGGCGCTCCGGTCGTGGCTTGGGCGCGCGAGGTGTTCCCGGGAGACGCCGATGAGGTTGCAATCTATAAGCTGTGGAATGCGATTCTGCACACCGCTCGCGCCGATGGCCAGGACCCAGAGAGCGACTGGGAGCTCCATGACGCCGCATTCGAAAAGAACCTGCGTTTCCTGAACGGCAATCGTTTCGACTGCCTGCATTACACCGCGGCAAATGGAACCGATCTGACGATTGGCATGACGAAGGGTCACGAGTGGGCCGGCGGCAAGGGCAAGACGCCCGATGGGCACCCCTTCTTCCCCAACATTCCCACCGAGGAAGTCTTCACTTCGCCCGATCGCATGCGCGCCGACGGTATCGTGTACTCGGCCATGCCGCTCATCCACCACGGCAATAAAGTCGACGATTTTTGGATTAAGTTCGAGGGCGGCCGCGTGGTGGACTACGACGCCCGCGTGGGCAAGGCAACGCTCGCAAGTATCATCGATACTGACGAGGGCGCTGCTCACCTGGGAGAGGTCGCGCTCATTTCCAAGAACACGCCGATCCGCGAAAGTGGTGTTCTGTTCTACGATACGCTCTATGACGAGAACGCTAGCTGCCATCTCGCGCTAGGTGTCGGTTTCCCCGAATGCATCGAGGGTGGGTACGACATGTCCAAGGAGGAGCTCCTGGAGCATGGTGTTAACGTCTCGAGCACGCACGTCGATTTTATGATCGGCACGGACGACATCGATATTACGGGCATTACGCCTGATGGACGTGAAGTTGTGATTTTCCAGAACGGCCAATGGAGTTGGGAATAGTCCCAGACCGTGGTACAATGCCACCCGCGGGCCGTTAGCTCAGCTGGCAGAGCAGGGGACTTTTAATCCCAAGGTCCAGGGTTCGAACCCCTGACGGCCCACCATAGAATAGAAAAGCGACTGGCGGATGCCGGCCGCTTTTTTGTTACCGCGGCACGGGTTCGAACCCGAAAGGGCGCGGAGCTGAGTAAACGCGTGAGCGTTTGCCAGCGCAGCGCGCAAGGCGCGAAAGCGCCGCAGCGGCCGCCTGCGGAGCAGGCTGAACCCCTGACGGCCCACCCAAAGATTGTTGAGACGGTCAACTTCGGTTGGCCGTCTTTTTTGTTGCCGGTGCACGGGTTCGAACCCGTATCTATCTATATATAAGAACGCTTGGCGAACAAAACCCGCCTTTTACCGATGGGAAACAAATAGCTGATGCCTTTGGAGTAAAGTAGCGCTCCAGAGATGACCGATGTCTCAATACTCATAAAACAGCTGGTCATCGCCAATATCAGAAGCCAATGCTTCAGTTTTAACCTCAGTGACGCGACTGAGGGATCTATTCATTTGTGAACAAAATATGGAGTGCGCGATTCCCGCCCCCGGGGCCCCTCCGGTCTGGCAATATATCTCCTTGCCGCGCGGCCCGGTCGGACCGGATCAGCCGCGGGGCGTGCACCTTGAGAACCGGATACTGCGAGG
>DBFABM010000012.1:0-61929 GCA_048194085.1 Collinsella aerofaciens
GCACGGGGGCGTAGCTCAGCTGGGAGAGCGCTTGACTGGCAGTCAAGAGGTCAGGGGTTCGATCCCCCTCGTCTCCACCCGAGCATCGAATGAGGCTCCAACGCAAGTTGGGGCCTTTTTTCATATTGGCACACAAGGTCAAAGGCGGCACCATGATCCTCCTGGTCGACAAGATCGAAAAAAGCTTCGGCGCACGCGTCCTCTTTAGCGGCGCGTCCTTCCAGATCAACCCCGGCGAGCGCTTCGCGCTCGTGGGACCCAACGGCGCCGGCAAAACCACCATGCTCAAAATCATCATGGGCATCGACAGCCCAGACGCCGGCCAGGTCCAGTACGCCAAGGACTGCCAGGTGGGCTACCTAGAGCAGGAAACCAACCTGGAGCAAAAGGACACCACCATTCTCGCCGAGGTCATGGCCGCTGCCAAGGAAATCCGCCGCATGGGCGAGCGCGCCAACGAGCTGCAGGCCCAGATCACCGAGCTCTCCGAACAGGGGAAGGACGTCGACGCACTCCTTAACGAGTATGGCCAGGTCCAGGACCGCTTTGAGCACCTGGGCGGCTACGAGCTCGAGAGCAACGCCCGTAAGATCCTATCCGGTCTGGGCTTTAAGGTCACCGACTTTGAGCGCCCGTGCTCCGAGTTCTCGGGCGGCTGGCAGATGCGCATCGCGCTCGCCAAGCTCTTCCTGCGCCACCCCGACCTGCTGCTTCTGGACGAGCCCACCAACCACTTGGACCTCGAGAGCGTCCAGTGGCTGCGCGGCTTTATTGCCAACTACGACGGCGCCGTCCTCATCGTCAGCCACGACCGCGCCTTCATGGACGCCTGCGTCGACCACGTCGCCGCGCTCGAGAACCGCCGCGTGACCACCTACACCGGCAACTACAGCAGCTACCTCAAGCAGTGCGAGGACAACCTGGAGCAGATGCGCGCCAAGCGCGCCGCCCAGGAGCGCGACATCGCCCACATGCAGGTCTTCGTCGACAAGTTCCGCTACAAGCCCACCAAGGCCGCCCAGGCCCAGGAGCGCATCCGCAAGATCGAGCAGATCAAAAAGGAGCTCGTCATCCTGCCCGAGGGCCACAAGCACATCGACTTTAAGTTCCCCGACCCGCCGCGCTCCGGCGACATGGTCGTGGGCCTCGAGGGCGTCTCCAAGTCATACGGCGATAAGCACATTTACAGCGACATCGACCTCAAGCTCTACCGCGGCGAGCACGTGGCGCTCGTCGGCCCCAACGGCGCCGGCAAGTCCACGCTCATGAAGATCCTCGCCGGCCTGGAGCCACCCACCACCGGCACCCGGGACCTGGGCACCAACGTCGGCGTCGCCTACTATGCCCAGCACGCGCTCGAAGGCATGACCGAGTCCAATACCGTCCTGCAAGAGATCGACACCGTCACGCCCAAGTGGACCGTGCCGCAGCAGCGCAGCCTGCTGGGTGCCTTCCTGTTTAGCGACAACGACGCAATCGAAAAGCAGGTCCGCGTCCTCTCCGGTGGCGAAAAGGCGCGTCTGGCGCTCGCCAAGATGCTCGTGGCTCCCGAGGCGCTCCTGTGCCTGGACGAGCCCACCAACCACTTGGACATCGATTCGGTGGACATGCTCGAGAACGCTCTGCAAAACTTCCCCGGTACCATCGTGCTGATCAGCCACGACGAGCACCTGGTGCGTGCCGTGGCCAACCGCATCATCGACATCCGCGACGGCAAGGTCACGGTCTATGACGGCGACTACGACTACTACCTCTACAAGCGCGAGGACCTCGCAGCCCGCGCTGCCGCCGAGGCGGCAGGGGAGAGCGCGCCGGTAGCAAGCAAGAGCAAAAATGCCGCCAAACCAGCCAACGCAGCCCAGGTCAGCAGCCCTGCTGCGGCCCCCAAGCCGGCCGAGGGCAAAAAGACCAAGGAGCAAAAGCGCGCCGAGGCCCAGGCCCGCGCCGCGCTCAACAAAAAGCTCAAGGGCGTGCGCAACCAGCTTAAGAAGATTGAGGCTGAGCTGGACAAAAAGCGCGCCCGCTATGATGAGCTTATGGAATTGATGGCAAGCGAAGAGCTTTACGCCGATCAGGACAAGTTCAACGCCGCGCTGGGGGAATATAACGGCCTTAAGCAAGAGCTGCCCAAGCTCGAGGACGAATGGCTGGAGCTTTCCACCCAGATCGAAGAGGAGACCGCGCGTGAACTCTCGTAAGGCCGCTGCCGTGGCGATGGGCATCATCGCCATCGCCTGTCGCATCTGCGGCATCTTTATGAGCGCGATGACCGTGCTGCTGTGCTTTAGCGGCCTCACCGCCAAGCTGCAGATCGTTGGCTTTGTCGTCGAGCTTTCGCGCGCGCTGCCGAGCGCCATTGCCGGCTACGGCGTCATCACATCGCCCTTCGGCGGCGTGTTCCGCCTGGATTACGCAATTGTCGCCGTCATCCTGTTTGTGATCGACTACCTGCTCACACGTGCCTCGCGCCGCGTCCGCTAGGGGGTCGACATGTCCAGTAGCTACCTCATGAACCTGCTCGCCAGCGCCGTTGCCGTCATCGTCGGCATCGTGATTCACGAGAGCGCGCACGCCGCCGCAGCTTGGGCTCTCGGCGACAAGACGGCCCGTTCGCGCGGCCGCGTTTCGCTCAACCCGATCAACCATGTCGATCCGTTTGGCACCATCATCCTGCCGCTGCTGATGCTTGCCGCCGGCGGCCCGGTGTTCGCCTTTGCCAAGCCCGTGCCCGTCTACCTCAACAACCTAAAGCACCCCAAGCGCGACGAGGTCCTGGTGAGCGCAGCCGGCCCCGCTTCGAACATCGCACTCGCATGCCTCGCGGCAGCCCTCATGCACGCGGCATACGGCAACCTCTACGCCAGCATGTCCTTTGCCGTGGCTTCCCAAATCATGAACTTCGGCGCCACGTTCATCGTGGTCAACCTGTCTCTCGCGTTCTTTAACCTCATCCCAATCCCGCCGCTCGACGGCTCGTCGATCATCGTGCCGTTCCTCAAGGGCAAGGCGCTCGCTAACTACTATCGTCTGCAGCAATATGCCATGCCGATCCTCATCCTGGTGCTATACCTGCTGCCCATGTGGACCGGCATCGATGTGATCGGACGCTATTTCGACGTTACCGTGTATCCGCTGGCCGAGTGGCTGCTCAACTTCGCAATCGCCGGCATCTAAGGTAAACTTACAGGTCGACCGTGCAAAACGGTCGCAACGTGCACCCAAACCGCGCCGCGAAGGCGCCGTCAAAGGAGGTCGAAGATGTCGTATCGCGTGTCGACGCAGGTCTACAGCGGACCGTTCGACCTGCTGCTGCAGCTGGTAACCCGCCAAAAAGTTGATATCGGCGCCATCTCGATCAGCGAGGTGGCCGAGCAATACCTTGCCGAAGCCGAGCGCATCGAAGCACTGGACCTGGACGTGGCGAGCGACTTTTTGCTGGTCGCGGCAACCCTTTTGGACATAAAGGCCGCCTCGCTGGTGCCCCAGGAAGCCCCGCGCAAGACAGACGACGATGACGAGGACGACGATGACCTCGAGGAACTCAGCGCGCTCGACGGCGATGCCCTGCGCGAGGTCCTGATCCAGCGCCTGATCGCCTACAAGCAGTTTAAAGGCGCGGCGGCGGCTCTCGGCGCGCGGATGCAGGCCGAGAGCCGCATGCATCCACGCGTCGCCGGCCCTGACCCCGAGTTCCTAGGCCTTATGCCCGACTACCTGGCCGGCATAACCCTGCGCGGCCTCGCCGTCATCTGCGCCGACCTGGACGGCAAGCGCCAGACCTTCCTGCTGGAAGCCGAGCACGTGGCACCGCATCGCGTGCCGCTCGACTTGACGGTGGCCTCGGTCGATCGCTTTACCATGACGCACCAAACCTGCACCTTCCGCGAGCTGCTGGACGGCGACGCCACCACCGAGCAGCTCGTCGTTACCTTCCTGGCCATGCTGGAGCTCGCCAAGCGCGGCTCGCTCACACTGAGCCAGGACGAGATCTTTGGAACTATTCAAATCAACCGCGTCGAGGGCGCCGAAGCATACGTGCCCGGCGAGGGCCCCGAGCTCACCGAATAGGAGCGACCAACCATGTCAACCCTTTCCACGCTGGAGGCAAACAGCCTCAAAGGCGCCCTCGAGGCGCTGCTGCTGGTGTCAAGCGACCCCGTGAGCGCACCAGCGCTGGCAGGTGCGCTGGATATCGCCCCGGGCGAGTGCGCGTCGCTGCTCGCCGAACTCAAGGTTGAGTACGAGGAGGCCAACCGCGGCTTTCAGCTGCGCGAGGTCGCCGGCGGCTGGCGCCTGTTTACACACCCCGCCTACCACGATGTGGTCGAGGCCTATGTGCTGAGCTGGGACACGCAAAAGCTGTCGCAGGCGGCGCTCGAGACCCTGGCCGTCATCGCCTACCACCAGCCCGTCACGCGCGAGGTGGTCAAGGGCATCCGCGGCGTCAACTCCGACGGCGTCATCGCGTCGCTCGTGGACAAGGGTCTGGTGCGCGAGCTCGGCCGCGACCCCGAGCGCGGTCAGGCCATCATCTACGGCACGACCAACGCCTTTTTGGAAAAGTTCGGCCTGCGCTCCACTCGCGATCTGCCCGATCTGGAGCAGTTTGCGCCCGACGAGCAGTCGCGCCAGTTTATCCGCGAGCGCCTGAGCGGCCGTAGCATTCAGTCCACGCTCGAGGAGCAGGCCGAGGACCTGGATGAAGAGCACGAACTGATCGATACCGATGTTGAGGACACCGATGGCGAGGAGCTTCTGCCCACCGGTGATACCTCGGAGGACATGCATGACGAGGACTAACGAAGCAGGGGAGACGCGCACCGCAAGTGCCATGGGCGCCACCACGCCCGCAGGCGACGCTCAGCCCGTCTATCCGCACACCATGCGCCTGCAGCGCTTTTTGGCACGCGCGGGCGTGGCGAGCCGTCGCGGCTCAGAGGACCTGATGACCGCTGGCCGCGTGACCGTCAACGGCCAGGTCGCGACCGAGCTGGGCACCAAGGTCGATGTCGACCACGATCACATTGAGGTCGACGGCATGCCCGTCAAACTCAACCAGGGCGCCGTGTACTTGATGCTCTACAAGCCGACCGGCTACCTCACCACCATGAGCGACCCGCAGGAGCGCCCTTGTGTGGCCGATCTGGTCCCCCGCGACCGCTTTCCGGGACTGTTCCCGGTGGGCCGCCTGGACCGTGACACCACGGGCCTTTTGCTCTTTACCACCGACGGCGACCTGTCACAGGACCTGCTGCACCCCAGCAAGCATGTCTATAAAACTTACCAGGCACTCGTGGACGGGCAGCTGACCGACCGCGATCTGGAACCACTCCGCCGCGGCATCGAGCTCGACGACGGCCCGTGCCAGCCGGCAATCTGTCGCATCATCAACGCGCGCGAGGCTGAAGCCGTGGCCCCGCAGGGTGTGAAGCCCGGTACCACCGCCGTGGAGGTCATCATCCGCGAAGGCCGCAAGAACCAGGTCAAGCGCATGCTGAGCAAGATCCACCACCCGGTGATCCGCCTGCACCGCTGCAACTTTGCCGGCCTGGAGCTCAAGGACGTGGCCAAGGGCTCGTGGCGCGAGCTCACCGACCGCGAGGTGCAGATCCTCAAGGCCGGCGGCATCCCGCCCAAGCAGGCGAGCTCCAAGCGCAACGGCGGCAAGCCCCAAGACACGCCTGCCAGCCGCACGCGTCACCACGGCAGCCATGGCTCAGCACCCAAGCGCAACACCTACCGCGAGCGCTACACGGGCTAGGCAAACCCGCCGCGCCCCAACGCCCGCGAACCATACCAGCACGTCAACCATTGAAAGGAAGCATTGCATGATCGTCGCCATCGACGGCCCCGCCGGATCCGGCAAGTCCACCATCGCCAAGGAGATCGCCCGTCAGCTTGGCTTTAACAAGCTCGACACGGGCGCCATGTATCGCGCCGTCACCTTCGCCGCGCTCGACCGCGGCATCGATCTGGATAACGAGGCGGCCATCGACGCTCTCGCCGAGCAGATTGAGATCCGCTTTACCAACGGCACCGGCGAGGACACGCGCCTGACCATCGACGGCCAAGACGCTTCGGCCGCCATCCGCACCCCGCAGGTCGACGCCAACGTGTCCAAGGTCTCGGCCTATCCGGGCGTGCGCGCCGCCATGCTCATCCACCAGCGCCGCGCCGCCGAGGACCGCGATATCGTGGCCGAGGGTCGCGACATCGGCACCGTCGTGTTCCCTAACGCGCAGGTCAAGGTCTTCCTGACCGCCGACCCGCGTGAGCGCGCCCGCCGCCGCGTGCTGCAGCGTCACCAAAACGACGCCCAGCCGCTCACGTCCGAGCAGCTCGAAGCCGAGGTCGACGAGACCCTCGACGCCCTTAAGCAGCGCGACAAGCTCGACAGCAGCCGCGAGGTCGCCCCGCTCGTCCCCGCCGAGGACGCCGTGCACGTCGACTCCACCGCTCACACCATCGACGAGGTCGTTCGTATCATCGAGGACCTCATCAACCAAAGGAGGTAGCCCATGCGCCTGTTTAAGCAGACGCCCGAGGACTATTACAACGCCCCCTACGCCGAGTTTCCAGCGTTCATCCGCGGCACCGTCGTCGTAGTCATGGCCATCCTTTGGGCCTTCTCCAAGCTCATGTGGCGCTGGAAGGTCGAGGACGCCGATCTTCTGTTTGAGCGCCAGGAAGGCCGCGGCAGCGTGGTCATCTGCAACCACACCTCGATGGCCGAGCTCTTGGCCGTGGAGACGGCGCTGTTCTTTGGGGGCCGCCGCATTCGTCCCATCTTTAAGTCCGAGTTCGCCAAGAGCAAGATTGTGCGCTGGGCCTTCAGCCGCGTTGGCGGCATCCCCGTGGAGCGTGGTACTGCCGATATGAAGTGCCTGCGCGCCGCCCAGCATGCGCTGCAGCGCGGCGAGGACGTCCTGATTTTCCCCGAGGGCACGCGCATCCGCTCGCGCGATATCAAGCCCGAGGTCCACGGCGGCTTTGCGCTCATCGCCCAGATGGGCAAGGCGCCCGTCAACCCGCTCGCCATCTGCGGCTGGTCCGATATTACGCCTGCGGGCAAAAAGCTCATGCGCCCCAAGAAGTGCTGGATCCGCGCCGGCAAGGCCGTCTCGCTTTCCGACGCACCGGCCGGGCTTAAACGCACGGAGCGCCTGGAATGGTTTGAGTCCGAGGCCATGAACCGCGTCTACGCTATGCGAGACGAGCTGTGCGCCGAGCATCCGGGCAGGTTCTAGCCATGAGCGAGAATGTGACGAACACCGCCGCGACTGCGTCCGACCAGGCAACCGCGCCTACCATCGAGATCGCCGCCCACGCCGGTACTTGCTACGGCGTACAGCGTGCGCTCGATATGGCGCTAGCCGCCGCGCCGCAGGCAGGGGAGTGCACTCAGGTTCATACCTTGGGTCCGCTCATCCATAACCCCATCGTGGTGCGCGAGCTTGCTGAGGCAGGCGTTGGCCTGGCCGAGAACCTGGACGACGCCGCATCGGGCACCGTAATCATTCGCGCGCACGGAGTGGTGCCGCAGGTGATCGATGCCGCTCGCGAGCGTGGCCTTAACGTCGTCGACGCCACCTGCCCTTACGTGAAGAAGGTCCATATGGCAGCCGAGCGCCTGGTGCGCGAGGGCTACCGCGTGGTGGTCGTAGGCGAGCCAGGTCACCCTGAGGTGGAGGGCATCCTGGGCCACGCCGGCACTGATGCGCTGGTCGTGAGCTGTGCCGCCGACGCCAACGCCTTGTCGTTCAAGGGCAAGGTAGGCCTCGTCGTGCAGACCACCCAGACCGCGCAGAACCTCGCCGAGGTCGTGGCAGCTATCACCCCGCGCGTGCAGGAGCTGCGTGTGATCAACACCATCTGCGCCGCCACGAGTGAGCGTCAACAGGCAGCAGCCACACTTGCCAACCGCTGCGACTGCATGGTCGTCGTGGGCGGCAAGAACTCGGGCAACACCCGCCGCCTGGCGCAGATTTGCGCAGACGCCTGTGAGCGCACGCATCACATCGAGGAAGCTTCAGAGCTTGAGACCGCTTGGTTTACCGACGCTCACCACATCGGCATCACCGCCGGAGCCTCCACCCCGCAAGAACACATCGAGCGCGCCGTCGAGCGCATCAAGGAGCTTTGCCGCTAATCATGGACCAGACCGTACCCGCATACGCCGCCGAGGTGGCCGATTACGGGCGCAGCCGCGACCCCGAGCCGGGTGAGGGCGCGCTCGTAAAGAACGTGCGTCCCGAATCGCCCGCGTGGGATGTGGGTATCGAGCCGGGCATGCGCGTGCTCACGGTCAACGGTGAGGCGCTCACCGACATGATCGTGTGGCTCTGGGAGGCCGACGACGACACCGTCGACCTCGAGGTTTTCGACCCGCGCGACGGCACCGTCACCCCCGTCGAGCTCGACCGCTTCCCGGGCGAGGACTGGGGTTTGGAGTTCGATGGCCCCATCTTCGACGGCATGCGTACCTGCGTAAACGCCTGCGTGTTCTGCTTTATGACCATGTTGCCCAAGGGCGGCCGCTCCACGCTCTATATTCGCGACGACGACTACCGCCTGAGCTTTTTGCAGGGCAACTTCGTCACGCTCACGAACCTCACCGACGAGGACGTGCAAAACGTCATCCAACGCAACATGAGCCCTATGAACGTGTCGGTCCATGCCGTGAGCCCCGACGTCCGCCGTCGTATGATGGGCCGCAACGCCCAGCGCGGCATGGACGTACTCGAGGCCATCATGGCCGCCGGCATCGAGATTCACGCGCAGATCGTGTTGTGCCCCGGCATGAACGACGGCGAGGAGCTGGAAAAGACCCTGCGCTTTTGCGAGGAGCACGAGCAAATCACAAGCCTGGGCATTGTGCCGCTCGGTTTTACCAAGCATCAGAACCGCTTTAGCTGGTCATACAGCGACAAGCCCGAACTGGCGCGCGAGACCATTGCCATGATCCGTCCCTACCAGGACCGCGCCTTCGAGCGTTTTGGCCGCCACACCTTCCAGATGAGCGACGAGTTCTACCTGGACGCCGGCATCGATCCGCCCGAGGCGGACTTTTACGACGGCTATCCGCAGTACTACGACGGTATCGGCATGATCCGCTCATACCTAGACGAGACGGACGATGTGCTTGCCGCCGCTGCCGAGCGACTGGCCCGCGTCCGCGAGGCCATCGCCGCTCGCAGCCAGCACCTGCTGTGCCTCTCGGGCGCCAGCGCACGCGACACCGTGGCACGTTTCGTGGAATCGCCGCAGGGGCTCGCCGGCACCGTCACGGCCATCAAGAATCGCTACTTTGGCGGCAACGTGGACGTGACCGGCCTCATCGTCGCCTGCGACATTCTGGAACAGCTGCCGCAGGACCTCTCGGGGGTTATGCTCTTTGTGCCTAAGCTCATGTTCAACGCTGACGGCATGACGCTTGACGAGTATCATCGTGACGATTTACTCGCAAGCCTTACCAGTCGCGGCGCCGAGGTTCATGTGGTGTCGACCATGCCGCATGAGCTGCTCGATACCCTGGAGCACTTCCTTGGCATTGTGCCTGCCGACTCTAACACTTCCACTGACCCTACCCATTAAAGGAGTGCAGATGAAACCTATCGTCGCCGTCGTCGGACGCCCCAACGTGGGCAAGTCCACGCTCGTTAACCGCCTGGCCCAGACCTCGGACGCCATCGTCCATGAGTCCCGCGGCGTCACGCGCGACCGCTCGTACCACACGGCCGATTGGAACGGCCGCGAGTTCACCATCGTCGACACGGGCGGCATCGAACCGCTCAAGAGCGATGACGTCTTCGCCACGTCCATTCGCGACCAGGCCCTCGCCGCCGCCGAGGAAGCCGCCGTCATCCTGTTTGTGGTCGACGGCCGCACCGGCGTCACCGAGGAGGACGAGTCGGTCGCCCGCATGCTCAAGCGCTGCGACAAGCCGGTCTTTCTGCTGGTGAACAAGCTCGACAACCCCGATCGCGAGAACGACAGCATCTGGGAGTTCTATTCGCTCGGCATCGGTGAGCCCACGCCGCTCTCGGCCCTGCACGGCCACGGCACGGGCGACCTGCTCGACGACATCGTGGCCCTGTTGCCCGAGGAGGAGGACGAGATCGCCGACGAGTTCCCCGACGCGCTGAACGTCGCCATCATCGGCCGCCCCAACGCCGGTAAGTCCTCGTTGTTCAACCGCATCCTGGGCGCCGACCGCTCTATCGTGTCCAACATCGCCGGCACGACGCGCGACGCCATCGACACCGTCGTGGAGCGCAACGGTAAGCACTACCGCATGGTCGATACCGCGGGCATCCGCAAGAAGAGCACTGTGTACGAGAACATCGAGTACTACTCCATGGTCCGCGGCCTGCGTGCCATCGACCGCGCCGACGTGGCGCTGCTCGTCGTCGATGCCTCCGTGGGCGTCACTGAGCAGGACCAGAAGGTCATGGGTCTTGCCATCGAGCGCGGCTGCGCCATCGTGGTGCTGCTCAACAAGTGGGATCTGCTCGACGACGACCGTAAGCGCGAGGCCTGCATGGAGACCATCGACCGCCGTCTGGGCGTTATGGCTCCCTGGGCCCAGTACCTGCGCATCTCTGCCCTGACCGGCCGCAGCGTCG
Organism: Collinsella aerofaciens; assembly: GCA_048194085.1. Classification (GTDB taxonomy): domain Bacteria; phylum Actinomycetota; class Coriobacteriia; order Coriobacteriales; family Coriobacteriaceae; genus Collinsella; species Collinsella aerofaciens_CO. The sequence continues at coordinate 10,626 of DBFABM010000012.1, forward strand.
AGAAGATCTGGGCAATGGTCGACGCCGCCGAAAAGACGCGCTCGCAAAAGATCAGCACCTCGCGCCTCAACACGTTCCTCACCGACCTGCGCGAGTTCGGTCATACCGTGGTGGACGGCAAGCGCCGCCTGCGCATGCACTACGTGACTCAGACGGGCGTCAACCCGCCGACGTTCACGTTCTTCGTCAACCACAGCGACTTGGTCAACGACACCTACCAGCGCTATGTGGAGAACCGCATGCGCTCGAGCTTCGACTTTGCCGGCACGCCCATTCGACTCTTCTTTAGAAAGAAGGAGCAAAAGGATGCATAATCCGATTCTGCTGACCGCCGTCTGCGCCGTGGTCTCGTTCTTTATCGGAGCGATTCCGTTTGGCCTGATCTTGGGCCGCGTGTTCAACCACACGGACATTCGCAAGGCGGGCTCCGGCAACATCGGCACCACCAACGCGCTGCGCGTGGCCGGCCCCAAGGTGGCCGCGCTCACGCTGCTGCTCGACTGCCTTAAGGGTGCCATCTGCGTCCTTATCGCGCGTCCGCTTATCGCCGACTTGGGCTATGGCTTCCCCGTGAGCATTATGGCCCCCGGCGCCGCCGGCGACTGGATGCTCGGCGTCATCTGCCTGGCAGCTGTGTGGGGCCATATCTTCTCGCCCTACCTCAATTTCCATGGCGGCAAGGGTATCGCGGTTGGTCTGGGCGTCATCCTCGCCTGGTACTGGCCTATTGGCCTGTCGTTGCTGGGCATGTTTATCGTGGCCGTCGCCATCACCAAGTTTGTGTCGGTGGGCTCGCTTGCCGCTGCCATCGGTCTTCCCATCGCTGCCTGCGCGGTCTTTCCGTACAGCAGCCTGGGACTTAAGTTTTGCATGGCGATGATCGGCATCACCGTGGTGTGGGCCCATCGTGCGAACATCAAAAAGCTCATGACCGGCAAGGAATCCAAGCTCTCGTTTACCAAGCGCGTCACCGAGCCCGACGATAAGTAGGAGAGAGTCATGAATGTTGCGCTGATTGGCTCCGGCTCCTGGGGAACCGCCGTCGCCGGCCTTGCCGCCGCGCGAGCCGAGCGCGTGACCATGTGGGCCCACAGCGAGCAGACGGCCGCCGGCATCAATGGCGAGCACCGCAACCCCCGGTATTTGGTGGGCTACGAGCTGCCCGGCAACGTCGTCGCCACCACGGACCTGGTACAGGCGCTCGACGGCGCCGAGGCCATCATCTTCGCCGTTCCTTCGACGCACCTTCGCAGCGCGTGCCACCAGGCCGCGCCCTTTATCGCAGCCAATACCCCGGTGCTCTGCCTCACCAAGGGCATTGAGCCCGAATCCGGCCTGCTCATGAGCGAGGTCATCGCCAGCGAGATCGGCAACGAGGCGCGCGTGGCGGCGCTCTCGGGCCCCAACCATGCCGAGGAGATCTGCCGCGGCGGGCTTTCTGCCGCCGTCATCGCCAGCAAAGATCCGCAGATAGGGGAGACCTTTAAGGACCTGCTCCTGTCCACGGCCTTCCGCATCTATCTGTCGCAAGACATGACCGGTGTCGAGGTTTGCGGCGCCATGAAAAATGTCATCGCCATCGTGTGCGGCATCTCCGCCGGCACCGGTGCCGGCGACAACACGCTCGCCCTCATCATGACGCGCGGCCTGGCCGAGATTAGCCGTCTGGTGCATGCCCGCGGCGGTCAAGCTATGACCTGCATGGGACTTGCCGGCATGGGTGACCTCATTGCCACCTGCACCTCGGAGCATTCGCGCAACCGCACCTTTGGCTACGAGTTTGCCCACGGCGTGTCGCTCGACGAGTATCAGACGCGCACGCATATGGTTGTCGAGGGCGCCGTCGCGGCCCGCAGCGTGAGCGAGCTTGCCCGTTCACTGGGCGTAGACATTCCGCTCAGCTTTGCCGTGGAGCAAACGCTCTACAACGGTGTTACTTTGGATAGGGCGCTCGAGATTCTTACCGAACGCGTCCCTTCTCAAGAGTTCTACGGACTCACCGACTAGCGCAGAAAGGCTTCTACCATGGGTTCCATCAAAATCGCTCCGTCCATCCTTTCGGCCGACATGGCCAACCTCAAGGGCGAGCTCGACAAGATCGCCGGTGCCGACTACGTGCACTTCGACGTTATGGACGGTCACTTTACCGGCAACCTCACCTTTGGCGTCGACATCCTCAAGGCCGTCAAGCGCTCCACCGATGTACCGGTCGACGCGCACCTGATGGTGTCGAACCCCGACGAGACCGTTGATTGGTACGCCGACGCCGGTGCCGACATGATCACCGTGCACTACGAGGCTTCCACGCACCTGCACCGCACGCTCACGCATCTGCAGCAGCGCGGCGTCAAGGCCGGTGTGGTGCTCAACCCCGCCACGCCCGTCTGCGTGCTCGATAGCATCATCGACATTGTTGACATGGTGCTGCTCATGAGCGTGAACCCCGGCTTTGGCGGCCAGAGCTTTATCCCCGGCACCATCGTCAAACTGCACGAGCTCAAGGCCATGTGTGAGCGCCACGGCGTTTCGCCCCTCATCGAGGTCGACGGCGGCATCTCTTCCAAAAACATCGCCGAGGTCGTTAAGGCCGGTGCCGATGTTCTGGTGGCCGGCTCCGCCGTATTTAAGTCCGAAGATCCCGCTGCCGAGGTTGCGCTGCTGCAGAAGCTGGGCAACGAGGCCGCACAGGAGGCATAAACCCTTATGACCGCAGGTCAAAACCGCATACCCGTGAATCTTGACTATGCCGCCTCGACGCCCATGCGCGCCGAGGCGCTCCTTGCGCAGCGCGAGTACGACGACAGCGAGCTTGCCGGCGTCAACCCCAACTCGCTGCACTCGCTCGGCCGCAAGGCTGCCGCGCGTCTGGAGGTTGCACGTCGCGAGATCGCCCGCAGCTTTGGCGCGCGCGTTCGCCCGTCTGAGATTGTTCTGACCAACGGCGGCACCGAAGCCAACCAGCTGGCGCTACTCGGTCTTGCCGAGGGTGCACGTCAGCGCGACCGTAAGCGTAACCGCGTGATCGTATCTGCCATCGAGCACGATTCGATTCTGGACAACCTGCCGCTGCTGCGTGCCGCAGGCTTTAGCGTCGACCTGGTGCAGCCCTGCCGCATGGGCTACATTGAGCCTGCCACGCTTGTCGAGCTACTAGGCGACGACGTGGCGCTCGTGAGCATCATGGTTGCCAACAACGAGACCGGCGTGGTACAGCCTATCCGCGAGCTTGCCGCGGCCGCGCATACCGTGGGCGCTCTGTTCCACACCGATGCCATCCAGGGCTATCTGCACATTCCGCTCGATGCCGCCGAGCTGGGCGTCGATGCCATGTCCGTCGCCGCCCACAAAATTGGCGGTCCCGTGGCATCCGGCGCGCTTTACGTTAAGACCCGCACGCCGCTGCGCCCCCGCATCTTTGGCGGCGGACAGGAAGCCGGACGTCGCGCCGGCACGCAGGACCTGCGCACGCAGCTGGCCTTTGCCGCTGCCGCCCGCACGCTGGCTCCCCATGTGGCTCAGGAGCGCGAGAAGCTGCAAACCCTTTCCAACAAGCTCTACGCCATGCTTACGGCCCATCCGCGCATTCACGCCACCATGGGCGACTATGCGCATGCCGACCGTCTGCCCGGCATGGTGTCGATCTACATTGACGGCATGGACTCCGAGGAGCTCATCATCAAGCTCGACGCCGCCGGCTTTGAGGTATCGGCAGGCTCGGCGTGCTCGAGCGGCAGCATGGACCCGAGCCATGTTTTGAGCGCGATGGGCATCGGTCGCGAGCAAGCTCTCGGCGCTCTTCGCATCTCGTTCGATGACCGCGTGAACCCAGCCGATCTGGACGACTTTGCCCAAGCGCTGCTGTCGATCGTGGGTGCCGCATGATCGTCGCCGAGCTCGAGCGCGCTCTGCTGGCACGCTATCCAAAGACGGACACCGAGCCCTGGGACCACGTAGGCTTATCCGTGGGCGACCCTGCCGCCGAGATCACCGGCGTGACCTGTGCGCTCGATGCAACCGAGACCAACGTACACCGCGCTCTCGAGGCCGGTGCCAACGTTCTGCTGACGCATCACCCTATCTATATCAAGGCTCCTGAGGCCTTTTGCCCAGCTGATGCCGCACGCCCCCAGTGCAGCGCGGCACTCTACGAGGCAGCGCGTTGCGGCGTGAGCATCATATCGCTCCACACCAACCTGGACCGCTCGCACGAAGCCCGCGTCTGCCTGAGCGAGCTGCTGGGTGCCGCACCCGTGAGCTCACTGGAGCACGTGGACGACCCCGAGGTCACCGGCCTGGGCACGCTTGCAACGCTCAACGACCCGTGCACGCTGCGTGATCTTGCCACCCGTGCTGCCACAGCCTTCGGCAGCGACCCGCGTGTGTGGGGCGAAGCCGAGCACGCATGCCGAACCGTCGCTATTTTGGGCGGTTCCCTGGGCGACTTTGGAGAGCCCGCCATCGCCGCGGGCGCGGACGTTGTCGTGACGGGCGAAGCGGGCTACCACGTGGCGCAAGATCTTGCCTTGCGCGGGCTGCCGGTGATCTTGCTCGGCCACGACCGCTCCGAGGAGCCGTTCGTTGATATATTGATGAACTCTGCAGTTGACGCCGGGGTCGACCCCCGTCATGCGATTAAAATACTGAACCCTTGCCAATGGTGGACTGTGACAAAAGGAGAGAACTTATGAGCGCCGGCGCTACGCTACTCAAGCTGCAACAGATCGATTTGGAGCTCGCCCGCAACAAGAGCGAACTTGCCAATATGCCGGAGCTCAAGGAGCTCGCTTCTAAGCGCAAGACCTATGTGAAGCTCAAGGCCGAGATGACTAAGCTCTACGCCCAGCGCAAGGACCTGGACATTGAGCTGGACGATCTCAACACCACCGAGATCCAGACCAACAACGCCATCGAGGCCGCCAAGAAGCGCCACGTCGACGGCTCTGACTACCGCGAGGTCCAGGATCTGGAAAACGAGCTTGCCACCCTGGCCAAACGCCTGGACAAGATTGAGCACACCCGCAAGGACGTCGTTATCGCCCACAAGGAGGCGCTCGACCGCGAGGCTCGCGCGCAGGCAATCATCGCCAAGTTCGAGGAGGGCGTGAAGGCCGATACCAAGGCCGCCCGCGCCAAGGCCGCCGACCTCCAGGCTCAGATTGATGCCGCCACCAAGGAGCGCACCGCGCTTGCCGCTACGCTGCCGGCCGACGTGCTCACCGACTACGAGCGTCTGCTCAAGCAGTTCCGCGGCCTGGCCGTCGAGACCATCCAGGGCAACATCCCCACGGTCTGCCACACCGCGCTGCAGGCATCGTCCATGAGCGACCTGAACCACGACGGTAGCGAGATTACGCACTGCCCGTACTGCCACCGCCTCCTGGTGCTCCCGAGCAAGGAAGCTTAAACGATGTCGGCATCCAGCAATTCAATGCAACTTGAGGGAAAAACGATCCTGCTGGGCATTACCGGCGGGATCGCCGCCTATAAGTCGTGCAACATCGTGCGCCTGTTGCAAAAGCGTGGCGCGCGCGTCAAGGTCGTTATGAGCGAGCACGCCACCGAGTTTGTGGGCCCGCTAACCTTCCGTGCGCTCACCAACGAGCCCGTTGCCGTGGGCCTATTCGACGATCCCTCCGACCCCATCCACCACATTTCGCTGGCGCAGGAGCCCGATCTGGTGGTCGTGGCGCCCGCGACGGCCAATATCATCGCCAAGATGGCCAATGGCATCGCCGATGACCTTATCTCCACCACGCTGCTAGCGACGCCGCGACCCATCGTGATCGCACCCGCTATGAACAACGGCATGTGGAAGGCGCCGGCGACACAGGCCAACATGTCCACGCTGCGCGAGCGCGGTGTCCATGTGGTGGGACCCGGCAGCGGCTACCTTGCCTGCGGCGACGTGGACACGGGACGCATGAGCGAGCCCGAGGACATCGTCGAGGCTGTCTGTGAGGTGCTCAACCCGGCACCTCAGGACCTAGCAGGCAAAAGCATCATCATCACCGCCGGCCCCACGCACGAGCCGATCGACCCGGTGCGATTCATTGGCAACCGTTCGTCGGGCAAGATGGGCATAGCCTTGGCGGGGGAGGCCGCACGCCGCGGCGCTGCGGTCACGCTCGTGTTGGGACCGACATCATTAGATGTGCCCCGCGGCGTGGAGTGCGTGCGCGTGCAGACCGCCGCAGAGATGCTCCAGGCGGCCCTGAGCGCCTTTCAGACGGCCGATGCGGCAATTTGTGCGGCCGCCGTCGCTGACTACACGCCCGCGGCACCCGCGGACCACAAGCTCAAAAAGGCCAACGAGCGCTTGGATCGCATCGAGCTTGTCGAAACGGTCGATATTTTGGCCGAGCTCTCGCGCCAGAAGGGCGAGCGATGCGTGATCGGCTTTGCGGCCGAGACCGATAACGTCGTGGAGTACGCGCAGCGCAAGCTCGCCCGCAAGGGTTGCGATACCATTATCGCCAACGATGTCTCGCGCGCCGATTCGGGCTTTGGAACCGATACCAACAAGGCCTGGATCGTAAGTACAGCGGGTACGCAAGAACTTCCCGTTCTAACAAAACCCCAGCTCGCAGATACAATTTTGGACTTGCTTCAAAATTTGTAAAAAAGTTCTTGCACAAGGACAAAGTTTCGGGTTAATATACTCCCTGTTGCGAGCGAGAGCAGAGCAACAAACAAAAGCTTCGGGACGTGGCGCAGCTTGGTAGCGCACTTGACTGGGGGTCAAGGGGTCGCTGGTTCGAATCCAGTCGTCCCGACCAGAAGTTTCGCAGGTCAGGCACCTAGTGCCTGACCTTTTTTTATGCTGAATCATCAGAGAATTATCAGCTGTTTTAATAGCGCGACGAGGGCTTACAGAACGGGCGACTTGCCGCATGGCATGCTTGTGCGGCGGCGGCGCGTGGCCGATGCCGCCGCAACCGCACCGAAACCGAGAATACGGGACGTTTGGCAAGAGTCACCGCTTGCACCGCTTCCGACCCGGATATAGCCCCTCAAATCGCCTCTGACGGGCCGGGGTGGGGGATTGCGATTAGTTCCCACGCAGCGAGGCCCCGTATGACCTGATAGAATTCATTGATAGAGTCTGCTGTCGTTTTGGCAGTCGAGCCGATAAGCGTTTTCATGAGGAGATGGTACGCAATATGGAAGAACGGCTGTGGGTAATTGCGTTCGACAATGCGACTGGCAAAATGGCCGAGTTCACGTCCTGCCCGAAGAACAACGCCGCCTTCTACCGCGAGACGTATCTCCTCAAAGGCTACGATGCCGGTGTCTACACGTGGGACGAGGTCGAAAAGCTGAAGGGGGAGGGCAAGCTCGACTGATTTCGAGTGGTCGAAGAATCACAAACGAGAGTAGGGGCGGTGGATGCATAGGCGCGGGTAAGAGCTACCCGGCCTGCTATATAGCCGAGCGAGCCTGCAACATGCGGCGCAGCGCGCGCTAAGTCAGGCTGCCCGACCTGCCGATGCAGCGCGACGAGCTGTCCGCCACGCAGCGGTCGGACGCGAAGATCCTGAAGAAGTACGCCCGCTGCGAGCTGCTGGTCATAGACGAGTGGCTGACCTAGGATGTCGACGACGTCGCTATCTGCTTCCTGTTCGAGCTCCACGCGTCGCAGGGACGCCCTTCCTCGCATCGATTTATATGGGCGGGGTCGTGGTCGGACAAGCGGGGAGGCGGCGCTTGCGGTCTGAACGGCAGCATAAGTCCAAGAGCCAACTCGGCCCGTGGGTGTAAAGGCGTCCTCCACTGCCGACCCTTTCTTCAATAACAGCTCATTCACATGTAAAATAAGAGATGGATGGGCACGGCTTTCCTTGTGGCCTACCCACTAGTAAGGTTGGGCTAAGGAAAGGGCGGCCTCTTACGATGAGTCTGTTTGAACGTCAATACGATGAACGTATTAACAGCCTGAACTTTCGTGATCTCTCAGACGGCGTAGCGCCCGATGCCCAATCCAGCCCTGATATCATCCTAGATACGCTCTCTTTATCGCTTTCAGCCATCGACAATAAGATGAATCTTGTTATTTCCACGCCCTCCAGAGAGAGATTTGGGCGCGTTCTTGCCGCATTACTTGCCATAGATGCTCAGCTAAAGGAGGACGAAACGGCGCGCTTCACCAAGGCAGCCACGCTGGATTCAGATTTTGCCATAGGCGATAAACTTAAGATGGGGAATGCGATTGTTGAGTATGCCGACGTGAGCGCTGATACAGGCGGAGCTGTCGTTCTTTACAACCCAAAAGCCCCCATACGACACACTTTGACTCTCGAACAATCGCTTCTGCTAGAGAAAACAGATTCAAATCGCAGACTCTCTCCCTCAAAGAAGTTTCATGAAGAGCTTAAAGCGATTAAGGAGAAAACCGGTTCTGCTCAAAGCGGAACAAAACTTGTGAACGAACTAAAGCGTAAGAAAACCTATTCCGATGCAACCATTGCCTATGTCGGTGCACTCAACAAGTCGACGCTATTCCTTAGGAAAACAGCGATTGAAGGGTCTGCCCTCTCAGATTCTCTTCTTTGTTCGCGAATTGAATGGGATGGTGAGACCGAATCGCCTCGCTACGGTTTAATTGGAAAAGGCCAGTATTCAGGAATCCCCTCTCTGGCTATTGCTTACGATTTGAAAGATATCACGGCTCTTGACGCAGGGAGCTTGGAAGCACTGAAAGCTATCGTTATAGATGTCGACAACCTCGAAGCCTTCATCGACAGTAACATCGAGGAAGTGCGAGCTTTGCGTGATAGACATATCCCCATGTTTGTCATCGTTTCCAATGCGAATTCAGAGGCCGCTTCGCCGCTACGCAAAGAGGGGTTTATTGAGTGGAGATGGGACGATCGAACTCTCAGTAAATCGGAGAAGGCCCACGACACATCCGCGATGGACCGGCATCACGGCTTCTTCAGAAATCTCGTTATAAAATGCGATAACTGTTCTCATTCCAAGATTCAACTGACTATTTGCAAAGACGATTCCATCAGCTCTCTCTACGAATGCATGGATGGCATCGACAATCTGCTTGGGAGCGATTGTGGCGATGAGGCTATCGAGAACGTTAGACGAGAGCTATGGATGACCCTCCTCTGTTTCGCCCGCGCAATCATTCCCTATGGAAAGCTTTCCCACCTCCCAGGACGGGAGGATAACAGCTCGTGGGCGAACACGATTAATCGTCGCAGGGGATACTTGTCTTCTGACGCTAGGAATTTATTTCTGCAGGCAATTACAATCGTCAACAATCTCTTGCTAGAAGGCACATGCGCAAAGGAGCGAATGCTGCATGACCGCATCTCCTCCCTTGAGCCCGACGAACATCTTACCATCGTTACTAGGACTTCTAATGAGGCTAGCGACGCGGCGGAATACTGGAAAAGACAGACTAACGCCGACATCTGGCCTGGAATTAGCTTCATGTCTTTCGCCAGCTTCAAAGCGCAGAAAACACCGGCTAAAGGCCGCATTGTTATCACTGGCTGGCTTGGCAAAGACCGCATGGCGAACGTTGTCTATGGCTATACTGCCCCTATTGCCGAGCTCCTGCTAATCCAAGGTTGTGAGACGAATTGGCATGTCAACCAATCCAACGCATGGAAGCGAAACCTGATTGATCGCGATGACACCGCCAGGGTATTGAACATGCCGGGCGTATGCTATAAAAGGCAGCTCGCCGCTCTTCCTGAGCCATTGCCCCTCAAACGCGAGCGCACACCAGTGGAGGAGAACGAAGAGAAATGGAAACTTCGAACCTATAGCAAACACGAAGCCAAAGGTGATGAGCGAAGCCAGTCGGTAAAAGCGATACCCATTCGGTATGCCGAAGATCTAATCGCCTTCTATCGAGAAAGAAGTGCCCTGATTGACGTTACTCCGATTATTGAGACCGGAGGGACCGCTATTAGGCATCGAGTTGGCGATGCCAATGGACTCAAAGAAGGATCCTTTGTCTTGCTCAGAGAAACGGACAAGGACGTCATCGAGCAGCTTGCGGACCAACTTTATCTGAAAGACAACGCTGGCCAAACACGACAATTGGCTCAAACATGGCGCAAGGCCTTAAAAGAGCTATACAAACGCCATAATTATATTGAGCGCAGAGTGTATGAAGATTTAACGCAGCATGGGATGGACAAGGGATACCAGGCTTTTAAAACACTCCAAGACGACCCCGATAAGATTGCGCCCGGTAGAAACAAAGATGAGATCGAGGAGACGATAAAGGCCATTGCCCGCGCTCTTGGCAGTCCATCGCTCGAATCGCAATCTTCCGGAATAGCGGATGCAGCTTTTACCGTGCAGAACGCTCACAGGAGAGCGGGAAGGAACCTGAGTAGAACGCTTGGAGATGCATTTACGCAGTATCTGTTGTATCGCAATGTCTCAAAACCAGAAGACATCTGGGAGCCGATTCCCTTTGACCTCGATGACCTTGGCGATGTCAAGCTTTACCGTATCGTCGAGATCGATCGAGAGCATCGCCTGCCCGTTGCTCGTTGGAAAATCGGAAAGATTTTTGAGGAGTAGTAATGGCAAGAATGCTGCCAAGCAGAATAGCACCAGAGGTGACCAGTTCCGCCGAGCGGCGAGTATATGAGTGGCTCGAGAACGATCCCGCAACCGATGATTGGATTGTCCTCCACTCTCTTGGGTTGTCGCGGCACGAGAGGCTGCTTTATGGCGAAGTGGACTTCGTCGTCCTCGCGCCACGCTACGGCGTACTCTGCCTAGAAGTCAAGGGCGGCAGGGTTGCCAGGGCCGATGGGTTCTGGGAATTCACCAATAGATATGGTGAAACGAACAGAAAAGCTAGAGGGCCTTTTGATCAGGCACGAGATGGTATGTTCGCGCTCATGAAAGAGATTAAGGCAAAATTCGGCCATGAAATCGGCTATAGCTCTTTGCTCTTTGGCTATGGAGCAATCTTCCCTGATATTGTTTTTGACATTGACGGCCCCGACTACGACAAAGAGCAAATATGGGATTGGAATGCTTCGCATAGTTCACCTATAAGCTCGTTCATCAGCCAGTTGTCCGACTACACTCAAAAGAACCAGCTTAGGGTTTACGGTAATAACAAGGGGAGAACGCTGCCGACCCGTGAGCAAGTTCGTTGCATTGCTGACGCCCTAAGGGGCGACTTTGACAGGCCGATGCTCCTATCGGTCGCGATAGAGGAAACGGAAAGGGAGCTGGCCCATCTAACAAGGGAGCAGTTCCGTTGCCTCGACATGTTCGAGGACAACAAGCGCGTGCTTGTTATTGGCTCTGCCGGAACCGGAAAAACCGTGCTCGCCATTGAGCAGGCACGAAGGTCTTTTGCGCATGGCGAGAAGGTAGGATACTTCTGCTTCAACACGGCCCTTGGCGCTTGGGCCAAAACTCAATTGCAACCTCTAATGACCGACGGCAGCTTTGTCGGAACGTTCCACGCCTTCATGGTTTCTAACAGTGGCCAAAACGTGAGCGAGGCTGATAGTGGATACTTCGAAAAAGAGTTACCACATACCCTTGTTAATGGAGGGCGACTGCGTGATGTCTCTTACGACCGGGTTATTGTGGATGAGGCCCAAGATCTTATCACAAAGGAATACTTAGCCGTTATCGATTGCGTGATAAAAGCTGGACTCGACAGAGGAAAGTGGAGCTTCTTCGGCGATTTTGCAAGACAGGCGATATATCAACGTGGGTCGAGCGAAGGCCAGATAATCGCCCCGCTCGATGACTGCTCAACATACGCCAAGGCAAGGTTGACAATTAACTGTCGCAACACGAAGAGCATAGGGATGCAGACCATGCTAATCACTGGCCATGAGAGCCGCTTCCCTGAGGAGGCAATCGACGGCGAGCCTGTCACCTACGACCTTTGGCACACTGAGACAGAAGAAGGACAGAAGCTGGTTAATCTGATAACGAGCCTTTCGAAGCAGGGGGTCCGCCACGAAGACATCGTGATATTGACGCCTTTGTCACCTAAAGATTCTATAGCAGACCGTGTTGGCCTCCCAACTGTGGCCAAGCAGCCAACCAACGCAGACGACATTCTGCTCGCCTCGATAGCCTCCTTTAAGGGGCTTGAGAGCAGGGTTATCATAATCGCGGACTGCACATCCTATGCCGATTTCAGCCTCTACTACATCGGCATCACGCGCGCCACCGCAAAGCTGTATATCTTGGAATCCGACGCCGCGAAACGCCAACGCATTTCGCTTATGAGGGAGCATTTGAATGAGCAGCAATTATAGAAAATCAATTCTTGATTTAGTGCGCAGCGAGTTCATCGGACCGTGCCCTGACGAAAATCCCACAGGTGATGATGGGCAAGAAGTCATCGAGTATGATTCTCCGCTTAGCCGCTATTCCATCGGCATTCTCTACCCCCAGCAGCTACCGGTCGCAGAGGTCGCCAACGCTACTTCTGAGGACGACGAGGCGGCCCCTTCAGACGACGATAAAACAGAAGAAGACGTCCTAAGTGATGGACTCGGCACCATTGATGCCAACGAGGGAACCGTTGACGAAGAGGTGGATGATAATCCAATCAATCTCGCCAACGCATATCACCAGTCCGCAGTAAGTTTGACCATCAAACTTGCACCTGCAAGTCAGGCCGTCCGCATCAATGTCGACTTTGGCATCTATGCTGCAAGTGAAGTGATAAGAAGCAATAACACGAAAGCTCGGATTTATCGGCGTAGTCAAGAGCATGCTTCCACGGAGATTGCAATAAGCGATCTCCCGACTATAACCAATAGAACGACTAACGAAGAGCTATTTGCGAAGGGCTCATCCCGTCTTGGTCTGACTGTTACTAACCGAGAGACGGCAGACGAACGGACTCGCGGTATGTATACCTTCAGCATCATCAACAAAGCCGCATCGCAATCGAGCGGAGCTGAGTGTGCCGGCTGCTTCTTCCAAGTAGAGATGTCTGTGACATGCGACTCGGCGCTCCTTCCTCTGCAAGATAGCGTGAGGAGCCATGCCGATGATGCGGACTATCTGAACAACCAGTTGCTTTATCGCAACACTAAAGCCTATGGCATTGGCCATGGTTGCGCCGCTACCTGGGATCAATATCAGGATGAAATTTACACTGTTCATGCCGATTTCATGCCGAGCTACGAAGTTCGACCGATTGTCCCGGCAAAAGGACTTGATTTCGACATGTTGGAGATGGGATGCATACAGAAAAAGCCTGAAACCATTGAGGTGCTCACAAAGCTATGTAACGACTACGATACCTGGATAAAAACAATTGAGCAGGATGTTGACAACATCGATGCCAAGCTTCGCGATACCGCAAGAAGCAATATCGACAAATGTCGAGAATGCCTTGGCAGAATGAGGGATGGCGTCGCGCTGCTCCAAGAAGACGAAGTGGCTTTCACGGCGTTCTGCCTCATGAACGAAGCTATGCTTTCGCAACAGCTTCACTACAGGATGCCTCTGGCCAAGTGGGAGGGCGGACAAAAGGGCAGTTACAAGGGACTGGCGCCCGATGTGGACCCGCACAACAGGGAAAGCTGGCCTTCTCAAGGTGTTTACGGAAAGTGGAGGACTTTCCAGATAGCCTTCATTCTCATGAACATCCGCTCCATGAGGGATGAGGACTCCGCCGATAGGGATCTCGTTGACCTTATCTGGTTTCCCACCGGCGGTGGCAAAACAGAGGCCTACCTTGGTCTCACTGCTTTCACACTGTTCGCGCGACGCCTGCTTGACAAAGAAGACGGCGGAGTGACCGTGCTCATGCGCTACACGCTCCGACTGCTTACTACCCAGCAGTTCGAGCGCGCCTCCTCGCTCATCTGCGCCTGCGAGAAGATTCGCGAAGAGATGCCCGAGCAGCTGGGAAACGAGCGCTTCTCTATCGGCCTTTGGGTGGGAAAGACCACTTCGCCCAACACGCAAAAAGATGCTAAGGAAGAATATAAAAGCCTTGTCGCGAGCAAGTTAAAAGAAAACCCCTTCATCCGGCTTAAATGCCCATGGTGTGGTGCGGAAATGGGCGTTACCGAAAACGGTAAGCGACCGGTGACTATCAAGGGTTATCAAGTCAAACGCCTTGGCAGACGCAAAGACGAGTTCCGCTATGCCTGCTCCAATCCTTCTTGTCACTTCAGCGATGAGAAAGGGGCATCTCTCCCCATATACGCAATCGACGAAGATATCTATAGGCACAGACCTTCCCTCGTTATCGGCACGGTCGATAAGTTCGCTGCCATAACGACTACATCTGAGACAAGAAACTTGTTTGGACGCGGGGAGCATAGGTGTTCTCCGCCCGACCTGATAATCCAAGACGAGCTGCACCTTATTTCCGGTCCCCTCGGATCCATGGTCGGTTTTTACGAGACTGCCGTGGATATCCTCTGCACGGATGGCCACGGTCATCACGCAAAGGTTGTAGGGTCAACCGCTACCATAAGCCATGCAAAGGAGCAGTGCGCGGCGCTCTACGGGCGAAGTGAAAACTCTATTAACCAGTTCCCGCCCTCGGGCATTGACGCCAGAGATTCATTCTTTGCCGTGGAACAAGACGACCCCGGCAAACCTGGCAGGCTCTATGTCGGAATATGCTCACCTGGATGCTCCATGGCGATGAGCATCATCAACCTTTACGCCTCTTTGCTGTTGGCTCCCGATGTTGCAGCCGACGATGTTGACAATAAGGTTCTTGATGGGTACCAGACCAACCTCGGATACTTCAACAGCCTTAGAGAGCTTGGGCAAGCAGCGACATGGATCTCTGGCAACATCCTCGAGAACTTGAGGGCCATGCAAAAACGTCGTTGGCACAAGAATCCGAAATTCGAAGGAAGGAACCCGAATTGGATTAGCTATTGTGAGCTTACAAGCCGCATCTCGAGCGCTGAGATTCCCGCATCCCTTAAAAAGCTTGAGGTTAGCCTCGGCGAGCAGTCGCACCCGATTGACGTCTGCCTTGCCACTAACATGGTCTCCGTTGGTGTCGACATCCCCCGTCTAGCGCTGATGACCATCGATGGCCAGCCGAAAACGACCTCTGAGTATATCCAAGCCTCTAGCCGTGTTGGACGTGGCGATAATCCAGGACTTGTCTTTACTGTCTACAGCCCGACTAAAGCTCGCGACAAATCACACTATGAAGATTTCCAGCGCTATCATTCGCGGTTGTACTGCAACGTCGAGCCTACAAGTATCACGCCTTTTTCGGCTCCGCTAAGGGACCGTGCCATGAAAGCGCTAATTGTGGCGCTCGTACGCCAACTTTGCCCATTTGAGGAAAGAGATGACCCCCAAGCGCCGAACGAGGAGCTTTTCAAAGCCGTCGAGAAAATCATCTTGAACAGGGCTTCAATTGTAGACCAAGGGGAGCAAGCTTCTACGAGTTCGCAAGTAGAGGCGCTTCTAAGCAACTGGAAAGAGCGGATGCCCCAACAATATATGAGCAAGAAAACCGAGCAAATAACGCCGCTCATTATGCGTGTCGACTCCGAGCTTAATCCCTCTTGGCATAAAGAGATCATCTGGGAGGTACCATCTTCTATGCGAAGCGTCGATGCCAGTTGCACGGTTAAAAAAATCTACGAATACATTGGCGGTGACGAAGATGACGCATAGCGATTTCGAACAAACGGTAAGGAAGAGCCAGGTTATCTCCCCGTGGGGGATTGGAGCCATCATCCCGTTTCCGAAGAACCGCTCGATGATGATTGCCGGTCTCGATATGTGGGATTACGGCGGCAACGAGGATCCCTACCTTATCGATGACGAGCGTCTTGCGAAATACATAGGTGTGAAACAACTGCGCGAACCTCCGGTTGAGACTAGGGAGGGCACCCGCACGGGTCTAAGCCTCCCTGCCGTTCTTTTCCCGCTGTGGCATTATTGCCCGCGCTGCGGGAGGATGAAGCTCCTCAAGAGCGGTTCAGACGACCAGTTCTGTACGGGAACAGCCGCAAAGCCGCACCCTGAGGAGAGGATGATTCCTGAGCGCTTTGTAGCAATATGCCCTCATGGTCATATCCAAGATTTCCCAATCGTGGAGTGGGTGCACGGCGGGGAAAGCCCCGACGATGCCGCCCAACATGAGATCACGAGAAGCACGGTCGGCTCGAGCACCACGCTTGCCGCCGTCAAATATAAGTGCAGCTGTGGGGCAAGTCGTAACATGATGGGGGCTACACGCGACGGCGCCCTGGCCGATGTGGGCGTCTACTGTCAGGGAAACAGGCCGTGGCTAGGCAAAAACTATGAGGATTGCAGCCAGCAACTCAAGGTTGTGCAGGCGGGAGGAAGCAATGTCTGGTTTCCGATTGTCAAGAGCTCGATTTGGATTCCGCCCATGGGAGGAGACGCTTACCTTCAGCGTGGCATCGAGAAATCTAGAGTGATTCTTGAGTCGGCCATCGACGCTGAGGGACAGCTGGATTCCGGAGTCGCGGAAGTCGTAGCGAAATCGCTTAATGTCGATGCCGCAACATTAAAGAAGGAATGGGCGCTTTACAAAGCCAAGATTGACGGAGTCGATACCGACGAATCCATGACCGAAGAAGACTATCGCAACGACGAGTACCGAGCGCTTTGCTCGGAGCGGGGCAGCGATAAGAGCTCCTTCTCTTGTCGGAAAATGCCTATAGGTGACTATGGGCAAGACTTCGGGCGCTATTTCACCGGAATCACTCTTGTCAGAAAACTGCAAGAAACCCGGGCTTTCGTAGGATTTTCGAGAGTCGAACCGAACGTTTCTGCGAGTTGCCGCGAGACGCTTGGCCAACTGTCAGTCAGTGGGCTCTCTTGGGCACCTGCAATTAAGGTGTTTGGTGAAGGCATTTTCTTCCAATTCAATGCATCGCGCATGCGGGATTGGAGCAACAACAAGATAGTGATGGAGCGTGCGCTTAAACTCACTCAATCCTATAACAAGGCCGCTCTGAGGTGGGGGCGACCCGAAATCAGCGTCCGGCCAGAATATGTGCTCATCCACACTTTTGCGCACCTCATTATTAACAGACTAAGTTTTGACTGCGGGTACGGCAGCTCTTCAATCCGCGAGAGAATCTACTGTGACTTATCCTCTACGACAGACAAGCCACACGATATGCTCGGCCTGCTCATTTACACAGCATCTGGCGACTCCGAAGGCTCGCTAGGCGGGCTTGTTCGCATGGGAGAACCCGGGCATCTCGAAGGCGTGGTTTGGCGGGCACTAGAAGACGCCATGTGGTGCTCCTCAGACCCCGTGTGTTCGCAGAGCGAAGGGCAAGGTCCCGATTCCTGCAACCTCGCCGCCTGTCACAACTGCGCCCTCCTGCCCGAGACCTGCTGCGAGAACGGCAATCGCCTGCTTGACCGACTAATGGTTGTGAGCGGTTTCGGGGTTGATTCTGGTTATTTCGCTGTTGACTAACCGGTTGGGCGGGGGGCTAAAGCTCCCGCCCTTTCTCTAAGTCGTCGAAAAAGGATCTTGCAGTCACACCCAAATACTTCGCAACTACTACTGCTATTTGCTGTGCGAGCAATGGCGGTACGGCATTCCCGACTTGCGTGTACTGGGATGTCCTATTGCCCTCGAATAGGTAGTCGTCCGGGAAGGTCTGGAGCCTCGCCGCCTCACGAACGGTAAGGCTGCGGCACTGCTCTGGATCGGGGTGGATGTAGTAGTGCCCATCTTTGGCAATGTGCGAGGTGATTGTGGTAGAAGGCCTGTCGTATAGCTGAACCCTAAATCTGTCGGAGAACTCAACTTCTTTGTTTTCTTTCGCAGCCTGAGCGTTTCTATGTGCCGGAATAAGGTAGCTAGGAAAATCGTAAAGCTGGGCTGAGACACCCGTCGCCTCAGCGTACGCCGAACAAAAGAGGTATCTATCGAGGTCCCTAGCCATATGGGTGCGAGCCTCATGATTAGCAAGAACTCGGTAGCCGCCTAGGCTTCCTCTGTACCAGCCTGCATATGGGCCGCTATATCCTGACACGACCATTTTCGACATCTTTTTAGGAGGCCTGCTGCTCTTCACTCGAAGCAGCACCGCTTCAAGTCCCCTTCCCTCCTCGGTCTTGAGTAGTTCGTCTGCCGCAGAATCGATATAGCTTGCCCAGTTCATCTCTCTCCAGCCCGGATTTCTGCTGGAGAAGCCGCTGCATACTTTCGGAATGCCTTCGAGGGTTTCCCTCACCGTAAGTTGTTTCAGGGGCTTGAGAACCTCTGTCTCTTTGTGCTCGCCGTCTTTTCTTATGCCAAGCAGGATAACCCTGTGTCTAGCCTGCGGAATGCCATAGTTTTCTGCTTCGACAACGTAGTCTTGTGGACCCTTTGGATCGGGCTTCACTAGCGAATGAATTTCATAGCCGGCTTCGTGCATATCAGCAACGATGCGGGAGAACACGCCGCCCCCTTCATGCTTGGCGGACAGCAGCCCCTTTACGTTCTCCATGACGAAGACCGTCGGCTTTAGTTTCGTGATAAATGCCAGGTAGCATTTGTAGAGTGTTTGTTTGGGGTCGGCTTCTAACCCCGCGCGGTCATGCGTACGGCGAGACCTACCTACCAAAGAGTATGCCTGACAAGGCGGCCCTCCGATAAGAACCCAAGGCTCCCCGTCTTTGATACCTTTGGCTTCCAGCCGCTTGCGGGCCTCTTCAACCAGCGAGTTGTCCTCTTTCTTCAGAGTCGCACACAACGCTTCAACGCCTGACGCTTCCCAAGATTTGGCATCGTAGGAGATAAGGTCTTGAAACGTTTTGTCGTCATGTATCTGGAGGTAGCGCTCGTATACGCGCGGGATGCGCTTGTCCTTTTGTTTGATGCTCCGGACATACGCCCTCAAACGCAGTGTCTTATGAGCTTGCTCGTCTTTCTCCACAGACATGATTGTCTTGAAGACATGCTCACCATCAGGGCCCGTAATTGAAGAGAACCCCTCGCCAAGCCCGCCAGGACCAGCAAATAGATCAATTACCGGTATCAAACACGCCTCCTTCATAGACTGGTATCCAGGATACCAGGATTGACTTCTCGGTACTAGGGCGGAGACGAGAATTGACTGCAAAATCCTGACCCTTGAATATCGACTTCACCGGGAAGAAGCTGCCGGAGCGCAGCTTGGGGATGCGCAGCGTCAGCGTGCCGACGCAGGCGGCGAGCGACCTCTCGCGGTAGCCGTTTCGGCTGTTCGCCCCGCCACCGCAGAGCTGGTCGGCCTCGGCGTCCATCACGGCGTTCACGACCTGCTCGGCGAGTCTGCGGAGCAGCTCCTGCATGTCGATGGCGCCGTCGTCGAAACGGGGCATGGCGAGCATGTCCGGCGTCGGGTCTGATAAGATTCCCATAGCGGTCCTCGTCCTTTCCCAGAACCTGTTGTTGTGGTGATTTCAGATTCTAGGACGAAGGCCGCTCTTCGTTAAACGGGCGCCGGGGCGTCACCCTTACTCCAACATTTTCGACGCAATCATTCCTCTTCTCATGCCGCTGAAGCATCCAACACATTTCCGCAATCTCGAAAACATCGAGCCCGCGACGGAATATATAAGACCGATTGATGTTGCAAAATAGAAGGAGAGGCATTACACCCCTCCTTCTGGACAGCCTGTATCCCGGTTCCCTGCCTGCCAGTTCGCCCTCCCCGAAACCCTCGGGGCGCTATGGGGTCGAACCCCTCCGCATGGAAAATTCTATCGCGGCCATGCCCACTATGCGCGTCACGCACACCACGCCAAACGTCAGGTTTACCAGCCGGGGCTGAGTCCTCTTTCGAGAGCAGGGTTATATTAGCATCTACAAACTCGAAAAACCCTGCCGCATTTGAGGAGTACCAAGAAAAAGGTCTACACCTTGAATATCAACTTCACCCGAACACCTCCCGCATTCATACGAACATGTACGGATGAATGCGGGAATCCGATACCCTGAGGGCCGGATCGGCCGGCCCACTGAGCACGAGCGAGACACGGTCCAGAGGATGCCGGAGCGCAGAACCCCGTGTAGGGAGATCGCGAGGGAGCCGGGCAGGTCGCCCTCGACGGTGAGCGCCGAGGTGCCGCGCACGGGTTCATCGCCGCGCCCACCCATGAAAAGAGGGTTCCCTCGCAGGCGCCGCATCCGCACGCCCCCGCAAAGAAACCCTCGCACTCGCATCTCTACCTGCGAACCCGTATGCAGCCTCGCGCGTGTGTTCCGCAGTTGCTAGTCGCGGTAGAACGAGCCCATGTAGCGGATGTACTCGTCCTCGGTGTGGTTTGCCTTCCAGTCGTGGACGGAGTCCTTGTTGCGCTGGCCGGCGATGACGGAGAGCTCCTTACCCAGCTTCTCAAAGGCCTCGTCGACGCACTCCTCGGGGGTGAGGGCGATCTTCATGACGGCCTCGCCCTGCGGGCCGCCGGGGAGGTTGGACAGCAGGCTGGGGGTTAGGGTGGTGCCGAGGGTGATGACCTCGACGTCGACGCCGGTGCCCTCGCACTCGCAGGCCACGGCCTCGGTCATCTTGAGGATGAAGGCCTTGCCCGCGCCGTACTGGCCGTTCCAGGGGCTGGAGCTGATGCCGGTCATCGACGAGACGTTGATCACGGCGCCGCGGTCCTGGGCGGCAAAGATCCGCATGTAGTGGTGGAAGCACTTGAGGAAGGTCACGACGTTGACGTTGATCATGGCCTCGTGCTTCTCCCAGGGGGTGTCCTGGATCTTACCGAAGCTGTGCAGGCAGGCCACGTAGCTCATGAAGCCCATGTCCAGGCCCTCGGTCGCGGCGAAGACGGTCTCGGCAGCGCCGGGCTGGCTAAAGTCGGCGCGCACGACCTTGGTCTCCACGCCGTAGGTCTCGCGGATCTCGCCTGCGAGCACGTTCAGCTTCTCCTCGCGACGGCCGACCATGACGACGTTCATACCGCCGGCGGCGATCTTCTCGCAGAACGCCTTGCCGACGCCCTCGGTCGCGCCCAGGATCAGGCCCCACTCACCGTACTTCTCCCTCAGGTTCATGCTGCATCCTCTCTCTCGATGCCCATGCGGGCACATCTCCTTTAGCGTGCGACCGCACAGCCGCACACGGTGCACCATTATGCGCTGAACAAGAGGGGAGCGTGTTCACGACTTTGCGAACGAGCCCGTAACAACGATGAACGGTGTCGGTCTATCACCACGAAGAAACCCTTGCGGCATCGAGAGAGGAGGTGCTGGCAGGTGGAACCAAAAGGTGAACGCCGCCCTGGCGTGAGCGGCGTTCGGTGTGGTTTTACTCACCTTGCTAGCTGTTCACCAGGAGGGTATTGCGACCTCCGGTCGCCTTTGCTGTATCCCCTTGTGTGCCCATGTACAAAGGGATGCATCGCTATTCTGCGCCGGTGCTCGACGTCACCGCTTCGATGGGCTCGGCAAATACGTTTCTAGCAATGTTCATGGTCGGCGTGATGCTCGATGTGCACATCGATGCCGAAGACCTGGGACCTCATGCGCCTCATCGACTACGTTGCGGCGCGCGGCGCGTGGAGTCTGCGCGAACTCGGCTGCGTCGGCTTTTCCGGCGGTGGCATGCAGACGCTCTACCTCGCTGCGCTCGACGAGCGCGTGCGCTGGGCGCTCATCAGCGGCTACCTCTACGGCGTGCGCAACGCGCTGCTCACCCTCAACAATAACTGTAGCTGCAACTACCAACATAGCCCTCGCGGCTACTTCCTGTGAGAGTTTTTTGTTAAAGCAACGGCGCGAGAGTCCTCGTGGCACCCAGCAGCATCCTCCATATGTCTGGACTCTCTATGGCTGCGCTGGATAGACATCGCCGGAACGGGTATAGTATCGAAAGTTTTGTCGTTAACCAGCGGGGGAGTCCTGTGGGCATCAAAAAGAAGATCAAAAAGGAGCTTATCGGCACCTCCGATTACCCGTCGAATAAGATCTTCACGATCTCCAATTTCATTACCTTTACGCGCCTGATCCTCACCCTGGTATTTCTGTACCAGTTTGTGACGGATAACAACCGTGTCATCGCCATCGTTATCTACGCCGTTGCCGCCTCCACCGACTGGATGGACGGTCAGATCGCCCGCATGACTAAGACGGTCTCGTGGCTCGGCAAGGTCATGGATCCCATTTGCGACCGTGCGCTGCTGTTCACCGGCGTACTTGGACTGGTGGTCCGCGGAGAGCTGCCCATCTGGGTCTGCGTACTCATTATTGGCCGCGACATCTATCTGGGCATCGGCACGCTTATCGTGCGTCATTATCACCGTCGCCCCATCGACGTAGTTTTTCCTGGCAAGATTGCCACGGCGCTGCTTATGACCGGCTTCTCGCTCATGCTGCTGGGCTTTCCCACTGTGGATGGCTGGCATCTACTGCCCGCTACGTTCACGGCCTTCCCGGGCCTCAACGGCAGCCCGGTTCCGCTTGGCATCTTCTTTGTATACGGCGGCGTCATCTTCTCCATGCTCACCGCCGTCATCTATTCCATTAAGGGTGGAGCGGCCATTAAACAGGCTATCGCACATCCCGAGGACGAAGACATCGACTTTCTTAACCCCGAAATCGAAGATTAAGTCATTGGGGTATGATTATGTACAGTTCATTCTTTGCGGCATGTCCGCGTTAAGTTAGGGGTTGTCATGGACAACATGGTTAACAATATGCCTCAGAACGATAAGGCCTCAGACGCCACCTGTGTTTTCCGCGTTCCTTCGAGCGATGTCACCGTTCCCGACCTCATGGCCAACGTGCACATCACCGCGCCCGTGTTGTCTATCATCAAGGGCCCGCAGACCGGCGCCGCCTTTGAGCTCGAGGACAATGTGACCACCATCGGCCGCGATCCCGCCAACGGCATCTTCCTCAACGACATGACCGTGTCGCGTAGCCACGCGCGCATTATTCGCGAGGGTCTGGGGGCCCGTATTGAGGACCTGGGCTCGCTCAACGGTACGTGGGTTGACGGCGCTATCGTCAACGGCGCCCCGCTGCACGATGGCTCTTCTGTACAGATCGGTACATTTACGCTCATCTATCACGAGAGCACGCCGGAGCGCATCGAAACCGGTGAGTAGGGCATGGCCGAACGCAACTATCTGAGTATCGGCCAGGTCGTCAATCTACTTCGAGGCGCATACCCCGATCTTTCGAACTCAAAAATTAGATTTCTCGAAGATGAGGGGCTCATCACCCCTCATCGCACGCCTAAGGGCTATCGTCAGTACTCCAAGGAGGACGTTGACCGCCTGGAGGTCATTCTGCACCTGCAAAAGACTCGCTACATGCCGCTCAACGTGATCAAGCAGCGCCTGGAAAACGCCACGGACCTGTCTACGCTCGCCTACGAGGTGGGCCTGCTGTCCGACGTTCCGCTCAAGACGGAGCCCAAGGAGACCAAGCAAAAGCTGCATCCCATCGAGACCATCCCCGATATGCTCGGCGTCGAAATTTCGTTTATCCGCTCGCTCGCCGAGAACGACCTCATTCGCATCATCAAGAGCCCGCAGAATCGCGAGCTTGTC
The DNA here is from genome assembly GCA_048194085.1 of Collinsella aerofaciens. GTDB lineage: Bacteria > Actinomycetota > Coriobacteriia > Coriobacteriales > Coriobacteriaceae > Collinsella > Collinsella aerofaciens_CO. Next base: position 34,110 of record DBFABM010000012.1, read on the forward strand.
GATGGCCGCGATTTCCCGATCATCCGTTACTGCTCCGAGCTTTCGCGCTTTCATATCGAGCCGCGCAACCTGCGCCAATACGTATCGTCGGCAAACCGCGAGTCCTCGATGTTTGAGCAGGTGCTCGTGAGCATGCTCGGCATGGACACTTCCGATGACGAACGCGACGCCAAGCTCGAGCGTGCGTTTAAGAAGCTGCATGACCTCACCGAAGGTGTCCATACCGCACTGCTCAAGAACCGTGTATTTGAGTCACTCAACGCCGTGGTCGAGGACGCCGATATTGATGCCCTCGACGAGGAGATCGCACGCTCTGAATCCACCAAGGCCAAAAGCGAAGAGGCAAGCGTTCCCGCGATTGCCGCGAAGGACGAGTCGCTCGTGCATCCGTCCAAGGTCGTCGTCCCCTCGCATAGCCTGTCTGCTAACACGGGTAAATAACCGCCGTCCACCCGGCAATCCATGAAAGGTCACGTCATGTACGACTTCGAATCTCACATCGTCGACATCCCCGACTATCCCGAGCCCGGAGTCATCTTTAAGGACATCACGCCGCTCTTTGGTAATCCCGAGGCACTAAAGGCCATGGTAGATGCCCTGGCTGAGCATTTTGCCGGCATGGGTATCACCAAGGTCGTGGGTCCCGAGGCTCGCGGCTTTATGGTCGGCGTGCCCGTGGCTGTCGCCCTGGGTGCTGGCTTTGTACCCGCTCGTAAGCCGGGCAAGCTGCCGCGCAAGACGGTGAGCCAGAGCTACGAGCTCGAATATGGCACCGACTCTATCGAGATTCACGCCGATGCCATTACCTCTAAAGATACCGTGTTGATTCTGGATGACTTGGTCGCGACGGGCGGAACCGTCGAGGCAACAGGTAAACTGGTGCGAGATATGGGCGCAAAGCTTGTGGGTTACGGTTGTATCCTCGAGCTTGCGTTTCTCAACCCACGCGAGAAGCTCACGCCTTTCAACGAGGACGTTGAGCTCTTTAGCTTGGTAACGGTGGACTAGCCGCTACCCTTAGATACCGGAAAGGAAGCTCCATGCGCACAGCAAACACGCACAAAAACATGGCACGCTGCGCTGCTACGGCAACCCTCGCTTGTGTTTTGGGCCTTGGCCTCGCGGCTCCGGCCTATGCCGATACCGCATCCGACCTTGCCGCTGCTCGTACAAAACTCGAGCAGATCGGCACGCAAACCCAGCAGATCTACGACGAGCTCGCCACTCAAACGCAGGCACTCGACCAGACCGCTGGCGAGATCACGCAAAAGCAGCAGGAGATCGCCGATGGCCAGGCCAAGCTTTCTAACTACGTTGCCGGCGAGTACAAGACCGGCGGCCTGAGCCTGCTCCAGGTTCTGACGGGTGTCGATGACCTGGGCGATATGCTCAACCGCCTGTTCTACTACGGCAAGGTTTCCGACAAACAGGCCCAGACCATCCAAGAGGTCAAGGAGCTAAAGCAGGAGCTTACCGACAAGCAGGCCGAGCAGGAGAAGAACGTCACCGCCACGCAAAAGAAGGTCGACGAGCTCAACGCTCAGCAGGCCGAGGCTCAAAACGTTGTGAACTCCCTGGACTCGCAACTGCAGGCCGAGCTTGCCGCCGAGGCAGAGGCCAATGCCGCACTGCAGGCCGGCATTAACGCCAGCACCGCCGAGAAGGCCACGGTGAACACCGAGACCGCCGGCACGACTGAGAACACCAACAACGGTGGCGGTACGACCAACAACGGTGGCAACACGCCTGCGCCCACTCCCACGCCCGCTCCGGCCCCCACGCCGCAACCCTCGACTCCCGCTCCGGCTCCGACCCCTTCTGCGCCAAGCCAGTCCGTTGACGGCGGCACCGTTGTTTCGCGTGCCTACAGCAAGCTTGGTTGCGCTTATTCCTGGGGCGGCATTGGTCCGAACAGCTTTGACTGCTCGGGATTCGTTAGCTACTGCCTCACCGGTCGTTATTGCCGTTTGGGCACCACCGTTACGTTTATGGGCTGGACTCGTGTGACCGATCCGCAGCCGGGAGACGTCGTTGTAAATTCGCGTCATACCGGCATTTACGTTGGAAACGGCCAGATGATTCATGCTTCTAACTACAACACTGGTGTTATCCTTACCCCCATTAGTTATAGTATGACTGACTATATTTTTGTGCGCTATTAAGTAACACTTCACAGCATCCGACATGGGTCTCGTGGCTTTTCCGCTGCGGGGCCCATTCTTTATCTCCGCCAATCAACTCATCTTCAATGAGCTTTTATCTAGTTCTGAATACTAGATATAGAACAGAGTTCAGCAAGATGGTTATAATTAGGCTTGAGTAAATAGAAAGGACCCCATATGAGCTGGGCACTTATCTCCGATTCGAGCTGCAACCTCCGCGATTGGCAACCGACCGCACCCCATACCATCTTTGCATTTGCACCCCTCAAAATTCGAGTGGGGGAGCGCGAGTTTGTCGATGACCTCACGCTCGACGTCAACGAACTCAATTGCACCGTGCAGGCGGAGTCGAGCGCTTCTTCGAGCGCCTGTCCGAGCGTAGGCGAGTGGACCGAACTCTTTAGGCTTGCCGACAAAACGATTTGCATGCCCATCTCCGAGGGCGTATCGGGGAGCTACAACGCCGCCGCCACGGCACGCGATTTGGTTCTTGCCGAGGATCCGGACCGACAGATTCATCTAGTCAATTCGCGCGGAGCCGGCGGCAAAATGGACCTGATCTTTTTGCTGTTCGACCGCTATCTCGCAAGCAATCCAGACGTTTCATTTGATGAAGCCTGCAGCTATTTTGATGAGCTGGAACAGAACAGCAAGATCCTATTTAGCCTGTGCAATTACGAAAATCTCGCCAAGGCCGGACGTATTCCCAAGGCAGCCGGGGTTATCGCCAATAAACTTAACATTCGAGTTTTAGGTACAGCAAGCGAGGCGGGGGAGATTAAGCTCGTTGGTCACACCCGTGGCGAAAAGAAGATGCTTGGAAAGATCGTCGACACCATGGAAGCCGAAGGCTTTACCGGTGGAGAAGTCGTCATCGACCATGTCGAGAATGAGGCGGGCGCCCAGGCACTTGCCAGCCGCATTGTGGAGCATTGGCCCGGCTCCAAGACCATCATCATGCCCTGCAACGGACTTGATTCATACTATGCCGAGATGCACGGGCTCATTATCGGCTACGGCATGGGCGTGGCTTCGGGCCGATAACGTCCAACTAAACAAAAACACGGGCGGGACAAAGTGACTGGTGGCTCTTTGTCCCGCCCGTGTTGTACGTCGGCTAACTATTAAACCCATTGAACTTTAGATAGCTCATCAGATACGCCTTCGATACAAAAGACGAAACCGCGCTGCGCACGAGCAGCGACTCGCGCGTGACCTGATGAGCCGTATCGGCAACAGGAACCTGCTCAATGGAGAACGCCGCGCGAATGGATGCCTCGAGCTGATCGACCACATAATCAAAGGCGATCGGCGCATCGTAGCTCAAGCGCTGAATGTTAAAGAGCGCCTGAACAGCAGCGATGGGCAGCACCTGCTTAAAAATACAGATGGCGATAAGGCGAGCAATCTGCTCGCGACCATATTGCTTTTTTACCGGAGCCGGCACCAGGCCGACCTTAACGTAGTTGTTGATCATGGAAGGCGTAATTACGGGCTGCTCCACACAAATCGAAAGCGGCTCCAACCACAGTTCGATGTACTCAATGACCTGGTCACGGTAGAGCGTTACATTCGGCAACTGGTTATAGCGCGGCAAGCTGAGCGTATTGAGTTTGCGAACTATATCAGACTGGATAAATGCATCAGGTAGCACCGTTGGTTGAATATCCTCTGGGTTAATGCTGGCCGACGTATCGGACATAGGAATGACATGTTTAACGTGATTCATATGGTGCCTCCGTTCGTTTTCAATATTGTATTCTAGATTATCTAGTTTTGCATACCACAATGAACGGTATGTTTAGTGAAAGAACAACCTTACATAAGATATATTATCGTACTTATCCACGTAAGAAAGTATATGCGCTGGTAGCGGCTATGGCTCCATCCGAAACAGCAGTCACAACTTGACGTAAACGCTTGGAACGGATATCGCCGGCAGCAAATAAGCCAGGCGTGCGGGTGGCCATCGATTCGTCGGTCACAATACCGCCGTCGGGCGCCAGATTTACCAGATGCTCTACAAGCTCAGTATGGGGCTGCGTGCCAGCAAAGACAAATATGCCAAACGAACCAAGATCAAAGGACTCGGAATAAGTGCCACCTGTAGCGTTTTCCTTAAAGGTGATAGTCATGGGCATGGCCTCGCCCGATAGTTCCACGATACTAGTTTGGTACCTAACTGAAATATTATCTTTTGCGAGCACCTTTTGAACCACGCCATCGGGGGCACGGAACTGATCGCGGCGCAAGACGATGGTCACGCTGCTGGCGATTTCCGACAAGAACAGGGCTTCCTCGCAGGCAGCATTGCCGCCGCCGATGACAAAGACCTGTTTACCGCGAAAGAACATGCCGTCGCACGTCGCGCAATACGAAACGCCGCGACCGCGATACGTATCCTCGCCAACAAAACCAGCAGATCGCGGCGTGGCACCCATGCAAGCGATAACGCTCGAGGCCAGCGTATCGCCCATATCATGATGGACCGTAAACAACGCCGCATCCGCATCGTAATCGATACCCGTAACCATGCTCCATGCAACCTGTGCCCCCAGGCCCTCTGCATGTTGCTGAAAACGCTCGCCGAGTTCGGCACCACTCAAGAGCGGAATGCCCGGATAGTTCTCGACCTCATTGGTTGTGGCGATCTGTCCTCCCGACATGCCCTGTTCAATCACGGTCGTCGTTAGGTTAGCGCGCGCCGCATAAATGGCTGCAGCATAGCCCGCAGGCCCGCCGCCGATAATCGCAACATCGATCGGCTGATGGGTAGTCATAAAGAGACCTCCTGTCGAAAGATTGGCGTTCTTTGCGCTCATACCCAAATTTAGACGAACGTGACACTCATGCACTACAATGATTCCTTGCGAAACTAAAATGAAGGGGACATATCGATGGATCAAACGCAGATGGGCAATGACGCTCCCCTGCCCACGCAAAGCACTCCCCAATCGGAACAAACCACGCTCTTGGCTCAGCAAAAACCTCTCGTGACCATCGTGCACGCCTCGGTCGGCTCGGGCCACAAGGCCGCCGCAAATGCGATTGCGCAGGCATTCGACCTCAACCGCGGCACCAATGGCATCCCCGAGGATGTTGAGATTGAAGTGCTCGATATCCTCGATTTTGGACGCATACAATTCGACGGCAACAAAACAGCTGCCTCGTTTACCGGTGCTACACGCCCAATTTACGACTTGACCTGGCGTTATACCCTTACCGGACACCTGCTTTGGGGCGGCGGCACGGCATGGTCGCGCATCATGTTCCCCGCATTTAACGAGTACGTTCGGACTCGTAGGCCCATTGCCGTGGTCGCCACGCACATCACGGCAGCCAACGTTGCCGTCGGCGCACGCGTCATTACGGGCATCGACTATCCCGTCATTTGCGTACCGACCGATTACGAGGTCGAGGGTTGGTGGCCCCATAAGGACACCGACCTATTCTGTGTGGCAAACGAGTTTATGGCCGAAACACTCCGCCCCCGCAAGGTTCCCGAGGCAAAGATCCGCATTACAGGCATCCCCATTCGCGCCGGGTTCGATACGGATTACAATCGCGAGGAAGAACTCGAGAAGTTCAATCTCCCCACAGACAAGCTCGTTGTGCTGGTGATGGCCGGCGCCAGTTTGCCTCAACCGTACGTTCGCTTTCGCGCGGAGATGGATCGCACCCTCCCCTTCCTGCGCAGCTTCGAGGACATGCACTTTGTCTTTTTGCCGGGCAAGGACGCCGAATATGCCACCCGTCTCAAAACGCTCTTCGATGCCATGAAACTCGAGAACGTCACGGTTCTTGACTATGTCGATGACATGGCAGCGCTTATGCACGGCTGTGACCTGGCAATTCTCAAATCGGGCGGACTCACCGTTACCGAATGCCTGTGCGCACACCTGCCGATGATTCTGCTGGGCAAGTCCTATGGCCAGGAAAAGGCCAACACCACCATGCTCACCGGCATGGGCGCCAGCATGCATGTCACCACCGCACGCGAGCTGATCGTGACGTTGCGCCATCTCCACGATCATCCCGAGTCGCTCAAGGCACTGCTCATCAATGGCGAAGTGCTGCGACGCCCACGCGCAGCCGAGGATATCGCCATCGCAACCATGGAACTTGCAGGCAAACCCCAAAAGCGCAAACGAGCTTTCTGCCGCTTCTACTGGGGAGAAAAACCCGCGCATATCAGGTAGTGACTTACTGTCCGCTGACCGGCCCGGCCCGCCTATATATCATCCCATGCTCAAACATTCTCGCTTCGCAGGGGCGCATGAATCCCACCCGTCCGGGGCTCACCCATATCATTCCATGCTCAAACATTCTCGCTTCGCTTCGCTCACTGCGAAAATGTTTGAGCATGGAATGATATATAGGGGCCTCCCACGGGAGAGCGGACATTACAATACGCCGCTAGAACCGAAACCGCCGGCTCCTCGGTCGGTTTTGTCTAGTTCGTCTACCTCTACAAGATTGACTGTGGGGGCTTCTTGGATGACGAGCTGGGCGATGCGGTCGCCTTTGTTGATCTGAATATTGTTGGTGGAATCCAGGTTGATGAGGATGACCTTAAGTTCACCTCGATAGTGGGCGTCGATGAGACCGGGCGTGTTGACTATAGACAGGCCCTGCTTAATGGCTAGGCCGCTGCGGGGCTGGACAAAGCCGGCGTAGCCATCGGGCAGCGCAATGGCCAAGCCAGTGGAGACCAATCGGCGCTCAAAGGGCTTGAGGATGCAGTCTTCGTTGGCGCGGAGGTCAAGGCCGGCATCCGTGGGATGGGCGTATTTGGGAAGCTCGACCATGGGATCGAGACGCTTAATGTTAACGGTAATGTTAGGCATGAAATCACCTTAGCTTGTCGAGCTCTTGCAAAAACTCGTCGACGTCTTTGAAATCGCGATAGACGGAGGCAAAGCGAATGTAGGCCACCTTGTCGATCTTGGCCAGGCGTTTGAGCACCATATTGCCCAGTTCGTGGGACGTTACAGCCGTCAGCGTACGGGAACGTAGCTCCACCTCGATATCATCGATGATCTCGTTGAGCTTTTTCGTGTCGATATCGCGCTTAATCGTGGCGCGCATCAGGCCGACCAGCAGCTTATTGCGATCGAACCGCTGCTTTGATCCGTCGGATTTGATGACCTCGATGGGATCTTCGCAGCGCTCGAACGTCGTAAAACGATAATTGCACGAACAACATTCACGACGACGCTTGATAGTGTTGTTCGACTCCTGCATACGGGAATCGACAACGCGGGTGTGTGCCTTGCCGCATTTGGGACAGCGCATGGAACCTCCTCTTAAACGATAACAAGGGTACCATGCGACCGACCCGAAATCTTACGAACGGGCCGGAACTTTCAGAACTGCACCAGCATCAAGAGAGCCGCGATCGAGGTGATTGACGCTACGAATCATGTCGGAAGTCTCCTGTGTGGAAAGGCCATCGATGGGATGCTCCTGGGCAAGCGACCACAGGGAATCGCCGGACTGCACGCGAACCGTCTCGTAGGTAACGTTGGCTACGGAATCGGCATATGCAGCGTGACGAGCAGAAAAAACTGACGTGGCGAGCACAAAGAACAGGGTGAACGCTACAGCAACAGCAACAATCGTCGAGGCCTTCAGGGCAACAGGAGCCAAAGCAACGGACGCACGCTGGGTGCGAACGGGTTTAGTGGCCACGGTCTGAAAATGAGAACGTCCACCCTTCACGACCGTAAAGGCCGGCGATGCGGGCACCTCAAGCTTAAGAGCGAGGTTTCCCTGGACCATATCCGCTGCGTTCATTCTGTTCTCCTCTCGTTTGTTTTGACGAGAACTGTTTTATCAAGCCGCGGGGACAAAAAAGTCTAGCGCGGGAACGAGTGTTCGGTTATTATTATCTTCGAACAGTTGTTCCTGTCAAGCAAAAATAGAACATTTGTTTGGTATGGGTAGAGAGGAATCCCTGATGGCTCGCAAAATTACCAAGCGTCAGCAGCAAATTTACGACTTCATCAAGGAATATCAGCAGGAGAAGGGCTATCCGCCCAGTGTACGCGAGATGGCTTCGGCTGTGGGCCTTTCCTCCCCTAGCACTGTACATGCGCATCTCTCCGCACTCGAAGCACGAGGCCTGCTCAAGCGTGACGCCACCAAGCCTCGCGCTCTCGAGCTCTTTGACGAGGACGGATCTTCCGTCTCCATCTCAAAGTCCGATGAGCCCGCGGCGCCCCGTGGCACCGTATCGCTGCCTCTCGTAGGCCGAGTCGCTGCAGGGATTCCCATCCTTGCCGAGCAGAATATCGAAGACACCTTTACCATCCCAACCGAGATCGCAACGGACCAGGGGTCCTTTATCCTCGAGGTCCACGGCAATTCGATGATTAACGTCGGCATTTATAACGGCGACTACATCATCGTTCGTGAGCAGAAGAGTGCCATGAATGGCGAGATTGTCGTGGCTATGATCGATGGCTCTGCAACGGTCAAAACATTCTACAAGGAGCAGGGACGCGTTCGTCTGCAGCCCGAAAACGACACCATGGAGCCCATCTACGCGACGAATCCCACGATTCTGGGCAAGGTCGTCGGTTTGATGCGCCGGTTTTCGTAATGCAAAAACGCATCACTGTCTTTGATACTATTCGCGGGTTTACCATGCTGTCGATGGCGGGATTTCATGCCTGCTACGACCTTGCCTACCTATATGGTTGGAAGATGCCCTGGTTTACCCAGACCATCTTCCAGGACATCTGGCGTGCCAGCATCAGTTGGGTATTTTTGTTTATTGCCGGCTGGATGTGCACCCTCTCGCGCAACAACATCAAGCGTGCCGTCAAATATGCCGCTGCCGCTTTAGTTGTATGGGTCGCAACGACGCTCGTCTCAGTCGATGACTCGGTGAACTTCGGCATCATTTTCTGCATGGCGGCGTGCACCGCCATTGTTGCACTCGCGCGCCCGGTTCTCGATAGGGTGCCGACAGTATGGGGTATAACAATTTGCCTCATACTCTTTGCCTGTACCTGGAGCATTCCTAAAGCGGTCTACCCTATCCCCTATCTAGCTTGGCTGGGATTCCCAGGTCCAGAATTTGTCTCCGGTGATTACTATCCGCTCATACCCTTCTTATTTATGTACCTCGCAGGCTTCTTTGCCGCCCGCACGGCACAAAAAGCAAACCTTGAAGCGCCAGCATGGGCCTATGAGAATCCCATCCCGATGCTCGCAAGCCTCGGACGCCATGCGCTGCCGTTCTACCTGCTTCATCAACCCGTTATCTTAGGCGTGCTGGAGCTGATTTACTCTGTTCGGTAACGCTCGAGACGCGGTGCGATACGGGCCGGAAGCTTTGCCACAATACGAACGCCATCTTCGAGGTATTCCTCGTGCAGAAGGGTTCCCTGTTCATGCACGAGCGTGATTAACGCGCCCTCTCGATACGGGATATCGGCCGAGAGCAACACGTCCGTAGCGGCCGCTTCACGAGCGATGCGGTCGACTAAGTCATCAAGACCCTCACCCGTCTGAGCCGAGAACAGAACCGCCTCGGGATAACGCCGGCGAAAGCTCAAGCGGTCGACGCTATTGAGCAGATCAGTTTTATTGAACACGGTAAGCGTTAGGCGCTCACCGGCACCAATCTCGTCCAGGACACGATCAACCGCCTCGAGCTGACGCTCGTAATCCTCATCGGAAGCATCCACGACTTTAAGAATCAAATCGGCGCCGAGCACCTCGGAAAGCGTAGATTTGAAAGCGTCGACCAGGCCATGGGGCAGTTTTTGAATAAAGCCAACGGTATCGGTGATCGTCATGCCACGGCCACCGGGCAAACGGTACGAGCGCGTCGTGGGATCGAGTGTGGCAAACAGCTTATCCTGCGAAAGTACTGTGGATCCCGTCAATCGATTAAGCAGCGTCGACTTACCGGCATTGGTGTAGCCAGCCAACGCCACGCGAAACGCCGGCGATTCAATACGGCTTTTCGATTGCACGTCGCGACGCTGTTCAACCTGTTTCAGTTCGCGTCGAAGAGCTGCGATCTTATTGCGAATCAGGCGACGGTCGACCTCGAGCTGGCTTTCGCCCTGGCCAAAACGCGATCCAATGCCGCCACGCGTCTGCTCCTTGGCAAGATGGCTCCACATACCTCGCAGACGAGGCAGCAGATACTGCAACTGTGCCAGCTGCACCTGTAAGCGGCCCTCACGCGTCTGGGCATGCAGGCCAAAGATATCCAAAATCAACGCCGTACGGTCAATAATCTTAACCGGTTCGCCCACGGCTTTCTCAAGATAGGACTGCTGTGAAGGAGTCAGGTCGTCGTCGAAGATAACAACATCCGCATCCATGCGATGAACCAAACCGCACAGCTCCTCGACCTTGCCGGAGCCGATAAACGATTTGGGATAGGGCTTGACCAGGCGCTGCGACAAGCGTGCCACGCATTGGGCTCCAGCAGTGTGAGCCAAGCGCTCGAGCTCATCGAGCGAACGGTCGAGCGGCCAGGCATTATCGCGCCACTCAACACCAACCAAGACGGCACGCTCAGGTTCAGGCGCCGTAGAGACCAAGGGAAAACGTGCCATTAGACAGCCTCGATACGACGGCAGATATCATCAACGACCTCATCGATCGTAAACTCATCCATATCGAACCAAACAATGCGATCGTCACGCTTAAACCAGGAAAGCTGGCGCTTGGCATAGCGACGTGAGCGCATCTTGATAAGCTCACGGGCCTCATCCATGGTAATAGCGCCACGCAAGGCATCGATAATCTCTTTGTAACCAATTGCCTGCATCGACGTGAGCGCATCACCCAAGCCCTGGTCCATAAGGCCACGGACCTCATCAACCAGCCCCTGCTCAAACATAAGGTCGACACGCATGTTAATGCGCTCATAGAGCACTTCACGGCTACGCGTCAGACCAAACCACAAGGCATGATAACGCTCGCGCGGGACGCTGAATTTCGACTTCTGCTCGGCATACGACACACCGTCATCATGCATCTCGAGCGCACGAATCACACGACGCACGTTATGGGGATGAATCACGGCAGCAGATTCCGGATCGCGCTCGGCAAGCAGGGCATGCAGCGCCTCCTCGCCAATACGCTCGGCAAGTTCCTGATAGCCCGTGCGGCGTTCGTCCTCGAGTTCTCCCGAAGGAAAATCCATTTCATCGAGTGCAGCCTTGAGATACAGGCCCGTACCGCCGCAAAAGACCGGAAGACGTTGCTCGCCAAGCAAACGCTCGATATGCGCCCGGGCATCCGTCTGATAGAGCGCAGCTGAATACGCGACGCCCGGATCCACGATATCGACAAGGCGCAGGGGCACCGAGCACTCCTCGGGCATCATCTTGGCCGTACCGATGTCCATACCGCGATAGATTTGCATCGCGTCACACGACAACACTTCGGACGAAAGGCGAGCAGCCAGGCGGTCGGCAACATCGCTTTTGCCGACCGCCGTCGGACCGACAATCGCTACGGCAGAAAGGCTTGCACCGGTGGAAATCATTAGCGAGGCTCGCCCACGACGGAGCCAGACAGATACCACGTTTTGGCGACATCAACATCAACGTCGACGATTTTGCCGACGAGCTGATCGATGCTATAGCCAGCGGGAATCGGCGCATGCACCGTCTGGTTCTTGGGGCTTTTCCCCAGAAGAACAGCGTCGTTCTTCTTGCTCGTACCCTCAATAAGCGCAGGCACCACGGTGTGAAGCTCGCCCTGGTTATACTCGTGAGCCGTCGTCTCGATAACCTTGACCAGACGGTTAAAGCGCTCAAGGATAACCTCATGCGGGGTGGGATCATAAATCTCAGCTGCCGGGGTACCGGCGCGCTTGGAGTAAATAAACGTGTAGGCCTGGGCATAACGAACCGTCTCGGCAAGCGAGAGCGTCTGCTCAAAGTCTTCCTCGGTCTCGCCCGGGAAGCCCACGATGATGTCGGTCGAAAGCGCAATATCGGGCATACGGTTACGAATACGATCGACCAGACCCAGATAATCCTCGCGCGTATAACGACGATTCATCTCTTTAAGGATGCGCGTGGAACCCGACTGAACGGCCAGGTGGAGCTGCGGCATGACGGCAGGTGTCTCGGCCATGGCGTCAATGGTCTCAGGCAGCAGATCCTTAGGATGCGAAGAGGTAAAGAAAAAACGCTCGACGCCCGTATCGCCCACAGCGCGCAGCAAGTCGGCAAAGCGCGGCTTGCCAAAGAGATCGCGACCGTAGGAGTTCACGTTTTGGCCCAGCAGCGTAATCTCGCGCACGCCCTGACGCACGAGCCCGGTCACCTCGTCGACAATCTCTTCGAAGGGACGGCTCTTCTCGCGACCACGGACGTATGGCACGATGCAGTACGTACAAAAGTTGTTGCAGCCCGTCATGATGGGCACCCATGCGTGATACTGCGTCTCGCGATGCCACGGCATACTCATGGCGTCGGTATCCTCATGCTCATTCGTACGGATATGACGCTTGCCATCCAAAAACGCCTCGGCAATGAGCTCGGCCACGTGCGCAATAGAATGGGTGCCAAAAATGACGTTGACGTTATCGACGTTGGTGAGCAAGCCCTCGCCATCGCGTTGGGCGATGCAGCCGCCCACGGCGACCACGCGCTTACCCGAAGGCGAAGGAGGAAGGCTCTTGCAGGAATTGCACTGACCATACAAGCGCGTATCGGCAGCCTCGCGTACACAGCACGTCATGAACACGACAATATCGGCATGCTCGGGATCGAGCGCCATAAGACAGCCAAACGAATCGAGCAGGCCACTCACGCGCTCGGAGTCGTGCTGGTTCATCTGGCAGCCGAATGTGCGGATAAAGTAGGTTTTACCGGCAAGAATATCGCGTACGGAACGCTGGTCCATGAGCTTACATCCTAACGATGGTATCGACGGGGCGCATAGGTGCTACGAGCGTGCAGATGGCTCGCTTACGCAACAGGCTTAACGTCGTCCATGACGACATTATCCATAGCAGCCCGATTAATCTGGTGAACGTAGATAGAGAGACGAATTGCCGTGCGCGACTCTCCGTTAATGAGAATGTCGGAGAACACCGGCGCGCAGGAGACATCGAAGCCGGTCGGAATCAGAAAGCCGCGCGCAATGGCGACGGCCTTGATGGCCTGGTTGACGGCGCCAGCGCCGACGCATTGAATGTTGACGGGGACGCCATCTTTGACCATGCCGGCAATGGCGCCGGCAACGGACGCGGGCGATGATTTGCTTGATACCTTCAGGCAATCCATGAAGAAACTCCTGCGTTTAAAAGTACGTTTTAACTGCAATAACTGTATCGTACCGAGCGGACTCGGTAAAGATTTTATTCCTCTTTGGCAAGATCGAACGTCACCGTGATGCGATCACGCGAAACGCGAATCTTAGGGTCGCCGCACAGATTGAGGTAATACCGGGCGGCAAGGTCGTTAAAGTCACGCTCGACAGCACGCGAAAACTGCGCCATGTCATCCTTGGCGATGCGAAGGCCACGACGGTCCTTGGCAAGATCGACGGGAGCCGGCGCATGCGAGGTGGAATCGCGCTCGCGCAGCAGACGCGCGGTCACGCCGCGGACGGGCTTAATCTGTCCCGACAGAATACGGTGGGCAGTGCGCTCGGACATCTCGAGACCCAGCCCGGAGCAGATCCGGATAAAGTCCTCGGCATCAGAGGCAAGGCCCAAACGATCGATCACCGGAAGCTCGCACTCGTCATCGATAAAGAGCAAGCGCGACGTATCGAGACGGCTCGAAGCCTGAGCGTACAGGGTCGCAGCAATCTCGGACGGAGAGCCCAGATACACATCGCAGCCACGCAGCTCCTCAAGGGCAAACTCGCACGCTGCGCGAATGATGTTATGGGGTCCACGAGCGCATACATAGTGACCGTCTTCGTCTTTAACCGCCTGAGGCCAGCTCGACTGGTCGGCGCGCTCGCTCAAGCGATCGGTGGCAACGCACACCTTAAACGCGGAACCCAAATCGACGCCCGATGTAACAACGCGTGCCTCATCCGTGTTCTGCTTGATAGAGAACAGCGCCATACCACGACCGTGAACACCCCAACGGTCCATTTTCATGCTCTCAAGCTTGGAGGTGACACGGGCATCGAAGATACGCTCCTGCATGTCCTGCGGCACACCCGAACCGTTATCCAGGAAGAGGAGGGTGCGAACACCCTCCTCCTTGGTCGTGGCGAGATAGACCTTATCGGCTCCGGCATCGCGAGCATTACGCAGCATCTCGATGACAATGTCCTCTACATGCTGAATGTCATGCTTGGCCTGACGGCGTTCGGCCTCCGAAACGCGGAGGCGGACATACCCCTCGCCAAGGTTTTCCTCGACGCGAAGGTTGCCCTCCCCCGACATCGACGCGATAAATGAGATGAGCTCGTTCGCGTCGTTCATGTTATTTAGCGATATCGACGGCACGGCTCTCGCGAATCACGACAACGCGCACCTGACCGGGATACTCCATCTCTTCCTCGATCTGATGGGCGATATCATGCGCAAGCACCGTGGACTGGGCATCGGAGATCTTGTCCGGCTGGACCATGACATGAACCTCGCGACCGGCCTGCATGGCATAGGTACGCTCGACGCCATCGTGAGAGTTAGCGATCTCCTCGAGCTTCTCAAGGCGCTTGATGTAATTCTCGGCCGACTCGCGACGGGCGCCGGGACGAGAAGCAGAGACGGCATCGGCAGCCTGGACCAGAACGTCGAGCACCGTGTTAGGGTCGACATCGGCATGATGGGCCTCGATCGCGTGAACGATAACGGGCTTCTCGCCATAACGGCGGGCAAGCTCGGCGCCAATGACAGCATGCGGGCCCTCAACGTCGTGGTCGATGGCCTTGCCCAGGTCATGCAAAAGACCGGCGCGCTTGGCGGTCACAACATCCAGACCAAGCTCGGAGGCCATCACACCGCACAGGTCGGAAACCTCAAGCGAGTGCTGCAGCACGTTCTGACCAAACGAGGTGCGGTAGCGCAGAGCGCCCAGGGTCTTGACGATCTCGGGATGCAGGTCGTGGATACCGGTATCGAAGGCAGCCTGCTCGCCGGCCTCGCGCACACGCTGCTGAACCAAGTCGGCGGCCTTGTGGTACATCTCCTCGATGCGGGCGGGGTGAATGCGGCCATCGGCAATGAGGTTCTCGAGCGCCACACGGGCAGTCTCACGACGGACCGGATCGAAGCTCGAAAGCACAACGGTCTCGGGGGTGTCGTCAATCACGAGGTTAACGCCAGAAACCTGCTCAAAGGTGCGGATGTTGCGACCCTCACGACCGATGATACGACCCTTAAGGTCATCGGAGGGAATATGAACGGAAGTGACGGTAACCTCGGCGGTATGGTCGGCGGCGCAACGCTGAATCGCCAGGGAGAGAATCTCCTGGGCGGTCTTGTGGCACTCGGCACGGACCTGCTGCTCGGACTCACGGATGATGGTGGCCGCCTCGTGGGTAACCTCGCCGCGGACCTTGTCGAGCAGCTCCTTGTGAGCGTCCTCGCGCGTAAGGTCGGCAATACGCTCAAGCTCGGAGGTCTGCTTGGCGCAGAGCTCCTCAAGCTCGCGAGAGCGCTTCTCGACCTGACCGGCCTGGCTGGACAGCTGATGCTCACGCTTGTCGAGCGCATCGTTGCGACGATCGAGCGATTCCTCGCGCTGCATCACGCGATTTTCGAGCGTGCGAATCTCGCTCTTACGCTGCTTGTCCTCGGCCTCGGCGGCCTGCTTGTTCTTGATGATCTCTTCCTTAGCCTCGAGCAGAGCCTCTTTTTTGAGGGTCTCGGCCTGACGCTTAGCATCACCGATCAGGGACTCTGCCTGCGCGTGTGCCGACTGGATCTTTTCGTCGGCCTCGTGAAGACTACCCTGCTTGGCGGTGCGCATGTAGGCAATGGCGGCGATGGCACCCAATACGATGCCAACGAGCGCTGCAATGATAGGCATGCTCACTCCTTTTTATGGATTCGTTACACAGCAAAGCGAACCGTCCTTACGAACGGCTCGCGACATTTGAGTAATATGGGCGCAGCTTATGCGGGTCGGATACAGATAAACATATAAACAAACTCATCACAGATGAGCACATATCACAAAGCAAATGACAGCAATTATCCTACGTTGAACCGCAACAACTGTCAAATAAACGCACCCGCACGGCGCCAATCGAACGGTGAACGGCAGGGGCGTACCATGCGCGCGTTTACACGGCGCATTCCTCGCTTGAGGCATCGAGGCGCGCCTTAACGGCATCGGCGGCGATGTGATACGAGAAGCCCTTACCCATCAAAAATCTGACGAGCTTTTCGAATGCACGCGCTTCGGGAACGCGACGTTTAGCGAGCAAGGCCGACGCACGAGCCAAGTCGTCATCCACGGCAAAATAATCCTCTGGATACCCGGGGATATCGTCAAGTACGACATGACGGCGCTTGAGTTCAGCCTCGATCTTACGCTGACCCCAGCCGCGACGTTTGCGTTCTTCGATAAAGTACGAACAAAAGCGGTTCTCATCCAAAAAACGATACTCGGTCGCACGAGCAACTGCAAAATCGATCGCAGGCTGTCGAAAGCCATAGCGCGCCAACTTATCGCACACCTCGCCCGTGGCATGATCGCGGCGCGAAAGCATCTCAGTCACCATGGTGAGCGCACATTTACGTTCGATAAGCTGCACCGCCTCGCGAAAGTCATCCCAATCACAGGGAAGATCGGGGCGGTTCTTAACGTACAGGCGCGCCACGCGCACGGGAATCCAAATGGAACGTTCAAAACCGCCCTCGAGATCGCAATCGATATGCGCGCAGGGCTTTTTAGACGCATAACCGCTCGAGAACGAGGAGGTCGCCTTCTTATCGGGAAAGACGACCGTGGCCTCGGTCACCGTATACGACATGTCGGCATCCGCTACTCGTCGTCATCGTCGAGCATCGCGGAGCCATCGATGGCGTACAGCTCATCAAACTCCTCGGGGGCGGGCTGGTCGGTCAACTCAACCTCGGAGGGGGCATCATCGTCATACTCAAGGCCGCAGGCAAGGCGAACCTTGTGCTCGATCTCGTCGGCGCAATCGGGATGCTCCCGCAGGAATGTCTTGGCGGCCTCGCGACCGTTGCCGAGCTTATCCTCGCCATAGGCAAACCAGGACCCCATCTTTTTGCAGATGCCGCACTCGACGGCCATATCCAGAATCGAGCCCTCTTTAGAGATGCCGGTGCCGTACATGATGTCAAACTCGGCCGAACGGAACGGAGCCGCCACCTTGTTCTTAACGACCTTGGCACGCACGCGATTACCGATAACCTCGTCCTTGAGCTTGATGGTATCGATTTTGCGGATATCGATTCGCACGGAAGAGAAGAACTTGAGCGCGCGGCCGCCCGTGGTGGTCTCGGGGTTACCGAACATGACGCCAATCTTCTCGCGCAGCTGGTTAATGAAGATGCAGGTAGTGTTGGACTTGGAAAGCGAGCCGGCGAGCTTGCGGAGCGCCTGACTCATCAAGCGAGCCTGCAGACCCACCGTTGTGTCACCGATCTCGCCCTCAATCTCGGCACGCGGAGTCAAGGCGGCAACAGAGTCAACGACGATGGCGTCGATGGCACCGGAGCGCACAAGCATATCGACGATCTCGAGCGCCTGCTCGCCCGTATCGGGCTGGGAAATCAAGACCTCATCGATATCGACGCCAATGCGCGCAGCATAGGTGGGATCAAGCGCGTGCTCGGCATCGATAAATGCAACAACGCCGCCCATGGCCTGCGCCTCTGCAAGGATCTCGAGCGAAAGCGTCGTCTTACCGGAGGACTCGGGGCCATAAATCTCGACAATACGGCCGCGCGGCACGCCGCCGATACCCAAGGCGGCATCAAGCGCCAGAGAGCCCGTCGGAATAGCCTCGACCTCGAGCTCGGGACCGCCGTCGCCATACCTCATAATAGAGCCCTGGCCGAACTTCTTCTCGATCTCGGCCTTGGTAGTGGCGATCATCTCATCGCGCTCTTTACCCGTCGTGCGTGCATGAACGGTACGTACGGGACCTGAATTCTTGGCCATGAATAGCCCTCCTCTTAACAACCTGAAACGATAATAAACGAACGGCTGTTCGTGGTCAACCGTTCAGATTCATCATATTCACCCGACCATTCCAAAACCCGACCAAACGCCGACCAATCACCGACCAAACACTTGACCACGCCAATCACAAATACGGGTGCCCGAATATATGTAGGCCTTATACCAGCGCAAACATCAATACCGTCAAAGGTCCCTATCTCCACAATTAAGGGGCCCTAAGGCCCCTTAAACCATGTCTATTCCATAGAATTGAGCACGCGGACAATGCGTCCCAAAGCCTCCGCGACCGCATGGGCGCGAACGCACGACCGATCGCCCTCGTAATGACAGCGCGCAGACTCGACAACCGGCGCTCCCCCATTGGCTGAGCGATACGCCCAGCCAATATAGAACGTACCGGCGGGGTCTTGCTCGGTGCCGCCACCGGGCCCAGCGTAGCCCGTTGCGCTTACAGCTATATCGCTCTGATAAAGGTCCAGCGAGCCGATGGCCATCTCACGCGCCGTCTGGTGCGACACGGCGCTAAACCGATCGAGCGTTTCCTGCTCGACGCCGAGCACACGATGTTTGATTTCATCGCAGTAGGTCACCGCGCCACCACGAAGCACCGCCGAGGCACCCGGGATATCGGCAATCGTCGAGGCAATCATACCCGCCGTCAGCGACTCCGCCGTCGAGACCGTCACACCACGGGCACTCGCGCGCTCGACAATATCGCGCGCCAGTTCCTCGTTGTTTGCGGCGATTAGCAAATAAGACTCCGTCATACCCACCAGGACCTAGACCGAAAAGACGATCTTGCGACAGTTCCAGAAGTACTGGGCGCCCGAGACAATGGTCAAAATCACGGCGATGACGTACAGGAAGCGCGACACCGAATAGACACCGAGCAGCAGCGACACCGGCCCCAGCTGGAGACCGGCCATCGCAAAGACGCACAGATAGCCGCAGATGGAGACCATCGTGGTCGCCGTCTTATACTTGCCGAGCTTATCGGCGGCAACGACCACGCCGGCAGCGCTCGCGACCATGCGAAGGGCACTCACCAGCAGCTCGCGGAACAAGATGATGAACACGGACCACACGGTCACCGCGCCAAAATCCAAGAACAGCAGCAGGGCCGAGAACACCAGCAGCTTGTCGGCGATGGGGTCCAAGAACTTGCCGAAATCGGTGATCTCGTTGCGCGAGCGCGCCAGATAGCCGTCGACCTTATCGGTGCACGACAGGATCACATACAAAATGAAGGCAGCGGCGGCGAGCGGGCCGTCAAAGGTACTCCAGTCCGTACCGGCAACGCTCGCGTGAGACAGGGCCGAGACGATCATGAACACCGGGATAAAGACGATGCGAACGCACGTCACGATGTTGGCGGGCGTCCAAACACTCGTCAGTTCCTTATTGCTCTCGTTTGCCACAACGCTCTCCTACTCCACAACATGACCGATAAGCTCATAGCAGAAGCTATCGGTAAACTCGACGGTCAGAATATCGCCCACGGACGCCTCGCTGGCATCCAGATGCACCGCGCCATCGGAATCGGGCGCCTGGAACCAGGCGTGACCGATCAGCTCGGCGCCGTCCTCGGTCTCCTCGATGCCATCGACGATCACCTGGGCGCGCTCACCCACATGGGCTGCCGTGGCGGCAAAACCAAGCGACTCGGCCAGATCCATGGCCTCCTGGGCGCGCTCGAGCTTGACCTCCTCATCGACCTGGCCCTCCATCTTGGCGGCCAGGCTGCCCTCCTCACGCGAGTAGGCAAAGACGCTCGTGTAGTCAAAGCCGACGGTGTCCATAAAGTCAATAAGGTCGCGGAACTCGTCGTCGGTCTCGGTCGGGAATCCGACCATGGCCGTAGAGCGAATCACGATGCCGGGGATGCGCTCGCGAAGGTCGCGGAACAAATCTTCGAGCTCCTGGCGCGAACCGGAGCGACGCATGGCCTTGAGGATGCGGGCGTCGCAGTGCTGCACGGGGATATCGATATAGGGCAGCACCTCAGGCGTATCGCGAATCGTCTCGATAAGCTCGTCGGTCATACCCTCGGGCTGCAGATAGAGCACGCGGATCCAGACGTTGTGCGGACGCACGGCCTCGGCGACAGCACGCAGCAGCTGCGCCAGATTGCGCGGCGAGCCCTCGGCGACGTCCTCGTCGGCAAAGTCGGTACCCCAAATGCCCGTGTCCTGGCCGATCAGCACGATCTCGCGCACACCGCCGGCAACCAGGTCGCGAACCTCGGAGATAATGCTCTCGGCATTTCGCGAATGATAGCGACCGCGAATGTAGGGGATCATGCAGAAGCTGCAAAAACGATTACAGCCATCGGAGATCTTGACGTAGGCAACGGCACCCTCAACGGTACGCTTGACCTGCGGGATATAGGCCGCGATCTCGCGCTCCACGCCCAGTACGCCATCGATGACAGAGACGATACCGTCTTCCTCATCGGCCTTCACAAAGGCAGCGACCTCAGGAAGCTCGTCGGGCAGGTCGTCGCCGTAACGAGACGGCACGCAACCGCACATGACGATGGGGCAGGCGCGAACGCCGTCCTGCACCTCGTTGGCGAGCTCGAGCGTGGTCTCGATGCTCTCGGACGTCGCCGAGGCGAGAAACGAGCACGTGTTGACGATAGCGATATCGGCATCCTGCGGATCGAATGCCTCCTCGTAGCCCGCAGCGGTCAGCAGCGAACGCATGCGGTCGGTATCGACCTCGTTCTTAGCGCAGCCAAGCGTGATGTAGAGTACGGAACCCAACGGAGCATCCATGTTGGAGAACGGTCCTTTCGAGTAAATTAGCGGTAGTTGGTAAACTGCAGCGGCTGGCCGTAGTCCTGGTCGCGCAGGAACTGGATCACCGTCTGAAGCGCGTCCTTAGAGGCCGAGGTAACGCGCAGCTTATCGGCCTCGATGGTCACCTTGACCTTGAGCTTTTGATCCTTGATGTCCTTATTAATCTTCTTGGCGGTCGCTTGGTCGATGCCTTCGACGATATGGCCGAGCACGCGCACGGTACCGCCCGAAGCCGCCTGCGGCGCGTCCCAGGAGACAGCCTTGAGGTCGATGCCGCGCTTGATGAGCTTAGAGCTCAGCACGTCGACGATCTGCTTGGAGACGAAATCGGCCGGGGCATTGATCGTAAAGAGCTTGTCGCCCTTCGAAAGCTCGATGGAGGCGCCGGAGTCCTTGAGGTCATAGCGCTGAGAGATCTCGCGAGTGGTCTGCTGGAAAGCGTTATCGACCTCCTGCATATTGACCTCGGACACAACGTCGAAGCTGGAATCTTTAGCCATGGTTCTTCCTTTCGGTACGGGGAGCCTTAGTAGTTGTCGTACGAATAGTCAACTAATCGTTTGCTGCCTGGCCGTCGGATGCCGTGTCGGTGCCGTCGGCAGACTGAGCATCGGCGCCGTCGGCAGACTGGGCGTCGGTGCCGTCGGCAGTATCGGTGCCGTCGGCACCCTCGCCGTCCTTGGAGTCTGTGGACTCCTTCTTGGGAACGGTAATGGTCACGCGCGCCACGCCCGATGTCTTGGTGTCATAGCGGACCTTTTCACCGTTCTTGGTAACCGTGACATCGGAGGGCTTGGACGTGGTGATCTCGATCGAGGACTCGGGCGTGTACTCCTGCTCAAAGGGACCGGTCGCCTGGGCGCCGTAGACCGATTTGCCGTCGACCTTGACCTCAATCCAGGCGGTCTTGCCCTTGGCAACGGAAACCTTGACCTTGATGACCTCGTCCTCTTCCTTTTTTACCGTCGCCTTGGCGGCATCGGAATCGGCAGAATCCGTCGCATCGTCGGTGCCTTCATCCTCATCAACGGATTCGGTCTTCTTGGAAGACTTCTTGGTCGTCGTCTTGGTGGCCGCGGGCGTCTCGGGCGTCGGCTCGGGTGCAGAAGAGCCGCAGCCACGCAGGAGGACCACGATGAGCAAAATCAGCAAAAGTGCCACGGCACCGATGCCGGCGTAGATGATGCGCGGATCGAGACCATTGTTCTGAGGAGCACGTCCACCGCCGCGTCCGCGATTGGAGCCGCCACGGCCATTCCCCTGCGGCATACGGCCGCGACCGCTATCGGGACGACCACGATAGCCGCCCTGGCGCTGTGAGCCACGCTGGCCCGAACGCGGCGCAAGCTCACCACGGTTCTGATAGCCACGCTGGTCAGAGCGAGGCGCCGAAGAGCGCTGCCCGTAAGGCTGCGATTGGGAACGGAGGCGCGGCGTCACCTGCGTGGTATCGGCGTCGGCATATCCACCGCGGGAACGCCCGGCAGAAACTCCGCGATAACCACGACCGGAGTAGCCACCGTCGCCGTAACCGGCGCGAGGATCGCGACTCAACCCGCGAGCGGCGGGAAGCGCGCGGTCATCCGGCATGGGCGTACTGCGAAAGCGATCTCGCTGAGAACGAATCTCCTCGCTAGAGCCCGTCTCGGTGATATAACCAGCCTGCGGAGGACGCTGGCCGTACCGCGTCGAGCGTCCTCCCTGAACCATCAGAAAGCGTCCGTTATCGACCGACGAACGCGAGTTAACGTAGCCGGCAGCATCCTGAAAACGACCGCCCTGCTGCGAGGTCTCGCGTTCATATGCCATGAGGTCGTCAAAATAAGCGTTGACGACCTCGCGCGGGTTAAGCCCCAAAAAACGAGCGTAGCTCGAAATCATGCCCTGCGCATAGCCACGCGGGGGCATCGATGCAAAGTTACCGGTCTCGAAAAACTCGATGATCTGCGGCCTGATTTTGATGGTGTTGGCGACCTGCTGGATGGAAAGGCCCATCCGGCGACGCTGCTCGAGCAGCATGTCACCAAAGCGTGCAGCCATCAGAATCCTCCAAACTCACGATCTTCACGTGCCATCTCGGCGTCGACAGACTCCAGCGCGGCAAGCCCCTCCTCATCCAGCAGGACCTCGCGCGGCTTAGAGCCGTCGGGTGGGCCGACGACACCCTTCTCTTCCAGCATGTCCATAATACGCCCGGCACGCGCATAACCAACCTTAAGGCGGCGTTGCAGGCCAGATGTGGAGCCAAGCTGCGATTCCACCACAATATGGGCGGCCTCCCAGATAAGCGGGTCGTCATCTTGCGGCTCGGCAACGCCCGTGCGAACAATGCCGCCGCCACCAGCCATAGACATGGAAGCGGGCGCCACAGCAGACAGAATCTCCTCGTGATAGTCGGGCTCGCTTTGCGACTTAACGAACTCGACGATCTCGTTGATCTCATCGTCCGAGACAAAGCAGCCCTGGATACGGCGGGGCTTGCCCCAGTCGACCTTGGAGAACAGCATGTCGCCCAAACCAGTAAGCTTTTCGGCGCCCATCTGGTCGATAATGACGCGGGAATCGATGCCCGTAGCCACGTTAAAAGCAATACGGTTGGTGATGTTGGCCTTAATAAGGCCCGTCACCACGTTGGAGCTGGGGCGCTGCGTAGCCACGATAAGGTGAATACCGCCGGCGCGGCCCAGCTGGGCGATACGGACGATCGAGGCCTCGACATCCTTGCCGGCGACCATCATCAGGTCCGAAAGCTCGTCGATGATGATGACCAGGTAGGGCATCTTTTGCGGTGGGTTATCGTAATGCTCAAACTCGCCGGCGGCCTGCTTTTCGTTATACGTCGAGATCTTGCGAACGTTGAGGCGCTCGAACACCTTCAGGCGACGCTCCATCTCGGACACGGCCCACTGCAGCGCACTGGCAGCCTGCTTGGGCTCGGTCACCACGGGCACGTAGAGATGCGGCAGGCCGTTATAGCCCGCAAGCTCGACGCGCTTGGGATCGACCATGATCAGGCGAACGTCCTCGGGAAGAGCGCGCATGAGCAAGGTCGTGATGATGGAGTTGATCATGACCGACTTACCGGAACCGGTGGTACCGGCAATCAGCAAGTGGGGCATCTTAGCGAGGTCGGCGACAACCGGAGTGCCCTCGGCATCGCGACCGATGGCCAGCTCGAGCGGGCCACCCTTCACATAGGGAAGCACGTCGCCCAGGTTGACGTTCTGACGCTTGCGATTGGGGATCTCGATGCCCACGAGCGAGGTGCCGGGAATCGGCGCGAAAATGCGCACCGACTGGGCGGCAAGCGAAAGCGCGATATCGTCCTCGAGGCTCGAGATCTTGCTCACGCGCTCGCCCTCGCCGGGCTGCAGCTTAAAGGTCGTGACCGTGGGGCCGGCAATCCAGCCGACGACGCGAGCGCTACGGCCAAACTCGAGCAGGGTAGACTGCAACGACTCGGCAGTCTGTTCCAGTTCCTTATCAGAAGACGCGGAGGACGCCGACTGCGGATTGGCGTGCAGGATTTCGAGCGGCGGGAGCTTGAGGCCGTCCTCTTGTTCGCCCTCGACACCGGCAGCAGTACCGTCCGCTCCCCCATCACCGGCTGCAACAGGAGCAGCTGAAGTCGTAGAGCTGGAGGCATCGGCAACCTTGGGATGCTTTAGGAAGTCGGGAATCTGCGGAGCTGCCGAAACGGGATTCACGGCAAACGGCGGTTCTGACTCGTCAGCATTGTCCGGGTCGTCTTCTATCGAAAACTGTCCGGTGACCTGTCCTGCCTTGGCACGGCGACGCGGCAGCAAGGTTGTCTTGGCGGTCTCGAGCGGAGTCTCGTCGTCCTCGTCATCGCCCTCGGTGAGTTCGATTTCGCTATCGGACCAAGACGGGTCGGGCTCGCTCGTGTTGAGCTTGGGCGCGGCCTTGCCCTTCTTGGCATGACGACGCGGCAGCAGCGTGGTCTTAGCGCGCTCGGCCTCCACGGCCTCGGACACGTCGACAAACGGGTCATCGTCCTCGTCGTCATCCAAAACCGGGTCGGCATCGCCTCCCATGACCGTGGTCACCGCGGCATCAGCTCCCTTCTGGCGCAGAATGCTCAGGTGCGGACGGGCGACGCCGGGAACCGACAGGGCCTCTTCGTCGCCCCACGGGCTCACATTGACATCGGCACGACGGCGCTCGGCAAAATCGGCGGCGCGATCGCGTGCGGAGCGCAAAACGCCGCCCACCGAAAAGCCGATAATGACCAGGCCAACGACGACAAGCCCAAGCAAGACAACCATGGCAATAGGTTTACCCAGGGCGTTTTGCAAGGTACTTGCGATAAAGGCGCCAATGTAGCCGCCCGACGCAGATAGGTTTTGCGGCGTAAACATGAGGTCGCACGAATCGCTCGTGCCCGGCACCATCAGCGACAGGATAGAGACAATGGCCACAAACACCACGGCGCCACCCGCGACCGAGCGAATGTTGAGCGGCGAGTCCTCACCCAAAAAGAGCGTGGCGGCAAACAGCAAGATGACGATCGGCAGCACGTAGGCGCCCAGGCCAAAGCCAAGGTGGTAGAAACCGGCAACCGCAGCTGTCACGGGCGCCGTTGCCGGGGAAATCACGGCAATAAAGGACGCAATCGCCAAAACGGCAATGACCACGCCGGCGATATCGCGATTGGCCGAAGGCTCGACCAGGGGCTCGAACTCATCGAACTCGGACTCGTGGCCCTTATTGGCACGCAGATGGGAACCGGCACCCTTAGCAGATGCCGGTTGGTTGTTGGCTTTGTTGCCTTTGGCGTTTTGTGCAGATCCGCGCGCCAAACTAAACCTCCATGACGACCGGGATGATCATCGGACGGGTGCGCGTACGGCTCCAGATAAAGTTGGAGAGCGAATCGCGCACGGCTTTGCGAATGGCATCGGAGCCGCTGCTGGTAAAGGTAAACTTACCCTTCTCGATCGTTTTCATGATGGCTGCTGAGGCATCCTCGGAGAACTGGTCGTCGATGGCAAACGAGACGCCGCGGCCCGAGAACTCGATAGCCTCGATCTTCTTATGCTTGAGCGAGACGATGGCAACGGCCGTGACCATACCGTCATTGGCGAGCTTTTGGCGATCGCGCAGGACAATGGGGTCGGTGTCGCCGATGCGCAGACCGTCAACATAGACGACGCCGGACTCGACGGGCGTACCGCGCTTGACGATACCGCCACGCATCTCGAGCGTGTCGCCGTTATCGAGGATAAAGATGTGATCATCCTTGATGCCCATCTTACGAGCAAGCTGGGCATGGGCGCGCAGATGCACGGCCTCGCCGTGAACCGGCATAAAGTAGGTGGGCTTGGCCATGGCCATGAGGAGCTTGAGTTCCTCCTGGCTGCCGTGCCCCGAGACGTGAACGAGGGCGCGGGACTTATCCCAGACGTCGCAGCCAAGCTTGGCCAGGCTGTTGACGACCTGCTGGACGGCTTTCTCATTGCCGGGAACAGGAGTTGCCGAAAGGATAACGGTATCGCCCTCGTGGATAGAGAGCGTCTTGTGCTCGCCGTTGGCCATGCGGGACAGGGCCGACAGCGGCTCGCCTTGAGAGCCGGTGCACATGACGACGATCTTGTCGTCGGGCAGGTTATCGATATCGAAGGCATCGATAATATCGGCATCGTCGATGTTGAGGTAGCCCAGCTCACGCGCCACGCGAGTGTTAGTGAGCATGGAGCGACCGGTCACAACGACCTTACGGCCGCACTTGCGGGCGGCATCACAGATCTGCTGCAAACGATGGATGTGGCTCGAGAACGACGCGACGAACACGCGACCCGGGGCGTTCTTGATGGCGTGCAGCAGGTTGGGACCAACCTCGGCCTCGGACTTGGTAAAGCCGGAAACAGTGGCGTTGGTGGAGTCGGACAGCAGCAGGTCGATGCCCTGCTTGGCAAAGCGGCTAATGGCGGCATAGTCGGGCGTGACGCCATCGATGGGCGTCTGGTCGAGCTTAAAGTCGCCCGTGTGCATAACGGTGCCCTGGTTGGTGCGAATAAACACGCCTAGAGCGCCGGGGATGGAGTGCGTCATGGAGAAAAAGTCGAGCGAGATGCCACCGAGAT
Source organism: Collinsella aerofaciens (assembly GCA_048194085.1). Classification (GTDB taxonomy): domain Bacteria; phylum Actinomycetota; class Coriobacteriia; order Coriobacteriales; family Coriobacteriaceae; genus Collinsella; species Collinsella aerofaciens_CO. The sequence goes on from DBFABM010000012.1 coordinate 61,292, forward strand.
TGACGTGGCTTCCGCCCTTGACCTCGCGGAACTTGGGCGCACGGATGCGGAACTCAGAGAGCTTGCCCTCGATAAAACCGAGCGTCAGCTTGCTCGAGAAGATGGGCACCTTGTTGTTGAGGTCCTGCAGCAGGTACGGAAGCGAACCGGTGTGGTCCTCGTGGCCGTGGGTGACGATGATGCCGCGGAGCTTCTCCTCGTTCTCCAGGACATAGGTGTAGTCGGGAAGCACCAGGTCGATACCGGGCTGGGAATCGTCGGGGAACATGAGACCAGCGTCGACAAGCACCATGTCGTCGCCGCACTCGAAGACCGTCATGTTCTTGCCGATGCCGTCAAGGCCGCCGAGCGGAATGATCTTCAAAGGAGATGATTTTTTAGCTGCCATAGGTTCGTGTGGTTTCCTTTCTTCGAAACGGATCTGGAACAACCGACGGGGCGCTTCTGGCAAACCGACCGCCGGGAACGTACAACAATGCATCGTAGAGTCGATGCAATAACTACAGTATGATACCCATTTGCCCACCAACAGACCACCCATGCATCAAAGCCCCATCTGAACTGGTCTATCCCGCCGGTCTGGTCTCAGCGGGCCCGGCACGGGCTAAGTTTCCTGCTCTACAGTCCTGCGCAAGACG
>DBFABM010000024.1:0-4021 GCA_048194085.1 Collinsella aerofaciens
CTCGTGAGCCTCCCGTACGACCTTCCGGACGGCTTGGGTCTGGACATGCCGGCCTCCCTCCATCGCGGGCCGGGGGATTCCGGCCCCTCTGGGGTTGCCTACCCGGATTCGCGCCTCAGGACTCAGCGCAACGCGTTGCGCTGAGTCCTGAGGCTGTTGCAATGAAAATGAGAATCAAGGTTTACAAATTCGTAAACTTTTTTCAAAAAAGTGCTTGCACAGTTCTCGAATCATAGGTTATTATCTTCCTCGTTGAACGCGCGGGTCCAACAAAACGAACCGTGATTCAACAACATAGCATGTCGGAGTGGCGGAATTGGCAGACGCGCTAGCTTGAGGTGCTAGTGACCGCTTTTTGGTCATGCGGGTTCAAGTCCCGCCTCCGACACCATCGCATTTGAGAAGCCTCTTCGGAGGCTTTTTTGTTACCGATAGACGGTGGGGTCCACGATGGAAACGCTTGAACGCAACGAGTGGGCAGACGTTGCCCAGCTAGTCGAGATCACGAGCGATGCTGTCATCATCTGCGAGCTCGACGGAACCATTCTGCATGTTAATAATCGCTTACTTGGTTTGATGTGCGAGGAACGCGCCGACGTCATCGGTGGAGATGTTAAAGACGTCCTGTACTCGTCCGCTTTTGAACGTGCGACGGAACATCGTCTGCCATTTGAAACTAATGGCTCCGAGAACGAACTGATGCTCAAGCTGAGTGACGGCTCTTTTATCCCCGTCTTGGTTCGTGCGGGCTCCGTAACGCCTCCACGCATCTTTGGGCGCCGCGCGCCACGTGTCCTGGTGGCGCTCCATAGCATCGAAGAACAGTATTCGCACGACCGTCAGCTTAAGCGTGCGCTTTCGGAGCTTAGAGTGGCGAACAAGCGCCTCTCTGGCACGCTCTCGGTCATTATGAGCACTGTGGGCTCCGATGAGTTACCCAGCCTACTTGATGCTGTTTTGAACCAGCTTGTAGGAACGCTCGATGCTTCGGGTGCCGCTATCTATTTTTCTGAGAGCGGCGGTTTTAAACTTCGCGGTGTTTCCAAGGAGCTGTACGACAGCTACCTGCCTGAGTTTTTGCCGTATGGCGCTGGCATTCCGACGTATGTTCTTCGTGAGTCGCGTGCCTGTCGCTTGTCGATTCAACAGGACCTTGAGGGTGATAAGGCCGCCTCCGGTATGTTTATGGACTTGGACAATCGTTCTAAGCACCTGTTGCGCATGCAGGATATGCCTCCGTACCGCAGCGAGATCTGTCTTCCCGTTTTTTACGGTACGCAGATTCTTGGCGTGCTGGAAGTTGGTTGGAAACGCCCTCAGGCACCGCTCGCCTATGACGTTAATGTGCTCGAGGTCATTTGCGATTACCTGTCTATCCAGCTGGTCGGCATGGCATCGAGCCTTCGCTCCCGTCGCACGGCCGAGCTTGGCCGCTCGCTCAATGTCTTGCGTGATGAGTTGTTTACCTTTCTAGACGATTCTGCCGCGGCTACCCAGGCGGTATCGTCCGAGATCTGCAATATGCTCAACTGCCATTTTTGCCCTGTTGAGTATGACGCCAGTCTGGACTCCTACGTCATAGATTTTGAAGGCGGCAGTCGCGTTGCTTTGCCGGACGATCCCGAGAAGCTTTTCTTTTCCACGACGGCTCCGGCGGCACGTCTGGGGGCTGGCCCTGATGGCTTTGAGGCATCTGTTTTGGGCGGCACGAGTGCCGAGGACCTTAAACACGTCCGTATAACTCGCGTTGATGAATCGATGCCTATGGGAGGCTGGCTTAGGGCGCATGGCCTGCCTTGTCAAGGTCTCTACGTCGACTCCGGCATCGAGGCGGGGCGCCCGCGCTCTGAGGGTGATGGCAAGCACAGTAACGACGCGATTGTTCCTGCTTCTGTTGCGAAGAGCCCGACGACGCGCGCGCTGCTGCTTCGTGATGGTAGCCAAGAGCCGATTGATGATCTTGAATATGACTACTTGGTGCACTTGGCGCATGACTTTGAACTGATCTACGAAGGCGAATCTCAAAAGCGCGAGGAGCGCCATATCGCTCAGACCCTTCAGATCGGCATGAGAAATTCCCTGGGGGATGTTCCGGGTATCGCAACCGATTCGGTGTACCTGTCAGCCACGAACTCGGCGTTGGTCGGCGGCGATTTCTATACGCTCATCCGTCTTCCCGACGACTGCGCCGTCATGATTCTGGGTGATGTGTCTGGCAAAGGCATTGAGGCCGCATCGATGTCCGCGCTCGTCAAGACGGCCCTGACGGCATATGCGTGGGAGGGCGCTGGACCGGCCCGCATGGCACGCTCTCTTAACAGTATGCTCATGGGCTTTTCGAGGGTCGAGACGTTCGTGACGGCCTTTATCGCCAAGATTGACCTTAAAGCCGGACGCGCAACGTATTGTTCGGCGGGCCATCCTCCGACCATGGTCATCAGGCCAGAGTCGATGCCGCTGGGTGGCGGCGAGGCCCGTGGGGGAGAGGTCGAGCTGCTTGGATGCCAATCGGGCGTAATCGGTGCCTTTGAGAGCATGGTGTACGAGACAGGCGTGTTTACGTTCGCTCCTGGCGACATGCTCTTCATGTATACGGACGGAACGATTGAGGCCCGCGACCACACCGGAGCGTTCTTTGGTGAGCAGCGCCTTCGTGACCTTCTGCTCTCTGTCTCGGGTGAGGGCGTATCGGGAATCTGCGGCAAGGTCTTGGGCGAGCTTGACCGATTTACCGAATCGGCGCTGGACGATGACATTGCATTGGTGTCCCTTGAGTTTTTACGGGGTCGTTCATAGACGACGCTGGGCGGGCTGAATCCGTACGGTTGGGGAAACGAATGCATCGAGTGGGCTTTTTTGGGGAACCATGGTCGTATGAATGAGTGGAATGACATAGCGGTTTTGACGCCACCAGGCGATATCGACATCGCCACGGTGCCTGCGCTGCGTCGGCGGTTGGATGCTTTGATTGGCCGCGGCGTGCGTCGTGTTGTCATCAACTGTCAGGCTGTTAGCTTTATCGATTCGACGGGCTTGGCATTCCTGCTTACGCGCGCTCGTGAGCTCATGAGGCGAGAAGGCCTGCTTTCGCTCGTCAATGCATCGGGTGAAGTTGTTCGCTTTTTGGAGATTGCTCGTCTTGTCGATATCCTTCATGTCGTGGGGCCGGCACGGGAGTCAATTCCTGCCATTCCGGTGGGGGAGCTGCCTCGCTGGAGTAAGAGCGTTGAGGTCCGTCAGGGTATCGAGAATCTTCCATACTACCGACATCGCATCGCCGAACTCCTTGAATCGCTTCCGTTGCGCCGTGACGAGCGCTACGATGTCGCATTGGCGTCGGGGGAGGCGCTGGGTAATGCCTATGACCATGCGGGCGGTATCGGGTGCGTCCTGACGGTTCAGGCCTATGGCGATCGCGTTGTGGTTGAGGTGCTTGATCGAGGTGCCGGCTATTCTATCGATGAAACGAGCGAACCGGTCGCATCCGAGGAACGCGGCCGTGGCATCAAGCTTATGCGTATGCTCGTCGATAACGTGGAGGTTGCTCGTCGTACGGACGGCGCCGGCACGCGCGTGCAGATGGTGAAGCTGTTTAGCGGAGCGCTGGAATCGTGTGCCTAGCCAATCGCTTTAGCGCGTTTAGCTACTAAGAACATGCGGCAGACAAGTTTTTTGAAAAAAGTACTTGCGTCTTTTGGACAACTCGCGTAAATTAATAACCCGCAAGCGGACATGGCTCAGTTGGTAGAGCACAACCTTGCCAAGGTTGGGGTCGCGGGTTCGAGCCCCGTTGTCCGCTCCATTGCATTTCCGGACCGTTTAGGCGGTCCTTTTTCGGCGAAGTGGCCAAGTGGTAAGGCAGAGGCCTGCAAAGCCTTTACCCCCGGTTCGAATCCGGGCTTCGCCTCCAGGCAACATCCGGGCGCTCCGGCGCCCGTTTTGTTTTACATATGCGGACATGGCTCAGTTGGTAGAGCACAACCTTGCCAAGGTTGGGGTCGCGGGTTCGAGCCCCGTTGTC
>DBFABM010000026.1:0-60382 GCA_048194085.1 Collinsella aerofaciens
GCCAACCGTCGCAAGCCGGGCGGGGAGGAATGATCTTCTCATTAAGTTGCGGTGAAATAGGGACTGTTTGGCGGCTTTAGCTGCATAAACAGTCCCTATTTCACCGCAACTAATGAGGGGTTAGCGGGTGGGGCGCCAGACGTGGAGGGCGCCGCCGAGGATGTCGACCTCGATGCGTGAGGCGACAACGGGCTCGCCGTCGGCCTGGATGGGGTAGTCGGGCTCCTCAAAGGCGAGCTCGGCATGGCGGCAGCGGCGCATGCGAATCGGCGGCAACTTGGTATGGTGGCCGTCCTTGGCCGAAAGAAACATAGGCAGGGCTACCGCGCGCGGAACGGGGCCGCAGGCGTAGCAGACGTCGAGTACGCCGTCGCAGGGGTCGGCATCAGGACAGATGCGATAGCCCGAGCCATAGGTGGGGCCCAGCTGAATTGCCATGATGATCGCCCTCACGCGCTCGGCGGGCGCCTCGTCAAAGCTGACTGTCATGGGGTAGTTGCGATAGCGTAGGCCAAACTGCTCAAGTCCCGAGAGGGTGTAGAGTGGCGCGCCCGTCAAGCCGGTCTTTTTGCGCAGCTCGGTGGTGCCAAGGCCGATGGCGGCATCGATGCCGACCGAAAGCGTTTGGTCGTAGTACTCGACGATCGCCTCGCCGCTGCCGCTTGCGGGGTTCCATGAGCGAATCCGCCCGATGTCCTGACGCTGCAGCTCACAGGTGAGCAGCGCACCAAAATCCTTGCCGGAGAAATCATCGATACCGAGCGTTTGGGCAAAATCGTTGCCGGAGCCTACGGGCAGGACGGCAAGGGCGGGACGGACCGCCTCATCCTGCGTCATAAGCCCGTTGACGACCTCGTGGATCACGCCGTCGCCGCCAAGGGCGATAACGGTGCGATAGTCTGTTGCCTGGGCGGCCAGCTCCTTGGCGTGTCCCATGCGCTCGGTTAGCACCAGGTCAAACTGGGATGCGCGTGCAGTCATGTCCAAAAAGCGTTGCAGGCGCTCGGCAACTTCGCGCGCGGCGCCCGACTGGGCGGCTGGGTTGGCGATGATGAGCGTGCGACCAAAATCAGTTGCGTGCATGGGGCGACTCCCGGCGTGTGACATGACAGTGCGGTCGCGCTCAGGTCGAATTGCCCCCGATTGTGGCTGCACGTCGAATACTTACGTCTACTCTATCAGGTCGTTGTGGCGCTCGATAGCATCCGCTACCGTACCGCCCTCATCCACAATAAGCGAACGGCGCTTGGGTGAGATGATGCGCTGGGCGGGGTACACGCCGCGGTGTCCGCCGGTTAGGTAGCTGATAAAGGCCACGATGACAAAGAACCCGGCGGCCGTGCCGTGGAACAGGTCGATGGCCATCATGCAGGTGGTGATGGGTACGTTGAGGCCGGCGCAGAACACGCCGAGCATGCCGAGAGCCGCCAGAAAACTGGGATCGAGCCCGGTAAGGCAACCGATCCAGCCACCGAGTGCCGCACCGATGCCAAACAGGGGCGTGACCTCGCCGCCTTGGAAGCCCGCGCCCAGGGTAAGCGCTGTGACGACCAACTTGATGGCTGCATCCGCCAGGGTGGTGTTACCGGCAAATCCGGCGCCGGAAAGCCATGTGGAAAGGCCGGCGTAGTCCCAGGCATCGAGGAGGGCATAGGCGGCCAAAACCACGAGTGCGCCTATGAGTGCGCGAACGAGGTAATTGGTGATAAAGCGACCGTACAGGCTCTTGACGGTTCGAACCGACCAGGCAAAGAGGCGTGCCGTCAGACCGAAGATAATTGCGCTGATAACAACGATGACAACCGTTTTGGGTGTCATGGCGGGAACGCTGGCGATGACATTCGCCTCGTACTCGGTACCCAGGGCGAGTGATGTAAAGTAGCCGGTAAACGAGGCGACCAGGCAGTAAATGCCCGCGGTGTAGTCGATCTTGCCGATAAAGCACATCTCCATGCCAAAGAAAGCTCCGGCAAGGGGCGAACCGAATACGGCGCCAAAGGCCGACGAGATGCCGGCGAGCATGAGGTCGTGGTGGTCATGCTTTTCGAGGTGGGCGAGGCTCGAGATGTTGCTGGCGATGGTGCCGCCGATCTGCACCGCGGCTCCCTCGCGACCGGCCGATCCGCCCGTTAGGTGCGTGAGCGTGGAGCACACAAACGTGAGGACGGCCATGCGCATATGGATGAGGCGTGTGCCCAGAGCGGAGTCGATGACCAGGTTGTTGCCACGCTTGGCGGCGAGACCGTGGTTTTTGTACACCCATGCGGTGGCAACGCCCACAACGGGAAGCAGCGCGTAAATCCACACATGGTGCTCGCGATAGTCGCTCGCGATATTAAGCGAGGCCAAAAACGCCCAAGCGGCAACGCCCATGGCGAGCGAGACAATGACGACGAGCACGAGCAACTTGGCGCTCGCGAGTAGGTTGCGGGCGTTGCGGCGCGTGTCGGCAGCCAAGAGATGCTCGGAGCGGGTAAGTTGATGCCTGCCTGCCGTGATGACGTCGTTCAGGGAGAAAAAGCCGCCATCGTCGAGCGGCTGGGAATGATCCTGCGTTTCGTTTGCGCTTTCGGTTTTGTCGTTATGAGCCATACGTTCCTCTTTTAGGTTGCAACGCAAGCATTATAAAACGCGGTAAACGCGACGAGCCGGTGGGTTGGTTTCCATTCTGTTTCGCGGCCTGCAACCGACAGGTGTATTTGCGGGTACAGGTCGAGTCGCGGTCGTGCGTCGGGGGATTATACTGAGACAAGCATAAAGAATTGGCGCCCCTGTTGTGCGCCGTGGCATTAAGAGGTGCATATGGCAGAGAAACTCATACCGCTGGAGGATGCGCAGTCGATTGTTTTGTCGCACGTTGCTCCGACGGATCTCATCGAGATTCCCGTGTGGCAGGCGGCTGGTTTTCCCTTGGCCGAGGACGCGATGGCCGATATCGACATCTCGCCGTTTGCCAACAGCGCTATGGACGGATATGCCGTGCGCTCGGCGGACTTGGCGCAGGCATCTGGCGAGGCGCCGGTGACGCTCGACGTTATCGGACACGAGGCCGCGGGCCATGTGTTTGAGGGCGCTATCGGCGCGGGCGAGGCGGTCCGCATTATGACAGGCGCGCCGGTGCCCGAAGGTGCCGATGCCGTGGTGAAGTACGAGATCGTCGATGTGCTCGACGGTGACGGCAACGAGGGCTCGCACGTTCGCTTCTCGGCGCCGGCCAAGGTGGGGGAGAACGTTCGCTCGGCTGCTGAGGAAGCCCACGCCGGCGATGTTGTGATGCACGCCGGCGAGGTTGTGGCTCCGGCGGGCGCCGGCCTGCTGGCGAGCGCCGGGTATGCGAACGTGAAGGTGCATGCCGCTCCGCGCGTGGGCATTATCTCGCTGGGCACGGAGCTGGTCGCGCCGGGTGAGCTGCCGGCGCGCGGTCAGATTCGCGATTCCAACTCCTCGGCGCTGATGGCCGAGGCGCTCGATGCCGGCGCCGAGCCCGTGTTCTACGGCATTGCGCCCGATGATGAGCAAGCGATCGCCGAGCTGGTGCATCGTGCCGTGCAGGAGTGCGACTTTGTCATTACGAGCGGTGGCGCCTCGGCGGGCGATTACGATTTCGTGACGGCGCTCGTCCGGCGCGAGGGCGAGGTACTGTTTGACCGCATCTCGATGCGTCCGGGCAAGGCCATCACGTTTGGCTTGCTCGGGGGTAAGCCCTACCTGGGGCTTTCGGGCAATCCGGCCGCGGCGTATGTGGGCTTTGAGATGCTCGCCCGTCCGGCGATTCGCAAGATGCGCGGTTTTGCCGAGGTTGCGCGTCCCGTGCAGCAGGCGACGCTCACGCACGGCGTGAAAAAGCGACAGCATCGCCGCTTCTTCGATCGCGCCACGGTTTTGCGCGACCCCGAGACCGGTGAGTTGTTGGTGACCGAGGCTAAGACACAGAATTCGGCGCTGCTTGGAACTATGCAGCGTGCGAACTGCCTGTTGCGTATTGACGAAGGACCGTGCGAGCTCAAGGCGGGAGATGCCGTGGACGTTGTTCGCGTCGACCTGCCCGAGGGAACGGCGCTATAGGAGGAACGCTATGGAGTTGAAGATTTCGATCGTGACGTGCTCGGACACGCGCGATCTTTTGCAGGATGAGGCCGGAGCCGCACTCGAGGAACTTATCGAGGCACAGGGCTGGACGGTCGCCTCACATGTGGTCGTGCGCGACGACGTCAGCGAGATTGGTGATGCCATTGTGGAAGCCGCCGATGAGTGCCACGCCAATGTCGTGCTCACCTGCGGCGGCACGGGGCTTTCGATGCGCGACGTGACGCCCGAGGCGACGCGTGCCGTCTGCGACCGCGATGTGCCGGGTATTGCAGAGGCAATCCGTGCGTACTCCATGACCAAGACGCGCCGCGCTATGCTCTCGCGCGCTATTTGCATGCAGCGTGGGCATACACTTGTCATCAACTTTCCGGGATCTACGAAAGCGGCCCGCGAAAGCTGGGAGGCCGTGAGCGACCAGTTGGAGCATGCGGCCCAAATGACGGCGGGCGGTGGGCACGCCAAATAAGCGCACTACCTGCGGCGGAGCGACCTTACGGGCTGCTCCGCCTTTTTATGCAGCGACAGTGCAGCCGTCTCGGGGTTATCGGTAAAAGAAATTTATTAGGTGAGAAATCATTATCACAAACATTATTCGCGTGTAAGTATAATCTAGTAACAGAATAAAGCCTGCGGCGGGGTGCCCGGGCATAGCGTTCGAAAGGGTTGAACATGTTCGATATGGTTTCTCGCCGCGGATTCGTCTCGCTTTCTGCTGTCGCCGCTGCCGGCCTTGGTCTTGCCGGCTGCTCGGGCAGCAAGACGTCCGAGCCGGCCGGATCCGATGCCGGTTCTGCTAAGGCATCTTCCAAGAAAGCTGTCGAGCTGCAAGTCTTTGCCGCCAACTCGCTCGAGAAGGCTCTGCTCGAGGTTCAGGAGCTCTACACCGAGCAGACCGGCACTACCTTTGCCGACACGCAGTTTAAGGCTTCTGGCGACCTCGTCGAGCAGATGAAGGCCGGCGCCACGGTCGACGTGCTCATCACTGCTTCCAAGGGCACCATGGATGACGCTGAGACCGCTGAGCTCGTCGATGCCGATACCCGCGAGGACATGTTCGTCAACGACCTTGTGATCATTCGCGCCGAGGGCTCCGATACCAAGGTCGAGGCCATCGCCGGCGTCGCGAATCTGGACGGCAAGATCGCCATCGGCGACGCCAAGACCGTTCCCGCCGGAAAGTACGCCAACCAGGCTCTGGCCTCCGTGGGCCTCTACACCGGCACCGAGGGCGACGACGGTGAGTATGCTCCCGAGATTGCCGACAAGGTCGCACTGGCCGATAAAGTTGGTACCGCCGCCGCCTATGTGTCCACAGGCGACTGCGTGGCTGGATTTGTCTACAGCTCCGATATCTTCCGCTACGACGGCATCGAGGAGGCCTTCGTGTGTCCCGAGGACTCGCACAAGCCCATCGTGTATCCGGGCGCTGTCGCCGAGAGCTCCGAGCATGCCGACGAAGCCAAGGCGTTCATCGACTTCTGTCTGACCAACAAGAAGGCTCAGAAGATTTGGGCTAAGTACGGCTTTGAGCTTTCCGCGTAGTGCGGCTTGGCGCGATAATTCCATCGTTTTGTGTTTCACTCCGTCCTTGTATTCGCTTGGAGCTTTTCGTGCTTAATAGATTCCGCATGCTTGTCGCCTGTGCTTTGACCTTCGTGCTTTGCTGGGTGCCGGGATTTGCGTTTGCTGGGGACGCTGAGGACGGGGCCCAGGTTGCTGCGACCGCTCATGGGCTTTCCTATGGGATCGAGGGTTTTGAGCGGTTGGCCAAGGGGACCGCTCGTGCCATGGAGAGCCAGCCTGAGGGCTACCGGTTTCCCGTTGACGAGGACGTGGACCTTGTGGTGGCGCCTGCTGCCGATCGCGTTGTGGTGTGGATATCGCCCAAGGCGGTCGAGAAGTTTGGATTGGATCTGCAGGACAACGAGTGTGTATCGGGTCTCAAGGTCCTCGTCTGTGAGCTCGACAGCGCAAACTGCATGGGAGGTGCGCAGCTGGGGGACGTGGATCTTCCTTGGTATGTCACGGCGGAAACAACGTTTGATGCCGGCGGGTATACCTATAGCTTTGACGAGCGCGGTGCGGATGGGGACCGTTATGTGGTGATTGCATCAGCCTCGGGTGATGCCAAGGGCGGCGCGCGTTGGCTTGATAGCGCTCACATGGTAGAAGCATCGTCTGTCGTGTTGCGGGATGAGCAGGGGCCCTTGACCTCTCTGGCTTCCTTTTTGGGCGACATTGACTATCGCCCGTTTTGGGTGTCCATTAAAACGAGCGGTCTTGCCCTGGTGATCGCGTTTGCGCTGGGCCTGTTCGCCGCGTGGAAGACCATGGGTACCTCGAGTCGCATCAAGGGCCTGCTCGATTCGGTCTTTACGATTCCTATGGTGCTGCCGCCTACGGTGTGCGGCTTTTTGCTGCTTATTCTGTTTGGCCGTTCGACCGGGGTGGGCCAGTGGCTCATCGCGCACGGCATCTCGATCGTCTTTACCTGGCCCGCGGCGGTCATTTCGGCCGTCGTTGTGTCGTTTCCGCTGGTCTACCGCACGGCACTCGGAGCCTTCGAGAGCCTCGACACGCAGATGCTCGATGCGGCACGCACGCTGGGCTGGTCCGAGCGTCGCATCTTCACCAAGCTCATGATGCCGCTTGGCTGGCCCTCGATTGCCGCCGGCACGGTGCTCGCCTTCGCGCGTGCCATGGGCGAGTTTGGCTGCACGCTGTTCTTTGCGGGCAACTACGCCGGCATTACGCAGACCATCCCCATCGCCATCTACTTTGAGTGGATGGGCGGCAACACCTCGGTGGCCCTCTTTTGGGTCGCCGTTGTGATTGTGTTTAGTTTCCTGGTCATCCTGTTCATCAACATGTACACCGCGCATTCGCAAAAGTATCGCGAGCGGGGCCTTTCGCGTGCGAAGCGCAAGCAGGCCAAAGAGCTCGCCGGACAGGGCGATTCGCTCGACCCGGTGGGCGGCGACGCCCTGCGTATCGATCGCGAGGCGCTGGCCGAGCTCATGCGCGAGGATGCCGCTTCGCAGGGAGGTCGATAGGCCATGTCGCTCGTTCTGGATATTAAAAAGCGCTATCCCGGGTTTATGCTCGACATGCAGCTTGAGGCCGGCGAGGAGCGTGTGGCGCTGCTCGGTGCCTCGGGTTGCGGCAAGAGCTGCACCTTGCGCTGCATTGCCGGTGTGGAGACGCCCGACGAGGGCAAGATCGTCGTCAACGGCGTGACCTTTTTTGACTCGGCGGCGGGCATCAACCTGTCGCCCCAGGAGCGCAAATGCGCCCTGCTGTTCCAAAACTATCAGCTGTTTCCCAACATGACGGTGGCCGATAACGTATGTGCCGGCGTAAAGGACGCGGGCGACGCCGCGGCGCGTAAAAAACTTGCCGAGCGCTACCTGGGCATCTTTGGCCTAGCCGATTTTGCCGACCGCTATCCCGCGCGCCTCTCGGGCGGTCAGCAGCAACGTGTGGCGCTTGCCCGTATGGTGGCGGCTCACCCGGGCATCTTTATGTTCGACGAGCCCATGAGCGCACTCGATTCCTATCTTAAGAGCGCCCTCGAACAGAACATGCTCGACCTGTTCGATGTATGCAACCGCACCGTGCTCTATGTGAGCCACGACATCGACGAAGCGTGCCGCCTGTGCCAGCGCATCTGCGTGATGCACGACGGGCATGTTGAGGAGATCGGCTCCGTCGAGGACGTGGTCCGCCGTCCGCAGACGCTGGCGGCGCTGCGCCTGACGGGCTGCAAGAACACAAGCCGGGCGCGCAAGATCGGCGACGAAGAAGTTGAGGCGCTCGATTGGGGCATGACCTTTAACGTGGGTCGCGAGGTTCCCGATAATGTGGCGTACCTGGGCATTCGCGCGAGCTACTTCCATGTGGACAACCGTGCCGAGCGGGGTCGCAACAGCTACGACCTGCACGTGGCGCGCGTGAGCGATTCGCGTTTTGAGCGCCTGGTGCTGTTGGATGCGCCGCGGGCCGATGCGCCAACGCGTCTGCAGTGGAAGGTCAACAAATTGAGCGTACCAGCGGATGGGTTACCGCAAGAAGGCGAGACCCTGCGTATGCATTTTGATGCCAGCAGGATCCATCTGGTTTGTCGGTAGCGCCGGGTAATGCCGTCGGGGATATAAGTCTCGGCGGCTTTGTCTTGCCGTTCGCCTAATGGGGAATGACAAACTCTTATCAACACAGATAATTATTTATTAAACGGCGGCACACGACGCTGTCGTACGAATGTCAACGGTGTTCGCATGGTCGACGACCGTTGATATAGTTGACCTTAACTTGTAAAGGAGGACGCGCACATGCCGCAGACGACATACATTCGCCGCGTTGCCGCGCGCGCCCTGTATATGGCTCGGAGTCGCATATGAGCAGGTATGTTCACGGCTCCGGGAGAGACGACGCACAACTAAATAATCGACCGCAAAGCAGGTTCCCCAAAATTCCGGGTTTAGGCACGGCTGGGTTTTCGCCGCCCACCGTGCAGCAATACCGTAGTTATCCGTATTTGGTTCGAGAGGGGAACCGTCATGGCTGAAGAATTCGATTTCCATCCGATGTGGGAGAGCCTCGGCATGAATCTTGCCGATCACGACATGCTGCTGGGCGCTGTGGGCCAGATGTACGGCGATATGTTCCTGACGCAGAACAATCGCCCCAAGTCCACGTCCTACCTGGATTTTGTCGCCACCAACATCCACAGCGGCCGTATTAAGGAGATGCTCGACAAGAAGGAGGCCGGCGAGGCCACCAAGATCGTCGGTTCGTTCTGTGTGTACGTGCCCGAGGAGATCGTGCTTGCCTGCGATGGCATCCCCGTTGGCCTGTGCTCGGGTGCCGACTGGGCGACCGACAAGGTCGAGGAGCATCTGCCGCGCAACACCTGCCCGCTCATCAAGAGCTTTGCCGGCTTTAAGCTGGGCGAGGTCTGCCCCTACATTGAGTCGAGTGATCTGGTGGTGGGCGAGAACACCTGCGATGGCAAGAAGAAGGCCTACGAGTTCTTTGCCACGCAAAAGAACATGTACGTCATGGATATCCCCAACGTGCACGACGAGTCGACGCTTGTGACCTGGAAGGCCGAGGTTAAAAAGCTTGCCGCCAAGATCGAGGAAGAGTGCGGCGTCAAGATTACGCCCGAGCGCCTGAAGGCTGCCATCCACGCCGTCAACGAGAAGCGTCGCGCCCTGCAGCGCCTCGCTGCCACGCGCGCTGCCGATCCGGCGCCCATCAGCGGTCTCGACAGCCTGCTGACCGTTCAGGCCGCCTTTATGGACGACACGCCGCGTCTGACCGGAGCCATCAACGAGATGGCCGCCGAGTGCGAGCAGCGCGTTGAGGCCGGCGAGGGCGTGGCGCCCAAGGGGACCAAGCGCATCCTGTACACCGGCACGCCCATGGCCGTGCCCAACTGGAAGCTGTTCAACCTCATCGAGAAGGCCGGCGGCGTTGTGGTAGGCGAGGAGTCCTGCACGGGCTCGCGCTACTACAAGGACCTGGTCGACGAGTCCGGTGAGACGGTCGACGAGATGCTCGACGCCATCGCCGAGCGCTACTTTAAGATTAACTGCGCCGTCTTTACGCCCAACGATCAGCGTATGAAGGACATTGTCCAGATGGCCAAGGACTTGCATGCCGACGGCATCGTCGACGTGGCCCTGCAGTTCTGCACGCTCTACGAGATGGAGTCGTTTGCCGTGGAGAAGGCTGCCGAGGAGGCCGGCATTCCGTTTATGCACATCACGACCGACTACGCCGGCGAGGATGCAGGCCAACTGCAAACCAGGATTGAGGCTTTCTTGGAAACCATTTAGGGGTATCCGTCCCGGCGGCTTCCCCAGGCACCCGATCTTGCCGTTCAAACCATCGTTTGCGTACCAAAGTACGCGGCGCTTCTCTTTCACGGCAACCTCGGGCACCTGGGAAAGCCGTTTCCTTGGTTGACTAAAAGGTTTGTTAAGGAGTTATATGTCGGAAAATATTGAGCAGCCGTTGCCGTCCACGTTTGAGGAGTTCAACGAGCAGCGCAAGGCGGCGTTTATTCGCGTCAAGGATTATAAGCAGGCGGGTAATCGCCTGGTCGGCTTTTTGTGCAGCTACACGCCGCTCGAGATTATCGATGCCGCGGGGGCTGCGAGCGTGGCGCTGTGCGGCACGTCCGACGAGGTGATTCCCGAGGCCGAGAAGGTGCTGCCGGCAAATCTCTGCCCGCTCATCAAGTCGACGTACGGCTTCGCCTACTCGCAAAAGTGCCCGTTTACGTACTTTAGCGACATGATCATCGGCGAGACCACCTGCGACGGCAAGAAGAAGATGTACGAGCTACTCAACGAGCTCAAGCGCACGCACATTCTGCATCTGCCGCAGGGTCGCGACCGCGCCTACGAGCGTGAAGGCTGGTACGAGGAGTGCCGCCTGCTCAAGGAAGAGCTCGAGGGCTTCTACGGCATCACGATTACCGACGATGATCTGCGCGCTGCCGTCCGTCGTCGCAATCGCTTGCGTGCGGCCCAGCTCGAGATGTTCGCACTGCAGGCCAACCAGCCGGCGGCCATGAGCGGCGTCGACCTGATGAGCACCATGTTCGCCGGTACGTTTAGCTTTGATATCGAGGCCTATACGCAGCAGCTGGAGCAAAAGGTCGCCAAGCTGCGTGAGTCCTACGACGCAGGCGAGCGCCCGGTCGCGGCGGATGCCAAGCGCATTCTGATCACCGGCTGCCCGGTGGGCGGCGTGATCAACAAGATCGGTCGCACCATCGAGTCCAACGGCGGCGTGGTCGTGTGTATGGACGACTGCTCGGGAGAGCGCACGGCGGCCATGATGATCGACCCGGAGGCTCCCGACATCCTGCGTGCCATCGCCGACCGCTACCTGGATATCAACTGCTCGGTCATGACGCCCAACGACAGCCGCATGGGGAACACGCTTGCCATGTGCGAGAAGTATCATGTCGATGGCGTGGTAGAGAGCGTGCTACAGGCCTGCCACACCTTTAACGTGGAGAGTGCGCGCATGCAGGAAGCTGTCGAGGGTGCGGGTATTCCGTATATGAAGATCGAGACCGACTACAGCAACGGTGACATGGGCCAGATCGAGACGCGCATCGCCGCCTTCATCGAAACCCTCTAGCTTCCTCAGGCACCGGATCTTGCCCCTCAAACCGTCGCTTGCGTACCAAAGTACGCTGCGCTCCTCTTTCGGGGCAACCTCCGGCACCTGAGAAACCTAGAGCTAAGGCGCCTGAACGCGCCGCTACCTTTGATGTTTAGATTGGGAGAGAGCCATGATGGGGATCGGGATCGATATCGGGTCTACGGCGGCTAAGGCTGCTGTGGTCGACGGGGAGGGTTCGGTGGCGTGGACGTGCGTACAGCCAACCGGGTTCTCCTCGGTCGATGCAGCCGAGCGTCTGCGCGGTGAGCTCGCTGCAGCCGGCTATGACGTGACGGGCGACGATGTGCGCGTGGTCGCGACTGGCTACGGCCGTGTTGCCGTGCCCTATGCGCATAAGGTCGTGACCGAGATCACCTGCCACGGTGTCGGTGCGGTTCGCCTGTTTGGCGAGCAGGGCACGGTGATCGACGTGGGCGGCCAGGATACCAAGGTCATCCAACTCAAGGGCGGCCGCGTGGTCAAGTTTGCCATGAACGACAAGTGTGCCGCCGGCACGGGGCGCTTTTTGGAGATCATGGCCGACCGCCTAGGCATTTCCCAGCAGCAGATGGCAGACCTCGCCCGCACCGGCGAGCCTACCAAGATTTCCAGCATGTGCACGGTGTTTGCCGAAAGCGAGGTCATCAGCCTGATCGGTCGCGGTGAGCCGCGCGAGAACATTGCGCGTGGCGTGATCGACAGCGTGGTCTCGCGCGTGGCGACCATGGCCGGGCAGGCCGCGGGCGCCCCGTACTACCTGACCGGTGGCCTGTGCGAGAACGCCTTCGTGGTGGAGCGGTTGGGCGAGCTACTGGGGTCGCCGGTGACCACCTCGCCCCAGGCTCGCTTTGCCGGAGCGATCGGCGCGGCTGTCCGCGCCGCCGCCTTGGCCTAGGGGTGTACCGCGACATGCGCATCCTCAATATCTCGGCACAAAAACCAGATAGCACCGGCAGCGGCACCTACCTTGCCGCGCTCGTGCGCGAACAGATCGAGACGGGGCATCGCGCCGCCGTGCTTTGCGGCGCGGCACCGGGTGATACCCAAAGCGAGCTGGACCGGCGTGCTGCCGTATTTGCCGTACCGTTCGAGTCGCCCGATCTGCCGTTTCCCATCTGTGGCATGTCCGATGTCATGCCCTATCCCTCCACGCGCTATCGTGACCTGACGCCTTCGATGCTCAAGGCATTTGAGCGGGCATTTGCTGCTGCAATCGATCGGGCGGTGGCTGAGTTTCGACCCGATCTGGTGATCTGCCATCACCTGTATCTGGTGACCGCATTGGCGCGCGAGTGCGTCCGGGGCGTGCCGGTTGTTGCCGTGTGCCATTCGACCGACCTGCGCCAGCTGCGTTCGCATGCGCTCGAGCGCGATCGCATCGTACGTGCGGTTCGTCGGCTCGATGCCGTCTTTGCGCTCCATGCTGAGCAGGCTGAGCAGATTGGCCTGGTGTGCGGCGTCGATGCCGATCGCATCCACGTGATTGGGACGGGTTACGACCATCGCGTCTTCTGCCGCGACGCAAGCGTGGCGAGGCAGCCGGGATCGCTTGTGTACGTGGGCAAGATTTGCTTTAAAAAGGGCATCGAGTCGCTGGTTCGAGCCGTGTCATTGCCGATTGACGATGACGTCCGCCCATCTGGCTTGGTACTTGTGGGCGGCCGCGGGGACGATGCCGAGTACGCGCGTATCGAGCGCTTGGCCGCGGCCTCGGATGTGCCGGTGACGCTGGCGGGGCGCTTGGATAGCGATGGACTCGTGCATGCCTACCGCAGTTCCGACGTCTTTGTGCTGCCTTCGTTTTACGAGGGTCTGCCGCTCGTGACGATCGAGGCCCTCGCGTGCGGCTGCAAAGTTGTGGCGACCGATTTGCCCGGCGTTCGTCCCTGGATGGAGGCGATGCTTCCCGGTGCTCCCGTGACGTGGGTGGCGCCGCCGCGTATGATGGATGTCGACACGCCCGTGGCGGCCGACCTTCCGTTGTTTGAGCGCGCACTGGCAGATGCTATCGCGCAGGCGCTTGCGGCGCCGCCTTCGACGTTCGAGCCGTCGGCTGTCTCTTGGGCAGCGTGCCTGGCGCGTATACTTAAAGTCGTTGATTTGTTGGAAGGGGGTTCGTATGGCTAAAGACACCGTGAGGCTCACGTCCATGACGGCCGCGAGCGGTTGAGCCGCTAAGCTGGCTCCCGGAGCCCTCGCCCAGGTCCTGGGCGACTTGCCCAATGTGCATAACGACAACTTGCTCGTGGGGTTCGATACCTCCGACGATGCGAGCGTCTTCCGCGTAGGGGAGAACCTGGGGCTCGTGCAGTCCATCGACTTCTTACCGCCGATGGTCGACGACCCGTTTCTGTTTGGCCAGATCGCCGCGGCCAACTCGCTGTCGGATATCTACGCCATGGGCGGGCGGCCGAGCCATGCCATGAACCTGCTGTGCATCCCCAATTGCCTGGGCGTTGAGGTTGCCGGGCAGATTTTGGCGGGTGGCGCCGACAAGTGCGTCGAGGCGGGTTGCTCCATCGCGGGCGGCCACACCATCAACGACGACGAGCCCAAGTACGGCCTGTCCGTGAGCGGCTTTGTCGCGCTCGACCGCATGCTCGCCAACAGCGGCGCGCGCGTGGGCGATGTCCTGCTGCTGACCAAGGCGATCGGCTCGGGCATCATTACCACGGCCATTAAGGGCGAGCTCATCGAGCAGGACGAGGCCACAGCCATGTTTGACTCGATGCGCACCCTCAATGAGGCGCCGGTTCGTCTGGCCGAGGGACTCGAGCTTCACGGCTGCACCGACATTACGGGCTTTGGCCTGATCGGGCATGCGTGCGAGATGGCCGAGGGCTCGGGCGTGCAGATTGAGCTTGCGTCGGGGGCGGTGCCGCTCTTTGACCAGGTGCTCGACATGGCGCGTCTGGGCATTATCCCCGCGGGCTCCTACCGCAACCAGGACTTCTTTGGCCCGCGCGTGGCTGCCGACGAGGACCTCGAGCCGGGCATGTTGGATTCGCTGTACGATCCGCAGACCTCGGGTGGTTTGCTCATCGCGGCGCCTGCGGCGGATGTAGATGAGCTTGCGCGTCGCCTGGATGCCGAGGGGTGCATCGCGGCCGTTGTCGGGCGCGTGTGCGAGGCGGAGCCGGGCGGTCCTGCCGTCCGCGTTGTTCGCTAGCCCGCACGTTTATGTAACTGTTTACCGTTCTCTAGAACGGTTCTTTCGAAAGGAATTTGCTATGTCTACCAAAATTGAAGTCAATGCCATGGGCGATGCCTGTCCGCTGCCCGTCGTCAAGACGCTCAAAGCCCTGAAGCAGCTCGATGGCGAGGGCGCCGTCGTGACCTCGGTCGATAACGAGACCGCAGTCAAGAACATCTCCAAGATGGCGCAGGAGAAGGGCTGCACGGCCTCGGTCGAGAAGGTTTCTGACGCCGAGTGGTACGTGACCGTCTCGACCGCCGGTGCCGTGGCCGTTGCAGACCCCGAGCAGGACGGCGCTGCTTTCTGCGACGCCAGCGCCGGCAAGGGCAAGCTCGTCATTTCCGTCTACACCGACTGCATGGGCCGCGGAGACGACGAGCTGGGCCACAAGCTCATGAAGGCCTTCATCTTTGCCGTGACGCAGCAGGAGGAGCTGCCCGCGACCATGCTGTTCTATAACGGCGGCGCCAAGCTCACTGTCGAGGGCTCACCGGTACTCGACGACCTGAAGGGTCTGGCCGAGCAGGGCGTCGAGATCCTTACCTGCGGCACCTGCCTCGACCACTATGGCATTAAGGACCAGCTTGCCGTGGGCGAGGTTACCAACATGTATGTGATCGTGGAGAAGATGGAGCAGGCCGTGCGCGTCGTGCGCCCGTAGCGTATTGGTTGGAGTTGCCATGAGGGAGAAGCGCCCTGCGCTTGTCATCACGTTTCCTACCACGGCGGCCGCCATGGGGTGCGAGACCCTATGCATCGAGCGCGGCCTTCCCGGGCGCACGATTCCCGTGCCCGGGGAGGTCGCTGCCGGCTGCGGTTTGGCATGGAAGGCGTTGCCTGCCGATGAGGAACTGCTGCGCGGCGAGCTTGCCGCGGCGGGCGTCCCCACCGAGGGCTTTAAGGTGATCGACATGTGGGAGGTCGTGCGATGATCTACCTGGATAACGCGGCGACGACCATGCATAAGCCGCAGACGGTCATCGATGCCGTGACACAGGCGATGTGCTCGCTCGGCAATGCCGGGCGTGGCGCCACGTCGGGTGCGCTCGACGCTGCGCGTACGATTCACGGTTGCCGTGCCAAGCTCGCGCGCCTTTTAGGTTGCCCGAGTGCGGACCATGTGTGCTTTACGCCCAACTCCACGGCGGCGCTCAACACCGTCATCAATGGCGTGGTGCGCCCCGGCGACCGTGTGGTCACAACGGTGCTCGAGCACAACTCCGTGCTGCGTCCGCTTAACCGCCTTGCGGCAGAGCAGGGTGTGACCGTTGAGCATGCGGGTTGCGACGCGAATGGCGTGCTCGACTACGATGAGCTCGATCGACTGGTCACGCCCGGTACACGTGCCGTGGTGGTGACGCATGCCTCTAATGTGACCGGCAACGCGGTCGACATTGCGCGCGTGGCGGCCATAGCCCATGCGGCCGGCGCGCTTGTGATCGTCGATGCCTCGCAGTCTGCCGGCACGGCGCATATCGATATGCAGGCCATGGGGCTCGACATTGTGTGCTTTACCGGCCACAAGGGATTGATGGGCCCGCAGGGGACCGGCGGCCTGGCCGTGGCAGAGGGCATTGACGTGGCGCCGTGGGCCATGGGCGGCACGGGCGTGCACAGCTTCGATGGGCTGCAGCCCCTTGAGTGGCCCACGCGCCTGGAGGCCGGTACGCTCAACGGCCATGGCATCGCGGGCCTTTCCGCTGGTCTCGACTTTATCGAGGCCCAGGGCGGGGTCGACGCGATTGCTGCCCAGGAGCGTGCGCTCGCTGATCGCTTCCTTGCCGGTGTGCGCGAGATTCCGGGGATTAAGCTCTACGGTGCGTTTGACCAGCCCGTGCGTTCGGCGATCGTCTCACTCAACGTGGGCGATATCGACTCTGCCGAGATCTCGGACGCGCTCATGCAAGGGTGGGGGATTGCGACGCGCCCCGGCGCCCATTGCGCTCCGCTCATGCACCGCGCGCTCGGGACCGAGCGCCAGGGTGTCGTTCGCTTCTCGTTTTGGTATTTCAACACGGACGAGGAAGTCGACACCGCTATTGATGCTCTGTGCGATTTAGCCTGCTAAAGCTGCTAGAGCGTATATACTTGCGGGACGGGTCTTTTGCCCGTCCCGTTTTTGTTTCGATTCGAAAGGTGCTCTCATGGCTTCATCCGCCCCGCGCGGTCTGCGCTCCGACCATGTCGTCACCGTCGGCATCGCCCTGTTCTCGATGCTCTTTGGCGCCGGCAACCTCATTATTCCGCCGCTGCTGGCGTTGCAGGCAGGTTCTGCCACGCCGGTCGCCATGCTCGGCTTTCTGATTGCCGCCATCGGCCTGCCCGTCATGGGATTTATCGCCGTCGCGCTTGCCGGAACGGCGCGCGAGCTTGCCGGCCGCGTGCACCCCAAGTTTGGTGAGTTCTTTGTTGCGGCGGTCTACCTGGCCATCGGCCCGTGCCTGGCCATTCCTCGCACAAGCTCTACGGCGTTCGAAATGCTGGTGCCGCTGCTACCCGAGGGCGTTTCGCTTGGCACGGCACGTCTGGTGTTTGCCATCGGGTTCTTCGTCGTCGCGTTTGCGCTCACGCTGCGCCCGGGTGTCATCACACGCGTACTCGGCCGCATTACGGGCCCCGCGCTCATTGCGCTCATCGTGCTGGTCGTGGGTGCTGCCGTGATCTCGCCGCTGGGACCGGCTGCCGCGCCTCAGGCTCCCTACGATGCGGGCGCCGCCGTGCAGGGCTTTTTGACCGGTTACCAGACCATGGACCTGCTCGCGTCGCTCGCCTTCGGCATCATCATCGCCGAGACCATCCACGAGCTGGGCGTTACTGATGACAAGCGCGTGGCCTTTGAGATTTCGCGCTCCGGTGTGATCGCCGGCGCACTCATGGCCGTCATCTACTGCGGCCTGGCGCTTGCCGGCACGCAGCTCAGCACCGTGATGCCCGATGCCACCAATGGCGCCGCCATCCTTGCCCGCTCTGCCTCCATGCACTTTGGCCTTGTCGGCACGGTCGTGGTCTTTGCGATCTTTTTCCTTGCCTGCATGAACGTGTGCATCGGCCTCATCAGCTGCTGCTCGCGTTACTTCTGCGAGACGTATGTGGTCGAAGGGGGAGCGGAGGCCTCCGAGGAGGCCATGCGCCGTCCCTTTGCGATTCTCGCCTTTGTGTTCGCAGCGTTTTCGTGCGTGCTCTCCAACGTGGGCCTCGACGTGATCCTCATGTTCTCGGTGCCTATGCTCAATGCCCTGTATCCCGTTGCCATTGTGCTGGTACTTATGGGCCTGGTGCACGGCTTTTGCGACGCGCACCCGCAGGTGTGGGTCTGGGTCGGCGGCGTTGTCGCGGTACAGAGCGTAATCACTTCGGTCCGCGATGCGTTCTTTGCTGGCGCGTGGCTGCCGTTTGATGCGTTGCCGCTGGCAGATATCGGCGCTGCGTGGGCGCCGGTTGCTGTGGTCGCGTTTGTGATTGGTCTGGTTCATAGCCAGTTTGTCGCACATTCGAGGAGCTAGGGTTTCTGCGCTTGCACAGGCGGGGAGTCTCCCCTATAATTTCCTTCGCTTTGGGACACGCAAGGTTTAGACCTTAGCTGCTCAACACCTTCGGGACGTGGCGCAGTTTGGTAGCGCGCCTGCTTTGGGAGCAGGATGTCGCAGGTTCAAATCCTGTCGTCCCGACCATATCTTGCGGGCGTAGTTCAATGGTAGAACCCCAGCCTTCCAAGCTGATGACGCGGGTTCGATTCCCGTCGCCCGCTCCATAAGATAGTTTTAACGGCTCTGGCTCCATTTGGTGCCAGAGCCGTTTTCATATACATGTCGGGGACCCCACATCCCCTCCTAAGTTGCGGTGAAATACGGACTGTTTTCCGGCTTTTATGGCCCATGTAGTCCGTATTTCACCGCAACTATTTGTAAGGTTGGATTTTGATGCCGTTGGGAGGGTCGTAGCGACCGTCTACCGAGAGTGGAAATATTTTTTGAAGCTCTGACCTGCGACGTCAAGCTTTTGGTCAGCTTTTGGCAAGGCCTGCGGACGGAAGCATGCGATAGCGTAATGGTATTCTCTCCGCCGTGATGGTTATGGGGTTGGCCATGCTCGATAAAGGCAAACATTTTCCGCAGTCATATGCAAGAATGCTATTCTCGGCCGTTGGAATTCATCAAGATGGACAGCTGCTTATAACAATTGATCCTTGGGATGAACGCCGTGCGCGTGAGCTTATGCAGGAAGAGCTCATGCTTCGTCTTTACAACCACGTGTATGCGGATCCGGTCTATTGGAATAATCTTGGGGTTGAAGATCGCATCTTTCAGCTGGCATCCGCTATTGCGGTCGTTGAACCGGATGCTGTGTTTTGCGGATCGACAGCAGCGCTGCTCTACGGCATCGGCTCGGCGTATACGCTTCTGGATAAAGTGCAAGTACTGCTGCCACGGTCTACAAGGCGTGATACGTATGAGTTCGTTGAATACAAGCGCTGGCGGGTGGGCGAAGTGTGGCGTCTCGGTCTGTTTACGCTGACGGATCCGTATCGAACGGTTGTTGATATCGCTCGAACGAGCGCCTTTCGTTATGCGCTGGGCTATGTCGATGGCTTGGCCCGTGAGTACGATGTCGAACGCGAAGAGCTGCGGGCATATGCGCAGGCAAATTGCCGAGGGTTGCATGGCATCGCGCGTGCTTTTGACGTTTTTGAGCATATGGATGGCAGGTCAGACAATGGCGGCGAGTCCGAGGCGAGAGCAGCGATGATTCTCGCTGGGGTTGCCGCGCCTGAGCTTCAAGTTGAGATACCGCGACCAGGAAACGCTGGCTATTATCTAGCAGATTATGGCTGGCAGATGCCAGACGGCTCATGGACGCTGGCAGAGCTGCATGGGCTGGGTAAGTTTGAAGACGAAGCTCAAAATGATCCGGAGCAAGCGGCGGCAAAAACCTATCGAGCGGCCCTCATGCGCGATGCGAACCTTCGCGCCATGGGCCACAACGTCATTCATTTCAAACTCTCGGACACCTACGAAGTAGAATCGTTCGGTGCCATGATGCGCGGTTACGGTATTCCGACAACAAAACCCTACGCCGACTCCCGATAGAGAAATCGTTCGCAGCCAACCTTCAATAAGTTGCGGTGAAATACGGACTATCGAGGCCTTTAAAGGCATGAAACAGTCCGTATTTCACCGCAACTTAGGAGGGGATGGGGCTGAGGGGCGGGCGATGCCGTTGCCTGTCGGTTAGTGGCGACCGTGGTGGCGGAGCTTGTCGATGGTGGTGTCGGTGCTGTGACTGCGGGCTTCGGCGGCGCGGTCGCGAACGTCGGCCGCGGTTTGGCGCTTGCGGCGGTAATCGATCATGCCTTGGATGATGGGCTTGCCAAAGCTCACGACATCATCGTTGTAGATGGCGGTTCGGGCTGCGAGGAGGCAGTCGGTAAAGTCCATATGGGTCTTGCCAAAGAGTTTGACGGCAAGGGCGACAACTGTGGGCTCGTCGACCATGACGTCATCGAGCAGCCTTTTCAAGGCCGCAGCAATCTCAACGCGGGGAACCTTATAGACGTCGCGCAGCGTGACCACGACACGCGTGATGATTTCGGGGTAGACGCGAGCGGTGCGCGTGGCGATGACCTTGGCGGCGCGCGGTGATAGAACTTCGTCGTCATTAAGCAGGTAGCGCAGGATGACGGTCTCGTCGATGATGGTGCTACTCATGGATATCTACTTCCTCGGGACCCAAAATCGAATCGTCGCATTCTGTAGCAAGGTACTCAATCCAGGCATTGCGCTCCTCGGAGCGGCGATTGGGGTCCCCATATGCTTTGAGCGATCCATAGGCGGCGGTGCCGTCCTTTGAGCGCACGGCGACCGGCTGAAAGGGAAGCTTGCGCATCAAAATGCTCTGCGCGACAAAAAGGCGAACGACCTCGGCAAGCGATGTGCCCATGGCGTCGTAGAGGCGCTCGGCATGCTGTTTGTCCTCTTCGCGAATGCGCACCTGCAGGATGGCTCGTTTTTGCGTCGATGACATCACTGGCCCCCTTAATGAGCGTGCAATATGAATGGTCAAATACAACATTCGCTAATAATAACCAATCTTATAGCCACTGCTTTATTGCACTCAAGTTAATGAGCGCGAAATATATATCAAACGTATTACATCCTTAATAAACGAGTGTGAAATCTCCCCAGGATGTACGCATGTAATACACTCACCTTTATAGCTTATAGAGAATAATCCCAACCTGCCAAAACCCCTGCAATACACCCGTATTGCAGGGCCTATGCTCAAGTTTGCCCCCTGCAACTGCGTATATTTAACCTGTATATCGTTGGAGGAATTCTATCGAAGTGCCTGTTTCGCCGCATGCACTCGATACGCCGATGCCGGACCACGGGCGGTCCGGGGCAACGTCGGCAGGGTCTCTCCGGCATGGGATTCAGGAGGGAGTGAACAACATGGGCAATAAACGAGTCGTGGCTGATTCTTCACGCTGCATTGGGTGCCAAACCTGTATGGCGGCGTGCATCGAGGCACACGATATTCCCGGCAACATCGCCGCACCTCGCTTGCGCGTAACGCGCACCTACGAGATTTCCGCGCCGGTGGCATGTCACCACTGCGAGGACGCTCCGTGCGCCAAGGCCTGCCCCACGGGTGCCTTGTTCTTTGATCCAAAGAACCATCGCATCGGCGTCAACGAGGACAACTGCATCGGCTGCAAGAGCTGCGTCATGGCCTGCCCCTTTGGCGCCGTGAGTGTGGCGACCACGCAGGTCCCCGTCTTGATGGGCGACGTGCGCGTGGGTTCGCAGACCAAGAGCTTCGTGCTCAAGTGCGACCTGTGCGTGGACCGTCCCGGCGGTCCGGCGTGTGCCGAGGCGTGCCCGACCAAGGGCCTCACCTTGGTAGACGAGGAGCGCCTGGCAGAACTGACTGCCGAGCGTGCCCGCGCCACCATCGAAAACGAGGCGTAGCCGGGCGGCCATACAGGCCCAACGATTGTCAAATACGTACCGATTAATCGGTAGCAGAGAAAGGAAGGAGGGTGTCATGGAGAAGCATAAAGTGATCTGCCCGTACTGCGGCGCCGGTTGCCAGTTTAACCTCCTGGTCCAAAACGGCCAGGTCGTGGGCACCGAACCGCTCAACGGCATCACCAACCAGAGCGAGCTGTGCCTTAAGGGCATGAGCGGCTACGACTTCATCAACGACACCAAGATCTTGACTCCTCGCGTACTGCACCCGATGATCCGCCGCACTAAGGGCGCGGATCTTGAGCGCGTAAGCTGGGACGAGGCACTGGATTTCACCGCATCTAAGATGCAGGCCATAATTGACGAATATGGTCCTAACGCTGTCATGACCACCGGCTCTTCGCGAGGCGGCGGCAATGAGGCGAACTACGTCATGCAGAAGTTTACGCGTGCGTGCATCGGCACCCACAGCGTGGACAACTGCGCCCGTACTTGACACGGCCCTACTGTCCTCGGTCTGATGGACACGGTTGGTTCAGGTTGCATGTCATGCTCCATCCCCGGTATGGAGGATGCGGGCTGCATTTTCCTCTTCGGCTATAACCCTGCCGATTCGCACCCCATCGTCGCAAGGCGTATCGTGCGAGCCAAAGAAAAGGGTTGCAAGATCATCGTCGCCGACCCGCGCCATATCGAAACCGCGCGTATCGCCGATCTCTACCTTCCGATCAAGAACGGTTGCAATGTTGCGTTCCTCAACGCCTTTGCCAACTGTCTGGTCAACGATGGCCTCTACGACAAGGAATTCGTCGCCGAACACACGAACGGCTTTGACGAGTGGTGGGAGACCATCAAGAACTACACTCCCGAATCCGTACAGGACATCACGGGTGTCGAGCCCGCGTTGATCCACCAAGCTGCCGAGATGTACGCCACGGCGAAGCCCTCTGCCATCATTGGCTGGGGCATGGGCGTATGCCAGCAGAAGCAGAACCTGAAGACGGTGCACACCATCGCCTCCATCGCCTGCGTTGCCGGCCAGATCGGCAAACCCAATTCCGGCCTCGCGCCCGTGCGCGGTCAGAACAACGTCCAGGGCTCCTGCGATATGGGCATGCTGCCTAACCTGTACCCTGGCTACCAGAAAGTCACCGACCCCGCCGTGCGCGCCAAGTTTGCAAAGGCTTGGGGCGTGCCCGAGGAAAAGCTCCCGCTCGAGGAGGGCTACAAGCTCACCGACCTGGGCCACCTGGTCGACGAGGGCAAGGTGCACTGCTTCTACAACTACGGCGAGGACCCGGTGCAGACCGAGCCCGATTCGGCCGGTATGCGCAAGACGCTCTCCGAGCTGGATCTGTTCATTTGCCAGGACATCTTTATGACGCAGACGACCATGCTCGCCGACGTCATCCTGCCCGCTACCTCTTGGGGCGAGCACGAGGGTGTCTTTACCGCATCCGACCGTAGCTTCCAGCACTTTGACGCGGCCGTTCCGCCCAAGGGCGAGTGCCGCCACGACTGGGAGATCTTCGCGGACCTGTCCACGCGCATGGGCTACCCCATGCACTACGACAACACCGAGCAGATCTGGAACGAGTGCATTAGCCTGTGCCCCAACTTTGTGGGCGCAACCTACGAGAAGATGGCTCCCGAGGGCGGCTACGCCCAGTGGCCCGTCAAGAGCACCGATGTGAATGACCACGGTACGCCCGACATGTTCGCTGGCGGCAAGTTCACCACCAAGGACGGCCGCGCCAACCTGATGCCGCACGACTGGGAGACGCCCTCCGAGCTTCCCGACGATGAGTACCCGCTCATCCTGTGCACCGTCCGCGAGGTCGGCCACTACAGTTGCCGTTCGATGACCGGCAACTGCAAGACGCTGGCGCTGCTCGCCGACGAGCCTGGCTTTGTCCGTATGAATCCCGCGGACGCCCAGGCGCGTGGTATCAAGAACGGCGACATCGTCTCGATTCACAGCCGCCGCGGCCAGGTATACAGCCGCGCCGACGTGAGCGACCGTATCAACAAGGGCACGGTCTATATGACCTACCAGTGGTGGATCGGCAAGTGCAACGAGCTGACCATGCACAAGGTCGACCCGGTCTCGCATACGCCCGAGGACAAGTTCTCCGCCTGCCAGGTCGACGCCATTGCCGACCAGGTCTGGGCAGAGGGCGAGGTCGAGCGTCAGTACACCGAGCTCAAGCAGGCTCTGGTGGACGCCGCCGCTCCCCAGGACGTTGAGCCTGGCGCCGCCAAGTTCGACGACGAGACGCACGTGAATCAAATCGTGTAGTCCCGTTCTCGTTGGCTTTTTGGGCCGGGCGTCCCGTACGTTCGGGAGCCCGGCCCGTTATTTTGAAAGGAAGTGGGGATGAACCGCTTCATCGACATCAACCCGGAGAGGTGCATCGGCTGCGGAACATGCCAGTCCGCCTGTGCCGACGCCCACCGGATGCAGGGTCTTCAGGATACGCCGCGCCTGGCGCTCGTGAAGACCGGCGGCATTTCGGCCGCCCTTGCCTGCCACCATTGCGAGGGTGCCCCCTGCGCCGAGGTTTGCCCGGTGAATGCCATCGAGCACGATGGCGATCGCATCCACGTCAAGGAGCAGGAGTGCATCGGGTGCAGGCTGTGCGCCATCGCGTGCCCCTTCGGAGCCATCCATCCCGATGGCACGTCTATCGCCGGTGTCGCAGGCATGTGCGACCCGACGCCTTCGTATCCTAAGTCCCTGAGCAGCCTGCTTACGTGGGCTCCCGGCCAGTACACCTGCGCTGTCAAGTGCGACCTGTGCGCCTTCGATCCGGACGGCCCGCATTGTGTGGCGGCGTGCCCCACCAAGGCGCTGACCGTTATGGGCGGCTCGGCCGATCGCGAGCTCGACGAGGCCAAGCGCCTGCGCTCGATCGAAAACGGTCCGGTCGTCGACGTTACCGCCGTGGCCCAGGGCCTGTCCGAGAAAGCAGAAGGGAGCGTAAACAATGGATAGCATGACGCTGTTTATCGCATCGCTTGCCGTCTCGTGCATCGGTGCGCTCGCCTCGGTTCTGCTGATCAAGGCCGATAACGCCGCCAAGACCGCCGGCTGCCTTATCGGCGCCGTCGCCGCGGTGCTTTCGTTTGTGGCCGGTATCCAGGCCGTGCTGGGCGATGTCACGTCGGTCGACACCATCGTGTTCTTCCCGTTTGCCCATTTCCAGCTGCTGCTCAATCAGCTGTCCGGCCTGTTCGTGGCGCTCATCTCGGTGCTCGCTTTTGCCGGTTCGATCTACGGTCTCAACTACTTTGATGAGTACCCGGGCAAAAAGGGCCGTGCCGGCTTCTTCTTTAACACCTTCGTGGCGTCCATGATGCTCGTCATCACCGCCGACAACGTGTTTTGGTTCCTGGTCGCCTTTGAGCTCATGTCGCTGACCTCGTACTTCCTGGTCGTGATCGAGGAGAACGAGAACTCCATTCATGGCGGTTGGCTCTACTTTGTGATCGCGCACGTGGGCTTTGTGCTCATCATGGCGAGCTTCCTCACCATGACCAACTTCGCCGGTGGCTCGTTTGCCTTTGCGGATTTCCGCGCTACGCAGTTTAGCCCCGTGGTCGCATCCGTGTGCTTCGTGCTCGCCTTCTTTGGCTTTGGCGCCAAGGCCGGCATCATCCCGCTGCACGGCTGGCTGCCCAAGGCACATCCCGAGGCGCCGTCCAACGTGTCGGCCCTCATGTCCGGCGGCATGATCAAGATCGGTATCTTCGGCATCCTCAAGGTTGGTCTCGACCTGCTCTCCGCCTCGGGCGTTCAGGTCTGGTGGGGCCTTATGGTCATGGTCTTCGGTGCGATCTCGTCGGTCCTCGGCGTGGCCTTCGCCCTGCAGGAGCATGACATCAAACGCCTTTTGGCCTATCACTCCGTCGAGAACATCGGCATCATTCTGCTCGGCGTCGGCGCCTCCATGGCCGCCATGGCGCTCGACTCGGTCGGCATCGCCGTCCTGGCCCTGATGGCCGCCCTCTACCACACGTTTAACCACGCGATGTTTAAGGGCGAGCTGTTCCTGGGCGCCGGTGCGCTGCTGTACTCCACGGGTACGCGCAATATGGAGAAGATGGGCGGCCTGTTCCGTCGTATGCCGGCAACGGCCATCTGCTTCCTTATTGGCGCGCTTGCCATCTCGGCCATCCCGCCCTTCAACGGCTTTGTGTCCGAGTGGTTTACCTACCAGTCGCTGTTTAACGCCGCCATGCAGGGCGACAAGGCCGTCATGATCGTGGCCGTGTTCGCTGCCGTCGCGCTTGCCATTACCGGCGCGCTGGCTGTCACGTGCTTCGTCAAGGCCTATGGCGTCTCCTTTGCCTCCGCGCCCCGCTCCGAGGCCGCGGCCAATGCCAAGGAGGTTCCCGCCCCCATGGTGTTTGCGCAGGGCCTGCTCGCGGCCATCTGCGTCGTGCTGGGCATTGGCGCTCCCGTGATCGCGCCCGTGCTGGTCGATGTCGCCGCGTCCGTGCTGCATCCGTACGGTGGCGTGTTTGCCGCCGAGGGCATGGAGCTCATGAACCAGTACTCCGGCGCTGCCACCTCCACGCCCGCGATCGCCATTGCGCTCGTGGTGCTCGTCGGTCTTGCCTGCGGTTATCGCAAACTCAAGACCGTCGGCAAGGTGCAGAAGTCCCAGCCGTGGGCATGTGGCTATGCTCCAAACGAGCATATGCCCGTCGTGGCCACGACCTTCGCCTCCGAGGTGTCCTGGTTTATGCAGCCGCTCTACACGCTGCGCGACCGCTGCACGGCCGTCTGCTGGTCCATCGCGCACTTCTTCCAGAAGCTCACCGGTGTGGCCGAGGCTGTGGAGCCCGTACCCGACAAGGTTCTCGTCGATGCCCCGCATAAGGGTGTCGAGAAACTCGCCGACCTCGCGACTAAGCTCGAAGGCGGCAATTACAGCATCTATATCTGCTACATCGTCGCGGCACTCGTGGTGTTCCTCGTGCTCGCCGTGCAAATGGGTTAAGGAGGGGAGAGCATGAACAACATCGTACTTGCCGTTCTGCAGGGCGTGGTCGTTATGGCCGTCGCGCCGTTCTTCTCCGGTCTCGGTCGCGTTATCCGCGCCAAGATGCACAACCGTCGCGGCCCCAGCATCATGCAGGACTACCGCGACCTGGCCAAGCTCTTTGCGCGCCCCGAGTCCCAGAGCGAGGACGCGAGCTTTGCGCTGCGTATTATGCCGCCGCTGTTCTTCGCCGTCGCCTTTATGCTCGCGATGGGTCTGCCGCTCTTTACGGCACAAAGCCCCATCCCGGTCTTTGGTGACGCCATCACCATCATGTACAGCCTGGCGCTCGCCCGCTTCTTCTTCGCCCTCTGCGGTGTGGATTCGTCTAACGCCTACGCCGGTATCGGCGGCGTTCGCGAGCTGCTTATGAGCGTGCTCATCGAGCCGTCCATGCTGCTGGCGCTGTTTGCCGCCGCCCTGGTGTGCGGCTCCACCGACATCGCCACCATGGGTCAGCACATCATGACGGGTGCCATCGACGCACCGGTCGCCGTGATCCTTGCCGGCATTGCCTTTGCGATCGCCTGCTACATGGAACTCGGCAAGCTGCCGTTTGACCAGGCCGAGGCCGAGCAGGAGCTTCAGGAGGGTCCGATCGCCGAGCTTTCCGGCCCGTCGCTCGCCATGGCCAAGCTCGCCATGTCCATGAAGCAGGTCCTGGTCGTCGCCTGGTTCTGCGCGATTTTTGTCCCCTGGGGCGAGCCCGCGACCGTGGGCGCCGCCGCTGTTCTGGGCGCCGTCATCTTCCTAGTGAAGTGCCTGATCGACTTTGTCGCGTGCGGCGTGATCGAGAACTCCTGCTCGCGTTCGCGTTTTAAGGTGCTTGGCAATCAGACCTGGGCCGTCGTGGGCATCGCCGTTCTGGCGTTTGTCTTCGTGGTCGTCGGCGTGTAGGAGAAGGGAGAAACAATGTCATTTGCAGTCAGTCTGTCCCTTCTCGGCTTGGTCGCTATCGCGGCCCCGATGGTGGCCTCGGTGCTCGTCGCCCTGTTCCCCCGTCCGTACGCCAAGTGGTTCAGCGTTTTGGGTGCCGCCGTCTCGACGGTCTGCACCATCGCCCTCGCCGCGAATTTCGCCGGCGCCGGCATGCCCGACACTCAGGTCCCCCTGATCTCGTTTGGGCAGACCCTCGTCATGGGATTCACCTTCGATCGCATGAGCACGCTGCTCGCGCCCGCCTTTGTGGGTATCGGCCTGCTTGTCGTGATCTATTCGATTCCCTATATGAGCGAGAATAACCGTGAGCATCCCGACGCACCGCGTCGTCGCTTCTACGCGTACCTCGCGACCTTCATCGGTGCCATGGCCGGCCTCGTGTACAGCTCGACCCTTTTGGGCCAGCTCGTGTTCTTTGAGATCACGGGTGCGTGCTCTTGGGGCCTCATTAGCTACTACATGACGCCTACGGCCAAGAAGGCCGGCATGAAGGCCCTGATCATCACGCATATCGGTGCGCTCGGCCTGTATCTGGGCGCCGCTATCGTGTTTGCCCACACCGGCACCTTCGCCATTACCGCGATTGCCGGCCTCGACGCCAAGCTCAAGGCCATCGTCCTTTTGCTCGTGCTGTTTGCGGCCTGGGCCAAGTCCGCACAGGTTCCCATGTACATGTGGCTGCCTTCGGCCATGGAGGCGCCGACGCCTGTTTCGGCCTACCTGCATGGTGCCTCGATGGTTAAGGTCGGCGTGTGCGTGTTCGCGCGTGCACTCGTCTCTGCCGGCGAGGTTCCCGAGATCGTGGGCTGGGTCGCCATTATCGACGCCATGGTCACCATGCTCTTTGGTTTCCTTATGTACCTGCCGCAAAAGGACATGAAGCGCCTGCTGGCCTTCTCCACGATCGCCCAGCTCTCCTATGTGTTCTTTGGTCTGGGCCTTTCGGTCTTTGGCAGCCAGCTGGCCTTTGATGGCGCCGTGTGCCACATCTTTAACCACGCTTTCGCCAAGACGCTGTTCTTCCTGATCGCCGGTTCGTTCTCCTTTACGCTCGGCACGCGTATGCTGCCCAAGCTTCGCGGCATCGTAAAGAAGTACCCGATCTCGGGCGTGGGCTTTGGTGTCGCGGCACTCGCCATTGCCGGCGTGCCGCCCATGAACACGTTCTTCTCGAAGTTCCAGATCATCGCCGGTGGCTTTTCTGTGGGTGCCGGCAACGTCGCGATCCTGGTGCTCGTGTGCATCATGGTCGCCGAGACCGTCGCCACCTTTGCCTGGTTCCTTAAGTGGATGGGCTATTGCCTGCCCGGCGAGCCGAGCGAAGAGGTCGCTGCGGGAGCCCCGCTTCCCCGCGCGATGGCGTTCGTGTTCATCGTGCTCATCATCATGGTTATCGTCAGCGGCCCGCTTTCGGCCAGCTGGATCGGTTAGGAGGTAGAACGACATGGGTTATTCGATCGTCAACATCCTTGGCGGCCTTCTGATCGTCACGTCCACCATGGTGGTTGTCTCCAAGAACATCAAACATTCCATCCACTGGTATGCGGTGCAGTCGCTGGTGCTCGTGGGGTTGCTCGCCACGCTCGGTGCCACCACCGGTGCGCAGGAGCTGCTTATGTGGGCTGGATCTGCCTTTATCACCAAGGTCGTCCTGGTCCCTTATATCCTCAACCGCGCATACAAGAAGATGGGCGAGCCGAGCGACGCATCGCTCAAGGCCGGCCTTAAGCCCGCGTGGGCCATCTGCATCATCGCCGTCGAGGTCGCGATCTGCTTTGCCGTCGTGACGCAGATCAGCCTGCCCACGGCCGAGGTCGCAACGCCTGCGCTCGCTATTAGCTTCGCTCACTTCTTTGTGGGCCTCACCTGCATCATTTCGCAGCGCAACATCATGAAGCAGATCTTTGGATACTGCCTTATGGAAAACGGCAGCCACGTGACGCTCGCGCTTTTGGCCCCCACCGCTCCCGAGATCATCGAGATCGGTATCGCCACCGATGCCATCTTTGCCGTCATCATCATGTCCATCGTCGTGCGTCGCATTTGGGACGACTCCCACTCGCTCGATGCGCGCGACCTGTCCGAGCTGAGGGGGTAGTCCATGGAAACGTTGATTCTCGCCCTGCTCGCGACTCCTTTGGTGTTCTCGCTGGTCATGGCGTTTTTGCCCAAGAACACGTCCTATAACGTGTTTGCCGGTCTCAACCTGGTCTCCGTCGCAGCCGTCCTGGTGCTGTCGATAATGACGGCCGGTGACGTCCTTATGAGCGGCGACACCGCGAGCGCTTTTGGCCTGTGGTTTCACCTCGATTCGCTGGGCGCCATCTTTGTGCTGCTCATCGGCTTTATCGGTTTTCTTACGGGGCTGTTCTCGCTGCCCTATGTAAAGGCCGATATCGAGGAGGGCTCCATGCCCGCCGAGCGCGCCAAGCAGTATTTTGCGCTGTTTAGCCTGTTCGTGTTCACCATGCTGCTCGCGTGCCTGTCCAACAACATGATCCTCACGTGGGCCGCCGTGGAGGCAACCACGCTTTCCACCGTGTTCCTCGTGGGTATCTACAAGAACAAGACGGCCCTCGAGGCTTCTTGGAAGTATGCGATGGTCTGCACCGCCGGCGTGGCCTTTGGCCTGTTCGGTACACTGCTGATCTACGCCAACGCCGCCGACGTGATTCCCAACGCCCACGAGGCCGCATTCCTGTCGTGTGTGCTGCCGTATGCCGACCAGTTCGACCCGACGCTCATGCGCCTTGCCTTTGCGTTTATCGTGATCGGCTTTGGCACCAAGGCCGGCCTGTTCCCCATGCACACTTGGCTGCCCGATGCCCACTCCCAGGCCCCGAGCCCTGTCTCGGCCCTGCTCTCTGGCGTGCTGCTTAAGTGCGCCATGCTTGTGATCATGCGCTTCTATGGCTTTACCATCCAGGCCGTGGGCGCCGAGTATCCGCAGCTTTTGCTGCTGATCGTCGGCACGCTGTCCATTTTGGTGGCGGCACTTTCGATGTTTCGCCAGGACGACCTCAAGCGCCGCTTTGCGTACTCGTCTGTGGAGAACGTGGGCGTTATCGCCCTGTGCCTGGGTATCGGCGGCCCGCTGGGTATCGCCGCGGCCCTGCTGCACTGCGTGTTCCACGGCTTTACCAAGACGCTTGCCTTCTGCGTGTCCGGCAACATCCAGCACGCCTTTGGCACGCGTAGCCTGGCTAAGATTCAGGGTGTCGTCGAGGTTGCCCCCGCAACCGCCGCGCTCGCCATCTTGGCACTGCTCGGTCTTGGTGCCTTCCCGCCCTTTGGCATGTTTATCTCCGAGTTCCTGACTTTTGTCGCCGGTGTTACCGCCGGTCCCATGTGGCTGGTCGTCGTGGTCGCCCTCGGTCTTACCGTGGCCATCTCCGCGCTCACCCGCATCGCACTCAAGTCGGTGTTCGGCCATGCGCCCCAGGGCATGGGCAAGCATGAGGCCCCGGCGCTCATGCTTATCCCCGAAATCATCCTGGCCGTCATGATCTTGTGGTTTGGCATCGCCACCCCGCTGCCTCTCGTGCACGGTGTGGAGACCGCGACCGGCATCGTGCTCGAGCAGAGCACCGAGGAACTTCACGCGACGCCGATGTACCGCGCTGTGTTCGGTACCGAGACCGCTCAGAGCGAGGTGGAGTAACGAATGATTGAAACTGAGAACAAGGTGTACGCCCGTCGCTGCGAGAGCCATGTCGAGGCCCTGCGCCGCGCCGTTCCGGGCTGCATCGAGAAGGTCGAGTGGCAGTGCGAGGACCAGCTGACGATCACCGTCAAGCAGGACAAGCTGCCCGAGGCCGTCCACTACCTGTATTACGAGCGCTACGGCTGGATTCCCGTGATCATCGGCAATGATGAGCGCAGCCTGTGCGGCCGTTACGCCGTGTATTACGTCATCTCCATGGAGGGGGAGGATTCCGGCTGGGTGACCGTCCGCGCCGAGGTCGATCCCGCCAAGATGACGTTCCCGTCCGTGACGCCGTTCGTCCCCGCCTGCGTGTGGGGCGAGCGCGAGCTGCGCGATATGTTCGGCCTGATCCCCGAGGGTCTGCCCGACCGTCGTCGCCTGGTGCTGCCCGATGACTGGCCCAGCGGCCTGTACCCGCTGCGCAAGGACTCCATGGACTACCGCTTCCGTCCCGCTCCTGCGAGCGACATGGAAAACTACGAGTTCTTGGCCGATACCAAGGGCAAGGAGACCACACTCGTCCCCATGGGACCGCTGCACATTACCTCCGACGAGCCCGGCCACTTCCGCCTGTTCGTCGAGGGCGAGACGATCGTCGACGCCGACTATCGTCTGTTCTACGTGCACCGCGGCATGGAGAAGGTCGCCGAGACGCGCCTGAACTATGACGCCGTGACGTTCCTCGCCGACCGCATCTGCGGCATCTGCGGCTGCGCCCACTCGGTGGCCTATGCCGAGGCCGTCGAGCGCGCCCAGGGCATTCATGTCCCGCCGCGCGCCCAGTACATCCGTGCCATCATGCTTGAGGTCGAGCGTCTGCACTCGCATCTGCTCAACATTGGCCTGGCGTCGCACTACACGGGCTTCGACTCCGGCTTCCAGCAGTTCTTCCGCGTCCGCGAGAAGTCCATGGACCTGGCCGAGAAGCTCTCCGGTCACCGCAAGACCTACGGCCTCAACGTGATCGGCGGCGTGCGTCGCGACATTTTGGCTGAGCAGAAGCTCTCCACGCTCACGACCATCCATCAGCTGCGCTCCGAGGTTCAGGAGCTCGTCGACGTCTTGCTCTCCACGCCCAACTTCATTGAGCGTACGAGTGGCATCGGCATCTTGGACCGCAAGATCGCACGCGACTTCTCGCCGGTCGGCCCGCTCATGCGTGGCTCGGGCTATGCCCGCGACGTGCGCTTTGACCATCCCTTTGACGGCTACGCCGATCCGGACGTCCAAAAGATGCACGCCGCCACGGCCGACACCTGCGATGCCTTCGGCCGTACCGCCGTCCGCATCCAGGAGGTCTACGATTCGATCGACATGATCGAGACCATGCTCGAGAACTGCCCGTCGGGCCCCATCCTCACCACGGATTGGGAGTACACCCCGCACAAGTACGCCATCGGCGCCACCGAGGCGCCGCGCGGCGAGGACGTGCACTGGGCCATGCTCGGCAATAACCAGAAGTGCTACCGCTGGCGCGCCAAGGCCGCCACGTACAGCAACTGGCCGGTCCTGCGCTACATGTTCCGCGGCAACACCGTGGGCGACGCGGCGCTGATCGTCGGTTCGCTCGACCCGTGCTACTCCTGCACCGACCGCGTGACGGTGACCGATGTCGCCGCCAAGCGCGACCATGTGCTCGACAAGGAACAGTTCGAGAACGTCTGGCGCGACAAGTCGCCGCTTGCGGGCGAGGGCACCATGGCCGCTCCGCTCGATGAGGAGGCGCTCTAATATGCTGAAGCTTTGGAAGGTCAACGCCAAGGCCGGCGACGCGACGGTCAAGTACCCGTTTGCGCCGTTCCCCACCAATAAGGACATGCGCGGCAAGCCCGAGCACAACGCCGAGCTCTGCATCGCCTGCGGTGCCTGCGGCGTGGCGTGCCCGGCCGATGCCATTCGCATGGACACCGACCTTGCGGCCGATACCATTACCTGGTCGATCGACTACGGTCGCTGCATCTTTTGCGGCCGTTGCGAGGAAGCCTGCCCCATGGAGGCCATCAAGCTCACCGAGGAGTTTGAGCTGGCCGTCATGAGCAAGGACGACCTCACCAGCAAGAGCGTCTATACGCTCGAGCACTGCTCGCGTTGCGGCGAGCCGTTTGCCCCGCACAAGGAGATCGACTACGCCAAGCGCCTGCTGCAAAAGACTGGCGGCATGGAGGCCATCCAGGCCGCCCGTACCGTCGGTATGTGCCAGGAGTGCAAGCGCGAGCTCGATGCTCTGCGCGCCGCTTCGGCCGTAAAGACCGGCAACGCGCGCGGCATGGCTGCCAACGAGACGCTTGCGTCCGGTGAGCCCCAGGGCCCCGGCATGGAGTATCTGGGCGGCCACGGCGTGAACCCGGAGTATGTCGACCGCGAGCTCAACCCCGATGCGCCCGAGATCCCCGCCGGTCCGGCGCCGGTCGAGGGCATCATCATGGATTTTGAAACGAAGGAGGAGTAACCATGGCCGAACCCACGCTTTTGCCCGAGCGGCTTCAGTACCGCCCGACCAAGATCGAGCTCGACGAGAGCATCGAGAAGGCCAAGGCGACCCTTCTTAAGAAGATCAAGCGCTCGGTGTACGTCTACCGTGTCGACTGCGGCGGCTGCAACGGCTGCGAGATCGAGATCTTCGGTTCCATCACGCCCGTCTTCGACGTCGAGCGCTTTGGCATCAAGGTCGTGCCCTCGCCCCGTCACGCCGATGTGCTGCTGTACACCGGCGCCGTGACGCGTGCCATGCGCATGCCGGCCCTGCGCGCCTTTGAGGCCGCACCCGATCCCAAGATCGTGGTGTCCTATGGCGCGTGCGGCTGCACCGGCGGCATCTTCTACGACAACTACTGCGTCTGGGGCGGCACGGACAAGATTCTGCCGGTCGATGTCTACATCCCCGGCTGCCCGCCCAGCCCCGCGCAGACCGTCTACGGCTTTGCCATGGCGCTCGGTCTGCTTGACCAAAAGCTCCATGCCGAGACCACGGTGGAGGCCGCCGGCGAGCAGGCCGATATCCTGCACCCCGGCGTGCCGTACAAGCTGCGCGTTGCCATCGAGCGCGAGGCTCGCGCCATGAGCGGCTACCGTTACGGCCGCGACCTGGCCAACGAGTTTATGGACACCCTCGAGGGCGCGCCCAAGGGCGATATCCGCGGTGCCATGGCGCTGCTCATCGACAAGCAGGACGATCCGCGTCGCGTCGAGGTGTACTCGGCGCTGCAGGATCTTGTGCTGGCCGGAGGTCGCTAGATGGAGCTCACGGACCGCTCTGGTTACTTTGCGGGTCCCGGCATGCTCGGCGGCTCCTTTGGCGATGCCTCGCGCGCAAGCGACGAGGCCGCCGAGGGCGTCGCCGACCCCTGCCTGGGTCATGCGCCCGACCAGGTGGTCTTTTACGAGCTCACGCGTAAGTTTGTGGAGACCGAGGAAGACGTTCCCCAGGAGGCCTGCGACGTGCTGTACTACACGCTCGCCGTGGGCCACCATACCGGCGTGCTCGACTGCTTTGAGCCGCGCCTGTCGGTGCCGGTGAACGTGTTCTATACGCTTATCGACGCGCTGCCGGAGGGGGAGGCCAAGACCAAGTTCGAGGCCATCCGCTCCTTTGGCGAGTGCCAGCTCGACAAGGCGGCGGTGCCGTCACTGCTCGAGGCCTGCGATGCACTGCTCGACGAGCGCGGTTTTCGCGGTTCTGCCAAGGCCGGCATCTCGGTGTTCGATGACGACTTTGGCCTGCATGCCCAGCAGGTCGCGTTCTTAATGAAGTTCCGCGATCTGGTGGAGCGCGTGCGCGATGTGTCGGGCGTGTATCTGACGGGGAGGTTGCAGTAATGGGTCGCGTTGTGGATGGTCGTGTGAACGGCGCCCCGTTTGCGGGTATCGTGCTCACGGCGGGAAGCGTGCTGCGTGCGGATGATGCCGCCGGCCCCGTGCTCTCCAAAAAGATGGAGGACGCGCCCATCGCCGGTTGGTACACCATCGACGGCGGGCAAACGCCCGAGGACGACATCATCGAGGTCAAGCGCGAGCGTCCGCCGCGTTTGGTTTTGGTCGATGCCGCCGACATGGCGCTGCCCGTCGGCGCCATCCGCTTGCTCGACAAACGTGACGTGGCCTGCAAGTCGATGTTCACCACGCATTCGCTCCCTTTGTCGATTCTGATCGAGGAAATCGAGCAATCGTGCGAAGATATCGTCTTCATAGGGATTCAGCCGGGCGACACGGAGTTCTACAACCCCATGTCCCCGGAAGTCTTTGACGCCGTCGACGCCGTGTACGACGCCGTGGCCGCCAACGACTTTTCCCACTTTGTCCGCTTGGGGCAAGAGCAATAGGAGCGCTTGTCCCCGCTGATTAGGAAAGAAGTGATTGACATGGCAGATTCCAAGGCGGAGTACCCCGCTCCCGATTGCCTGGCGCCTGCCGCGATCGAGGCCAAGACCGAGACCGCCGGCGTGACCAAGGCCAACCTGCCGGTCGCAAAGGCCTTTCTGTTGGCAATGTTCGCCGGTGCGTTCATCGCCTTCGGCGGCCTGTTCTTTACCGTGTTCTTGAGCGATAGCACGCTGGGCTGGGGCGCCCAGCGCGTCGTGGGCGGCCTGTGCTTTTGCCTGGGCCTGGTGCTGGTGCTGGTGTGCGGCGCCGAGCTGTTTACCGGCAATTCGCTTATGGTCTGCGCACTCAAGAGCAAAAAGATCACCCTGGTCCAGATGCTCAAGGCTTGGGTCGTCGTATGGGTCGGTAACTTTGTCGGTGCCCTGTTCATCTTCTTTTTGGTGTACATGGCCGGCATTTACAAGCTCAACGGCGAGGCGGTCGCCAATTCCATGGTGAGCGTCGCCGCCGGCAAGGTGACGATCGACTGGGTGACGATCTTCTTCCGCGGCATCCTGTGCAACATCTTTGTGTGCCTGGCCGTGTGGATCGGTACCGCCGGCAAGACTGTGGTCGATAAGGTTGTGGGCATTCTGCTGCCCATCGCCGCCTTTGTGGCCTGCGGTTTTGAGCACTGCGTCGCCAACATGTACTTTTTGCCCATGGGTGCCGTGATGCACGCGTGCGGCTATGGTGCCGACGTCGCCGGCGCCGATGCGCTCAACGCCGCGGGCATTGCGTTTAACCTGTCCGCCGCCACGCTGGGCAACATCGTGGGCGGTGCGGTTCTGGTCGCGCTCGGCTACTGGTTTATCTACGCTAAGAAGTCCGAGGCGTAATAAGCCGGAATGACGTACGGGCCTCCCGAGGGTGTTTGCCTTTTGGGAGGCTCTTCGTGTCTTGCTGCGGTGGATGCTGCGGGCTATGCGTCGCGGCAGCTGGTGGCAGAGCTGTGGTGCGGTGGGGTTTGAACCCCTGAGCTGGAAGGAATAATCGAGATGGCATCGAGAGCTATGCATGACGGTCGCTCCGTGGTGACGACATGCGGGGGATGCTATGCCGATTGCGCCTTTGCGGCCCATGTTGAGGGTGGGCGTGTGGTGGCCGAGTTGCCGGTTGTGGGGCATCCGTGCGCGGCGCGTGCCCTGTGCGCCCGCGGACGCCATCGCCTGGCAATGCCGTTTGACGAGCGCGACCGCATCGTGCACCCCATGCGTCGCCGCCAGGATGGCTCGGGGTTCGATGCGATTTCCTGGGACGAGGCGTTTGCGCAGATCGCTGCGCGCCTTGGGGGGATTGTTGACGGGCATGGTCCGCGCGCGCTGGGCATGACGCTCGGCGTGCCCTCGTTCGACCGCTACTGGGCGTGTCGTTTTATGCATGTGCTGGGCTCGCCCAACGTATACGGTGCAGACGGTGCCTGCGAGGTAAGCCGACTTACCGGTTGGGAGCACAGCCTGGGCTATAGTCCCGCCTCCGACCTGGCGCATGCCGATTGCATCATGTACCTAGGGCGTTCACTGGTGGATTCGTCGACGACGGGGGCCGTTGATGCGCTCAACGATGCGCGCCGGCGTGGGGCGAAGATCATCGTGGTCGACCCGCGGCGCAGTGGCTCTGCGGCGCTTGCCGACCGCTGGTTGCGCGTGTGCCCGGGCTGCGACTTGGCGCTGCTGTTGGGTATTGTCCACGTGTTGATTGCCGAGGACCTGTACGATCACGAGTTCGTGACCCGCTATACCACGGGTTTTGACGAGTTGGCGCAGGCGGCCGCTGTTTGGACGCCCGAGTGGGCTGAGTCGATGTGCGACGTGCCGGCCGCAGAGATCGCCGCCACGGCGCGTGATTTGGCTGCCGCCGCGCCTGCTGCCGTGGTGGACGCCGGTTTTCATGGCGGCATCGGAATCGCGTATGCCAATAGCACCCAGACGGCGCGAGCTATCTGCATGGTTGATGTGCTGCTGGGCTGTATTGGACATGCGGGCGGCGCGCTCAACCCATCCACGCCGCTTGTGTTGGGCGATCTCGATCCCGCACGCTTTGCGACGCCGCCGGTGCCTCGCGGGCCCAAGCTGGGGTCCGAGCGCTATCCACTGGTCGATCCGGTGCGCGGCCTGTGCACGACCATCGGCCAGTCGATTCTTGCCGGCGATTTGCGCGGGCTCATCGTCTATGCCAGTAACCCCGGTGCGGGCTATGGCAATGCACAGGCTTGGCTGGGTATTTTGCAGAAGCTCGACTTGCTCGTGACGATTGATATTCGCTGGTCCGAGACGGCGCGTGCTTCTGACTTCGTGCTGCCCGACGTGACGTATCTCGAGGCCGACCGCGGCGTGGGCACGGTCGTGGGCGTCAACGATTCGCGGGTGTTCTACCGCAACGCCGTGCTGCCCGTGCAGCATGACGACACGCGTCCCGGTCGGGAGATTTTTGCCGGTCTGGCACAGGCGTGTGGTGTGGGCGAGTACTTCCAGTTTACGTCTGACGATCTGGCGGCTGCCCAGGTGGCGCCTTTTGGGATCGATCTGGACGAGCTGAAGGAGCGCGGCTGGGCCGATACGGGCGTGGCACTGCCGTCGCGCACGGGTGAGCCGGTGATTCCGCTTGCCGGCGGCAAGATTGCGCTGGCAAGTGACGTATGGGAGCGTGCCGGCTTGGGACGCGTGCCAGGCTGGATCGCGCCGATGGTGGAGCCCGGCCCGGGGATGTTTCGCCTCATTAGCGGCAACCGTCCCTTTGAGTCGCATACCTCGCGCGGGCTCGCGGCCCAAGGTGCCGCTGAGGCTGGATCGGACCTGGATGCCGTGCAGATGAATGCCG
The DNA here is from genome assembly GCA_048194085.1 of Collinsella aerofaciens. Classification (GTDB taxonomy): domain Bacteria; phylum Actinomycetota; class Coriobacteriia; order Coriobacteriales; family Coriobacteriaceae; genus Collinsella; species Collinsella aerofaciens_CO. Next base: position 38,308 of record DBFABM010000026.1, read on the forward strand.
ATGCCGCTGCGCACATGGGCATCGCCGATGGCGAGGTCGTCGAACTCGTGAGCGATTTGGGCCGCGACCGCGTGCGCGTGGAGACGACGCCGTATCTGCATCCGGCGTGCATCTTCACCTCGGCCGCCCCCGGCGGGCGTTCGTTTGGCGCCGATGCCGGTGGCGCTCAAGCCTTGGGCGTGGGCCCGCTCGACCATACGCCGCTGCGCTGGGACCCGTTGACGGGTGCTGCGCTCACCCAGGAAAACGCCGTTCGCGTGGAAAAGATCGCGGCGCGCGAGGATAATAACGAGTAATTGACTCAGCTGATGTATTCGACTGATCCACGTTTCTTTTGAAAGGCCGCACATGAGCGATAGCCAGAACATGTCCGATGAGGTACGCGCCCGCCTGCGCGCCATTCCTTCCGTCAACGAGTTGCTTGCCGAGTGGCCGGTAGTGAAGGCGGCGGGGGAGACCTGCGACGCGGTGGTGCATGCCGCCGTGACGGCCGAGCTCGACGAGGAGCGCGCAGCCATTCGCGCCGGTACTGCCCCGCGCTCTAAGCGCGACCTAGCCTCGGCCATTGAGTGGCGTGCGCACCGCTCCGCGTTGCCGAGCCTGCGCCCTGCCGTCAACGCCACGGGCGTGGTCATCCATACCAACTTGGGCCGCGCCCCGCTCGCGGAGTCGGCGGCAAAGGCCGTGGCCGAGGTCGCGCGCGGGTACAGCACGCTCGAGTACAGCGTGGACACCTGCTCGCGTGGGTCGCGCAAGGAACATGCCGCGCAGCTGATCCGCTCGCTAACCGGTGCCGAGGACGCGCTGGTCGTTAACAATAACGCGGCCGCCGTGCTGTTGGTGCTGGCGACCCATGCCGCGGGCAAGGAGGTCATCGTCAGCCGCGGCGAGCTTGTCGAGATCGGCGGCAGCTTCCGCATCCCCGATGTCATGGCGGCTTCGGGCGCCAAACTCGTCGAGGTCGGCGCCACCAACCGCACGCACCTGGCTGATTATGAGCAAGCCATCACGCCCGATACGGCGATGATCCTCAAGGTCCATCCTTCCAACTATCGCATCGAGGGCTTTCACGAGGAAGTGGGCTCTCGGGAGCTTGCCGCCCTGGCCCACAAGCATGGTCTGCTGTTCTACGAGGACCAGGGTTCGGGCGCGCTGTTGCCCGACGACATCTTGGTGCGCGGCGGCGAAGAAACCACGCCGGCTTTAGTTTCGGCGGGGCTCGATATCGTGTCGTGCTCGGGCGATAAGCTGCTCGGTGCCGCACAGGCGGGCATTATCATGGGTCGTCGCGATCTGGTCCAGGCCTGCGGGTCGCATCCGCTTATGCGTGCCCTGCGTCCGGGAAAGCTCGCACTGGCGGCGCTCGAGGCTACACTGCGCATTTACATGGATGGGGCGGATGTGGCCCATCGCGAGGTGCCGGTGCTCAACATGCTCACGCTTCCGCAGGCTCATCTGGAGCGTCGCGCACGCAAGCTGCGCGAGCTGATGACGGCAGGCCTCGATAAGGCGGGTTGCCCGTGCGCCGTGCAGGTGGAGATCGCCGAGGATTCGTCGACTCCCGGGGGCGGCTCGCTGCCTACCGTCGAGCTGCCCACGATGTGTGTGGCCGTCTGCCCGGTTGACGGGCGCCTGTCCCTCGACGCGCTCAAGCGCTCGCTCGTCCAAGACTTCGATACGCCGGTCGTCACGCGTGCCTCGCACGACCGCATTCTGTTTGATGTACGCACGCTCGTGGGCGACCGCGATATCGAGACGGCGGCATCGACGCTCGTCGCGTGCGTTAAGAAGGCGGTTGCGCGATGAGTGAGGTTCAAGCGCTGGTGGAGTGTCCCGTTATCGTTGGCACGGCGGGCCACGTCGACCACGGTAAGTCGGCGCTGATCGAGGCGCTGACCGGCAAGAATCCCGATCGTCTGGAGGTCGAACGTCGTCGCGGCATGACGGTGGAGCTGGGCTTTGGCGAGCTGGCGCTGCCGAGTGGCAAGATCGTTGGCCTGGTCGACGTGCCCGGCCATGCCCACTACCTGCGCGCCATGGTGCAGGGCGCCACGGGTATCGACGTGGCCGTGCTGGTGATTTCGGCCGTCGAGGGCGTGATGCCGCAGACCCGCGAGCACGTGCATGTGCTGGAGCTGCTGGGCGTTACGCATATGGTGGTCGCGCTGACGATGTGTGATCTGGCCGACGCCGAGATGACCGAGCTTGCCGAGCTTGATGTCGATGACTTTTTGTCGGGTACCGTGTTTGCGGACGCGCCGATCGTGCCTGTGTCGTCCAAGACAGGCGAGGGGATCGAAAGGCTGCTCGCCGTGCTCGACGAGCAGGTTGCCGCTTGCTGGGATGCCTGCCGTTCCCGCGCCGAGCTCACTGATGCCGCGCCGCGTCTGCCGATTGACCGCTGCTTTACGATCAAGGGCGTCGGCACAGTCGTGACGGGAACGTTGCACGATGCGCCGGTTGCGGTGGGCGACGAGCTGATGGCTTTGCCGTCGCGTACGGTCTGCCGTGTCCGCGGGATTCAGGTGCATGGCGATACGCCGCGCGCGCTGCCTGGGCAACGCGTGGCGCTCAACCTGGTTGGTGACGGTGTCGCGGCGCTTGACCGTGGCGAGATGCTGGGCGTGGCGGACCGCTTTGGCCAGACGATGCGCTTTATGATGACGTTCACCTACCTGGGCCGCGAGGGCACCAAGCCACGCGTGCTCGAGTCGGGCGCGCGTGTGCATGTGATGGCCGGAACGGCCGAGGTCGTCGGCCGCATCATGCTTTTGGAGGGCGAGGCCCCCATGGCGGTGGGCGAGACCCGTACCGTGCAGGTGCGCCTGGAGGAGCCGCTGCCGCTGTGTGCCGGAGACCATGCCGTGGTGCTGTCGTATTCGCCCGTTATGCTCATCGGCGGCGGGCGCGTGCTGCTATCGCGCTGCCGTCGCTCGCGCGAGCTTGCTGAAGGGGAGCGCGCACTGTATACAGCGCTCGAGTCCGGCGATATCGCGGGCGGTGTGGGCGCTTGGCTGGCGCTGCAGATGCTGCCGGTTTCGGCGGTTGATGTTGCCGAGGCTTTGGATCTTGGTGTCGGCGAGGTCGATGCCGCACTGCGCGGGTTGGTGTCGCAGGGCTCTGTTCGCAAGCTTGCTGTGGGTGATGCGGACTACTTGGCGGACGCCGTGGTGCTCGACGCTGCGATGGATGCACTGGCGGCGACCCTGTCAGCCATGCACGCGGCGTCTCCCAAGGAGACGGGCTTTACGCCCGGCGCCGTTGCCCATGCCGCCTGGCCCGCTGCGGATGAAGCCGTTGCCGCGGCTCTGATTGCCGAGGGCTGCTCGCGTGGCGTGTGCGCCGCCGAGGGCGCCGAGGTATTCGATCCGCATTCGGCCGCCGCGGCGGCACGCGTGGTTCGCGAAGCCTGCGAACGTATCGTTGCCTTGCTGGACGAAGCCGGCCTCGATGCACCGACGTTGCCCGAGGTGGGCGAGCAACTGCAGCTCGATCGCGACACCATGACGCGTGCCCTGCGCGAGCTTTCGCTCAACCGCTCGATCGTTAAGGTCGAGCGCGACGTTGCCCTGTCCGCTGCCGCCGAGGCCCATGCGCGCGAGCTTGTTGCCGCTGCCATTGAGGCAGCCGGCGGCGCTGCCACCACGAGCGTGCTGCGCGAGGCCCTGGGTGTGTCGCGCAAACGTGCCATCAGCATCTTGGAACACCTGGATGCCGTGCGCTTTACGGTGCTCGACAAGGAGGCCGGCGGCCTGCGCTCCCTGCGCTAGGCCGGTCACTCGCTCCCGCCTCCTCAGTTGCGATGAAATACGGACTGTTTTGGCAGCAAATACAGGAACTATTCCACCGCAACTTCTTGCTCGTCTTTTTGGGATGGGGCCTGTTTGGTTTGGTAAAATACCGCCGCACTTGGGAACGGATGGGCTCCGGTGGGCTCCGCGGTCCTCAAAACCGTTGCGAGGCGTGCAAAACGTCTTGGATGTGTTCGATTCACATACGTTCCCGCCATACGCTACCAGCGCTTTTGTGCTCGCGGTCTTGCTGCGTGCCGCAAAGGCGCTGTTTTGTTTTTGCACGAGCTTTTCGTAGCGCTGCTATTTCGGTGGCTGTATTTAGCTTCGTGCACCGGGTCTCGAGCATGCCGATGGAGGTGTTTTGCCGTATGACTACCGTAAGACGGGCCGATCTTTCTTGTGTCATCCAGGCGGGCGGGTTGTCGTCGCGCATGGGCCGCGATAAGGCGCGCATGGCGTTTTGCGGCGAACCGCTCATCGAGCGCGTGCTGGGTCGGCTGGCGACACTTGCCGGCGAGTTGGTCGTGACGACTTCGCGTCCCAGCGAGCTTGCCTACCTTGAGGAGCTTATGTTTGATGGCCTGCGCCCCCGCGTGGTGATGGACGTCGACGGTCCCGCCGGTGCCATGCGCGGCATCGCGAGTTCGCTGACTGCGGCCCGGCTGCCTCTCGTTGCTATCGTCGCCTGTGATATGCCGTTTGTCTCTTCGGAGCTAATCGGTGCCCTTGCTGGCTGTGTTGAGGCCGAGGCGCTCGACGTGTGCGTGCCGCGCGAGGAGCGGGGAATTGAGCCGCTTTGCGCCGTCTGGCGCCGTGACGCGTGTGCGCCGGTTGCCCAAGAACTGCTCGCCGGTGACCGTCAGCGAATCCGCTGCCTGATCGACCGGGTGAACGCCGGGTATTTGGACGAGCCTCAGATTGTCACGGTCGCCGGCTCGACGCTCTGCTTCGAGAACGTCAATACGCCCGAGGAGTTTGCGGCGGCCGAGTTACTCGCCTAGACGATTGGAGTTGCCATGTCTCACGATATTTGTCCCGACACGGGAGAACCTTGCACTTGCGACGGGTCCGAACCCTGTACCTGCGGTTGCGGTGGCTGTGGACATACTGCGGAAGAGGAAGCGGCCGCCGCGGCGTATCGCGATGCACACCGCGAAGGCCCGTCCGGTGATGCTCTCGACCGTGAACGCAAGATCATCGTTTCGTTCGATAGCACCTTCGATGTGATGGAATGCGAGCAGCTGTGCCTTGCCGCCGGTGTGCCCGGGCGCATCATGCCGCTGCCCGGCTCCATCACCGCCGGCTGCGGGCTGTGCTGGGTCATGCCGTTCTCGGGCGATGCACTCGCCGCCTTTCGCGCTGCCACCGAAGGCCGCATAACCCCCGCCGACTACCATCAGCTCGTCCTCTAACCACCAACATCACCACAAAGGTGCCTGTCCCCAATGTGGTGGCTTGGAACACGTGGACGAAACAGGTTTGAAACACGGGTTTTGCATGTCAGGCACTCAAAAACGCCTCTACCTGCATCGTAATCAAAACGAAACATCTGCTCGTCGGCTTATGCGAAACTTTCCCGCAACAGTGCGATATTATCCATACTCGATAAAGTTCGCGGCGCATAGGGTGCCGCGACCAACATTTTTCGTTTCCCATCATTGGAGGAAGCATGAGCTACACGCAGAAAGTTCTCGAAGAGCTCAAGGCCCGCTATCCCGAGCAGCCTGAGTTCATCCAGGCCGCGACCGAGATCCTCGGCACCATCCAGCCGGCGCTCGACGCCCATCCCGAGTACGAGGAGGCCGCCCTGTTGGAGCGCCTCGTCGAGCCTGAGCGCATCGTCATGTTCCGTGTTCCCTGGGTCGACGACCAGGGCAAGGTTCAGGTCAACCGCGGTTACCGTGTCGAGTTCAACTCTGCCATTGGACCCTACAAGGGCGGCCTGCGCTTTAACCCGACGGTCACCCTGGGTATGCTCAAGTTCCTGGGTCTGGAGCAGATCCTCAAGAACAGCCTGACCACCCTTCCCATGGGCGGCGGCAAGGGCGGCTCCGACTTTGACCCCAAGGGCAAGTCCAACAACGAGATCATGCACTTCTGCCAGTCCTTCATGACCGAACTCTATCGTCACATCGGCCCCAACACCGACGTTCCCGCCGGCGACCTGGGCGTTGGCGGCCGCGAGGTTGCCTACCTGTTCGGTCAGTACAAGCGCCTGACCAACGAGTGGACCGGCGTCCTTACCGGCAAGGGCCTCTCCTTTGGCGGCTCGCTTGCCCGTACCGAGGCCACCGGCTACGGCCTGGCCTACTTTGTGGACGAGTACCTCAAGAGCCGCGGCGACTCCTTCGAGGGCAAGAACGTCGTCGTTCACGGCTCCGGTAACGTCGCTATCTACGCGGTCCAGAAGGTCGCTCAGCTCGGCGGCAAGGTGCTCGCCTGCTCCGACACCCATGGCTGGGTCGAGGATCCCGACGGCATCGACTACACCGTGCTCGAGCATGTCTACAACAAGAAGCGCTCCGGCCACGACAAGGGCGTTACGCTCGCTATGTACGTTGACGAGAAGCCCAACGCCGTGTGGCACGAGGGCGACGGCCGCGGCGTGTGGCAGCTGCCCTGCGACATCGCGCTGCCCTGCGCTCGCGAGAACACGCTGCTGCTCGAGGACGCCCAGGCGCTCGTCGCCAACGGCTGCAAGGTGGTCGGCGAGGGCGCGAACATGCCCACGACCATCGAGGCCACGACTTACTTCCAGGAGAACGGCGTTGCCTTTATGCCCGGTAAGGCTGCCAACGCCGGCGGCGTGCTCGTGTCCGGCCTGGAGATGAGCCAGAACGCTGAGCACCTGTCCTGGACCTTCGAGGAGGTCGACGGCAAGCTCGAGCAGCTCATGCGCGGCATGTTCCACAACGTGGACGACACCGCCAAGGAGTACGGCCAGGAGGGCAACTTTGTCATGGGCGCTAACATCGCCGGCTTCCTGAAGGTCGCCGACGCCATGCTCGCCCAGGGCGTCTGCTAATTCTTCGCTCGACATAGCACCGCAGAAGGCTCCCAGCCATTCCGGCTGGGAGCCTTTTCTATCCCGGAGGACTCCTCATAACTTGCGGTGATATACGGACTGATTAGCCGTTCTGGGACGCTAAACAGTCCGTATATCACCGCAAGTTATGGATGGGTGGGTGGATTTTGTCCTAAAACGGTGTGCGGCCCCTCGTTTGGTACACTTAAAAGTACTGGACAAGTGGAGAGATGGGGGAGAACGTGCTCAAGTTCGGTACCTACGTCCGTGTTGGAAACGCGGCCGAAGCCTATGAGCTCTTACAGAAGAACCGCAACAACAAGATTGTGGGCGGCGGCATCTGGATGCGCCTGGGTTCGCGTCGCGTGGCGACGGCGATTGACCTTTCGGCCTGCGGACTCGATCAGATCGAGGAGACCGAGACCGAGTTTCGCATCGGTGCCATGTGTACCCTGCGCCAGCTCGAGCGCCATGCCGAGCTTAACGCGCTTGTCCACAATGTCTTTGAGTTCGCCGTCCACGATATCGTGGGCGTGCAGTTGCGCAACACCGCCACAGTGGGCGGCAGCATCTACGGCCGCTTTGGTTTCTCTGACGTGCTCTCGGCCTTTTTGGCGCTCGAATCGTACGTTGAGTTGACGGGCGCCGGCCGCGTGCCGCTCGCCGAGTTCGTGGACATGGGCTACGTGCGCGACGTGATCGAGCACGTTGTGGTCGTTAAGCACGATTACCGCGCAAGCTATGAGGCCGTGCGCAAGGCCGCGACCGACTTCCCCTCCTTAAACGTCACCGCCGCCTGGTGGGACAACAGCTGGCATGTCACCGTGGGCGCCCGCCCGCTGCGCGCGTCCCTGCTGCGGGGCGAGGCATGCGGCCTGGTGAACGAGCAACCTTCCGAGGACGAGCTGCGCGCACTGGCCGCATCCGTGCGTGCCCTGAGCTACGGCACTAACTTGTGGGGCTCGGCTGACTACCGCCGCCGCATCTCGGCCCCGCTGGCGATTCAGGCTGTACGTCGTGCCGCCGGCATCGAGCTTTCGGCCGCGCTTGCCCGCGAGCTCGAGACCGTGCAGGTCCCCAAGTTTGCCACGGACGAGTATTCCTGCCGCCGCGTGCCCGGCGTCGATTCTAGCGAGGTGCGCTAATGGCTGCCAAACTCATCGATCTTTCCTTTACGCTCAACGGCCGCAAGGTCAAGGTTCAGATTGCCCCCGATACCATGCTCTTTGCACTGCTGCGCAAGCAGGGCTGCGCGTCGGTTCGCTGTGCCTGCGAAACCACCAACTGCGGTCTGTGCACGGTGTGGCTCGACGGCGATCCGGTGCTGAGCTGCTCGGTTCCCGCCGCGCGCGTCGAGGGCCGCTCCGTTACCACGCTCGAGGGCCTCAAGGCCGAGTCCGAGGTACTGGCCCGTTCGATGGCTGCCGAAGGTGCCGAGCAGTGCGGTTTTTGCGCCCCCGGCCTTATCATGAACGTGCTGGCGCTCGCCCGCGCCGCCAAGGAGGACCCAAGCCTCGTCGCCACGCGCGAGGAGCTATCGCGCCAGCTCGCCGGCAACCTCTGCCGTTGCAGCGGCTACGAGAGCCAGCTGCGCGCCATCGTGCGCTTCCTCAACGAGTCCGGCGTGCAGGTGGGCTTTGAGATGCCCGAGCTGCCGGTCAACGATACGAGCTCCGACGGTGTCGCGTACAAGCAGATCACCCACAAGCAGCCCAAGAAGGACTCGAAGGCGCTGCTCGAGGGCCGTCCCGTCTACACGGGCGACCTGGTGCCCGCCGGCGCCCTGATCGTCAAGCTCAAGCGTAGCCCCTATGCCCGCGCCAAGATCCGCTCCATCGATACGTCGCGCGCCCTGAAGGTGCCCGGCGTGGTGGGCGTCTACACCTACGAGGACGTGCCCAAGCGTCGCTTTACCATTGCCGGCCAGAGTTATCCGCAGCCGAGTCCCTACGACCGCCTGATTCTCGAGAACCTGGTGCGCTACCAAAACGAGGAGGTGGCGATCGTCGCCGCCGAGACCGAGGAGGCCGCCGACAAGGCGTTCAAGCTCATCAAGGTCGACTACGAGGTGCTTGAGCCGCTGCTCGACTTTACCCAGGCACTCGATAACGACATCGTGGTCCACCCCGAGGGCGACGTGACCTTTATGTTCCCGCAGGGCGGCGATGTTTCGCGCAACCTGGTCTGCAGCGGTACCAGCGATTTTGGCGATCTTGATGAGGCCTTCGCCCAGAGTGACATCGTCTTCACCCGCACCTACACCAGCCAAGCCACGCAGACCGCGCCCATGGAGACCTTCCGCGCCTTCGCGACGACCGACGCGTTCGGGCGCATCTCGGTGACCACCTCCACACAGGTGCCCTTCCACGTGCGCCGCATGGTCGCTCAGTCGCTCGACATTCCTCAGTCGCAGGTGCAGGTCATTAAGCCGCGCATCGGCGGCGGCTTTGGCTCCAAGCAGACGGGCTGCTGCGAGATCTTCGTGGCGTTTGTCACCCAAAAGACCGGCCGTCCGAGCTATTGCTGCTACACCCGCGAGGAGACCATCACCGCGGGCAACTCGCGTCACCAGATGCAGATGACCGTTAAGCTAGGCGCCATGAACGACGGCACCATCACAGCCATCGACCTGCATACGCTGTCCAACGCCGGCGCCTATGGCGAGCATGCCACCACGACGATCGGCCTCTCGGGTCACAAGAGCCTGCCCATCTACAACCACGTGAAGGCGAGCCGCTTTAGCTGGGACGCCGTCTACACCAACACCAACCGCGGCGGCGCGTATCGCGGCTACGGTGCCACCCAGGGCCAGTTTGCCGTGGAGAGCGCCGTCAACGAGCTCGCCGACATGCTGCACATGGATCCCGCCGACCTGCGCCTTAAGAACATCGTGCGCGAGGGCGAGATCATGCCGCAGTACTACAACGAGAAACTCAACGCCTGCGCGCTCGACCGCTGCCTGCTGCGCGCAATGGACATGATCGGCTGGCGCGACAAGCCGCTGGCCGTTGACCTGGGCGATCGCGTGCGTGCTCTGGGCTGCGCGCTCACCATGCAGGGCTCGGGCATTTCCAACGTGGATATCGCCGGCATCGACATGCGCCTGGAAGAGGATGGATTCATTACCATCGGCACCGGCGCCACCGATAACGGCATGGGCGTCGACACGATCCTGGCGCAGATTGCCGCCGAGGAGCTGGGCGTTGAGAGCTCGCTTATCGTGGTGCGCGGCGTGGACACCGATGTGTCGCCGTTCGATGCCGGCTCGTACGCGAGCTCGGGCACGTACGTGACGGGCCTTGCCGCCAAGAACGCCGCGACCGAGCTGCGCGAGAAGATTTGCACCAAGGCTGCCCAGATGTGGGACGTTGACGCCGCCGATGTGGTCTTTGATGGCCAGTACGTGCGTCTGTCCGACGAGCGTGCCGCGCGCGAGCAGAATCGCTACCTCACGCTGCGCGACTTTGCCAACCTGTGCGTCAAGAACATCGCGGGCGGCGACGCGCTGACCTCGCACGCTTCTGCCTGCCTCCCCGTTTCGCCTCCGCCGTTTATGGCCGGCATTGCCGAGGTCGAGGTCGACAAGGCCACCGGCAAGGTGACTGTGGTGGACTACGCGGCGGCCGTCGACTGCGGTACCGTGATCAACGAGGCGCTCGCGCGCGTCCAGGCTGAGGGCGGCATTGCCCAGGGCATCGGCCATGCGCTCTACGAGATCGTCGAGCACGACGACCGCGGCCGTCTGCGCACCGGCAACTTTATGAGCTACAAGCTACCCACGCGCCTGGATATCGGCAGCATACGCGTGGCCTTTGAGCCGAGCTACGAGCCGACGGGTCCGTTTGGTGCCAAGTCGATCGGCGAGGTCGTCATCAACACGCCGCTCGCCGCCGTTGCCTCGGCTGTGGCGCACGCCACCGGCCACCAGGTGCGCTCGCTGCCGATCACGCCGGAGAAAGCGCTGCTGGGGGAGTAGGCGAGACGACGCAGCCGCCGCTCTTTGTCAAGCCCGGGGAAACTGCAGCCCACTTTTCGACCGAATTGTGGGCTGCAGGGGACCGGCCAGTGGGGGTAGCTAATTTGGGACGGGGCTTTTTTAGCTACCCCGCTTGTGGGGCAGCTAAAAAAGCCCCGTCCCAAATTAGCTACCCTGTTTCACTGCAACTCGTGGTGAGGTCGTGAGCCTGTAAAACGTGTGCGTGCGCTTGCCGTTCGTATCTGCTATCATTCCTAGTCTGTGCGCTCATGCGGGCGTGGCGGAATTGGTAGACGCGCCAGATTTAGGTTCTGGTGGGATTCCCGTGAAGGTTCGAGTCCTTTCGCCCGCACCAACGCATCTGCGTCGGCCCTGGCCGTCGCGACACTTTGTTGCATAAAGGTACCAGCACCTCAGATAAGCTGGGCAGTATGAGGAGGAACGTGTTGAACATCACCGCTTCTGACGTCAAGGACGCCAAGCTCACCGCTACGGTCACCATCCCGGCCGCCGACGTCGACGCCGCGATCAAGAAGGCCTACAAGGACACCGCCAAGAAGTACCGCTTCCCGGGCTTCCGCGCCGGTAAGGCTCCCCGTCCGGTCATCGACTCTGCTCTTGGCGCCGAGGCTACCCTCGCTCAGGCCACCAACGACCTGATCGCCGCCAACGAGCCCGCCGTCCTCAACGAGCTGGACATCGTCCCCACCAAGAACGGTGACTACAAGGAGCTCGACCTCGCCAAGGATCACGAGGACTACACCTACACCGTCGAGTTCTCCCTGCGTCCTGCTGCCGAGCTCTCCTCCTTCGACGCCGTCGAGATCGAGATGCCTCCCGCGGAGGTCACCGAGTCCGAGATCAACAACCAGGTTGAGATGCTCCTCAACTACCGTGCCACCTTCGAGGATGTCGAGGGTCGCGCCGTCGAGGCTGACGACTATGTGACCGTCGACCTCAAGGCCGTCGAGAACGCCGACAACTTTGCCGCCGAGGGCCGCATGCTCATCGCCGGTAGCGATAGCAACCCCAAGGAGTTCAACGAGGCCCTGATCGGCGCCAACGTTGACGACGTCAAGTCCGTCACCTGGACCGACGAGGTCGAGGAGGGCGAGGAGGCCGAGACCCACACCGTCGAGGTCACCGTCAAGGGCATCAAGGTCCGCAACACCCCCGAGCTCACCGACGAGCTCGTCAAGTCCGACTTTGGCTTCGACAGCATTGACGCTATGCGCGACGCCATCAAGATTGAGATCGAGCAGGACAAGGCTTCCCGCCTCCCGGCCGAGAAGGAGAACCGTTGCGTCTCCGCTCTCGCCGAGCGTCTGCAGCTCGACGAGATGGATGCCGACTACGAGCAGTCCGTCTTTGAGGAGCTTGGCCAGAACTTCCTGTCCAACCTCGCTGCCCGCGGCATGACGCTCGACACCTGGCTGCCGGCTTCCGGCCTGACCATGGAGCAGTTCGTCGGCGACCTGCACAAGCAGGCCAACGACGTTGCCCGCGAGTCCCTGGCGCTCGACGCCCTCGCCCGTGAGCTCAAGATCGAGGTCACCGAGGACGACGTCAACGCCGAGTTTGAGAAGGCTGGCGTCAAGGACGTCGAGGCTTCCAAGGCCGAGTTCATCGCCGATGGCCGCATGCCTGCCGTCCGCGAGTCCATCCGTCGCTCCAAGGCCGTCGATCACCTGGTCGAGAACGCCAAGGTGACCGAGGTCGATGAGACCGCCAAGGACGCCGAGTAATTCTCGCCACCTTGCCCGCGAGCGCATGCATGCGTCCGTGATGGGGTAAAGTTATACACCGGTTATCCGGTTGCTTCGTACGGTGCCAGCCAATGCATAGCATGCGGGCACCGTACGTTTATCTAGAACCAATTTGGTCCGTAAGAGAAATGGAGATGCGTATGATCGCCAAGTTCGATTCCGCCCTCGTGCCATACGTTATCGAGCAGACGCCGCGCGGCGAGCGCAGCTACGATATCTATTCGCGCCTGCTCAACGACCGCATCATCTTCTTGGGCGAGGAAATCAACTCCGTCAGCGCCAACCTGGTCGTTGCCCAGCTGCTGCATCTTGAGAGCCAGGATGCCGAGAAGGATATCTCGCTCTACATCAATTCGCCCGGCGGCGAGGTTTACTCCGGCCTGGCGATTCTGGACACCATGAACTTCATTAAGCCGCAGGTCTCCACCATTTGCGTCGGTATGGCCGCGTCCATGGCAGCCGTGCTGCTTTCGGCCGGCGCCAAGGGCAAGCGCTTCTGCCTGCCGCACTCCAAGGTCATGATTCACCAGCCCAGCGGCGGTGCCCAGGGCCAGCAGACCGAGATCGAGATCGTGGCCGAGGAGATCAAGAAGACCCGCCGCGAGCTCAACCAGATCCTGTCCGATGCCTCGGGCCAGCCGATCGAGAAGGTCCAGGCCGACACCGAGCGCGACAACTACCTCACGGCTGCCGAGGCCCTCGACTACGGCCTGATCGACCGTATCGTCACCTCGCGCGATCTCGCCGCGAAGGACGCCTAGGATGGCCGGTAACATGCAGGACAACTTCGACGAGAACGGCAACCCCATCCGCTGCTCTTTCTGCGGAAAAGAGCAGGGCCAGGTCCGTCGTCTTGTAAAGGGCCCGACCAATACCTTTATCTGTGACGAGTGCGTCGCTGCCTGCTCCGAGATTCTGGAGGAGTCGCTGGCTTCGGACTTTATGGACGCAGCCCGCAACGGTAAGCTGCCGGGCTTCCTCAACGATCACGGCCAGGCTGCGTCCCAGCCTGCCGTGGATCCCGAGGCCGAGGGCTTTGAGCTCGAGGACGACGCCCGCCAGGTCATTACGCATGTGCCGACGCCGCACGAGATTTATGACGAGCTTTCGGCCTATGTCATGGGCCAGGAGGACGCCAAGCGCGCCATGTCGGTTGCCGTGTACAACCACTATCGCCGCGTCATCGAGGGCGGCGCTGCGCTTTCGGCCTTTGACGACGGCTTGGACTCGCAGCTCGACGATGATATGGACGAGGTGGAGCTTGCCAAGTCCAACATTTTGCTGCTCGGTCCCACCGGTACCGGTAAGACCCTGCTCGCCCAGACGCTTGCGCGCATCCTCGAGGTGCCGTTTGCCATCGCCGACGCCACCGCGCTCACCGAGGCCGGTTACGTGGGCGAGGACGTAGAGAACATCCTGCTCAAGCTCATCAATGCCGCCGATGGCGATATTGAGCGCGCGCAGGTTGGTATTATCTACGTGGACGAGATCGACAAGATCGCCCGCAAGGCCGAGAACCTCTCCATCACCCGCGACGTTTCGGGCGAGGGCGTTCAGCAGGCGCTGCTTAAGATTCTTGAGGGCACGGTGGCAAGCGTTCCGCCCACCGGCGGCCGCAAGCATCCCCAGCAGGAGCTGCTGCAGATCGACACGACCAACATCCTGTTCATCTGCGGTGGTGCCTTTGTGGGCCTGGACAAGATCATCGCCGATCGCGTGGGCAACAAGGGCGTGGGCTTTAACTCCGAGATCGCCGGCCCCGCCTCGGTCGACGAGAACGATCTGCTGCGCCAGGTGCTCCCGCAGGACCTCAACGCCTTTGGCATGATCCCCGAGTTTGTGGGACGTACGCCCGTCGTCACCCAGACGCAGGCGCTCGACGAGGACGACCTGGTGTCGATCCTGACCGAGCCCAAGAATGCCGTGGTGCGTCAGTACCGCAAAATGTTCCAGCTCGAGGACGTTGAGCTTGAGTTTGAGGATGCGGCTCTGCACGAGATTGCCCGCATGGCACTTGCCCGCAAGACCGGCGCCCGCGGCCTGCGTGCCATCTGCGAGGACGTGCTGCAGCAGACGATGTTCGATCTCCCCAGCGAGGAGGGCGTTGCCAAGGTCGTCGTAACCGAAGCCGCCGTCAAGGGCGAAGAACAGCCCCAGCGCATCTACGGCTAGACCAGCCTAAAACGTGTTTGCAAATAGCCTCCGACCACCCGCGGTCGGAGGCTATTTTATATATACGCAATAACCCCAACTACCTGTGTTATTCTGTGTGTTTGTTTAAGCCTCAACGAAGTCATATCAGACTGAAGTAATCGATACCTAAGGGGAGGAATGTAGGCCCGATTTTCGTAGATTCCGCACGAGCCGAAGACCACTTAATGTGGTCTTCGTGCGAGCCCAGGACCTGACCGAGCGAGAATCGGGCCTACATTCCTCCCCGGCGGGACAGGGAGAGATATATGGAAGAGATGCCCAAGAACTACGATCCGTCGACCAACGAGCCGGCGATCCTGCAGAAGTGGCTCGACGGCGGCTACTACAAGCGCCGTGAGGGCGTGGGCGACTGCACCGTCACCATTCCGCCTCCCAACGTGACCGGCAAGCTCCACATGGGTCACGCCACCGACGACTCCATCCAGGACGCCATCATCCGTATGGCCCGCATGCGCGGCAAGTCCACGCGTTGGGTGCTGGGTACCGACCACGCCGGTATCGCCACGCAGACTAAGGTCGACAAGAAGCTCAAGAGCGAGGGCATTAGCCGCCTGGAGATTGGCCGCGACAAGTTTGTCGACGCCTGCTGGGACTGGACCCACGAGTACGGCGGCATCATCGTCGAGCAGATCAAGCGTATGGGCTGCTCCGTCGACTTTGATAACGAGCGCTTTACCATGGACGAGGACTACGCGCAGGCCGTACGCAAGGTCTTTTGCGACTGGTACCACGACGGTCTGATCTACCGCGGCAAGCGCATCGTCAACTGGTGCCCCAATTGCACTACCGCTATCTCGGACGACGAGGCCGAGTACAAGGACGAGAAGGGCCACCTGTGGCACCTGCGCTACCCGCTGACCGAGCCGGTCAACGGTCAGGACTACATCGTCGTCGCCACCACGCGCCCCGAGACCATGCTCGGCGACACGGGCGTTGCCGTCTCTCCGAAGGATCCCGAGAAGGCCGCCTTCGTGGGCAAGACCGTCAAGCTTCCCATCGTCGACCGCGAGATCCCCATCTTTGAGGATTGGCATGTCGACGCCAACTTTGGTTCCGGCTTCGTCAAGGTCACCCCTGCTCACGACCCCAACGACTACGCCATGGGTCAGGCTCACGACCTGCCGCAGATCAATATCTTCGACGAGCACGCGGTGGTCGTCGAGGGCTACGGCGAGTTCACGGGCATGAACCGCGACGAGTGCCGCGAAGCCGTCATCAAGTGGTTCGACGAGCACGGCCTGCTCGACCACGTCGAGGAGCACGACCACTCTGTAATGCACTGCTACCGTTGCGATGCCGCGCTGGAGCCGTGGCTGTCCGAGCAGTGGTTCGTGGCCGTCGACAAGCTCAAGGGGCCGGCGCTCGACGCCGTCAACTCCGGTAAGGTCACCTTCCACCCCGCGCGCTGGACGCAGACCTACACCACCTGGATGGAGAATCTTAAGGACTGGTGCATCAGCCGCCAGCTGTGGTGGGGCCACCGCATTCCCGTGTTCTACTGCGAGGACTGCGGCTGGGAGGACGCCCTTACCGAGGACACCGACGTGTGCCCCAAGTGCGGCGGCCATCACGTGCATCAGGACGAGAACGTGCTGGATACCTGGTTCAGCTCGCAGCTGTGGACCTTCGCCACGCAGGGCTGGCCGCAAAAGCCGGAGCTGCTCGAGGGTCATCACCCCACGACGGCGCTCGTCACCGCGCGCGACATCATCGCGCTGTGGGTCGCCCGCATGGTTATGAGCTCGCTGTACTTCCTGGACGAGGTGCCGTTTAAGGACGTCGTCATCTACCCGACGATTCTTGCCAAGGACGGCAGCCGCATGTCCAAGTCCAAGGGCAACGGCGTTGACCCCATGGATCTCATTGGCATGTACGGCGCCGACGCCATGCGCTACAACCTGCTGACGCTCTGCACCAACAACCAGGACGTCAAGTTTGACGCGAACATCGACAAGAAGACTAAGAAGCTTATCGACAGCCCGCGTACCGACCAGGCTAAGTCGTTTGTGACCAAGATCTGGAACGCAAGCCGCTTCCTGCTCATGAACATGGAGGGCTACACGCCCGGCGAGCCCGTCGTTGAGACGCCGGCCGACGCCTGGATGTTCAGCCGCCTGGCCAAGGCCGTCAAGATGGTCACCGAAGGCATCGAGAACTACACCTTTGGCGATATGGCCCGCGGCGTGCAGCAGTTCTTCTGGAACGAGGTCTGCGACTGGTACGTCGAGGTCACCAAGGCCCGCCTGAAGGGCGAAGGTCGTCTGCAGGCCCAGCGCAACCTGATCTTTGTGCTCGACACCTCCATTCGCCTGATGCACCCGCTCATGCCGTTTGTTACCGAGGAGATCTGGGACAACATGCCGGCGAGCGTGCTCGACCTGGACGCCGAGGGCAACGTGGACCGTGCCGAGGCGCTCATGATCGCCAAGTGGCCGGAGCCCTCCGACTACGCCAAGTACGTCGACGAGCCCGCCGAGCGCGCGTTTGAGCTGTGCCGTGCCGTCGTTTCCGCCGCCCGCGCCACGCGTTCGCGTTACCGCTTGAGCCCCAAGGCCGAGCTCGACGTGGTCGTGCGCGCCGGTGCCGAGGACATCGAGAAGCTCGAGAGCCTGCGCTCGACCATCGAGCCGCTGGCCAACACCGCCTCGCTGGTCATGGGTACCGACGTTGAGAAGCCGGCCGCGAGCATCGCCGTGGTCGACAGCGGCGTCGAGGTCTTTGTGGTGCTTGAGGGCAAGGTTGACCTTTCGGCCGAGAAGGCGCGTCTTGAGAAGGAGATCGCCGCGGCTCAGAAGGAGCTCGCCGGTTGCGAGAAGACGCTCGCGAACGAGGGCTTTGTGGCCAAGGCCGCGCCCGCGGTGGTCCAGAAGAAGAGGGACCGTGCAGCTGAGCTCAAGGAGATCCTGGCGGCGCTGACTGCTCAGGTTGCTGACTTCTCGTAGGCGGTACTGGGGGACGCGGTTTGGGGCTTTGCTCGCTACTTCGGACAGTCCTGCTCGCACGAAGGCCACATTAAGCGGCTTTCGGCTCGTGCGGAACTCGCGATAAACCTTATGCCCCGCCCCTCCGGAGCCACACGGGAGGCAGGTTAACTAATTCGAGCCCGGCATTCAGAAAAGTCAGTGCAGCAAAATGGCGATGCGGATAGCGACATGGGCATGGTTTTCGTTGCGTGCACGGGTCCCCTGGGGAGCACCGTGCATTTTTGGGAGTATTCAGCAAGCCAGGACGGCTGCATACACGCCGGACACACCATATTGGTCCCAAGGACGCCTTCGACCGGCGATTTGAGTCGGCAGGCAAACCCCGCCAGGACAAAATGGGCGTACTTCGCGCCGTACCGGAGCCCAAAATGACGTCAATCTCCGCAACGTTACTCAGCCGCAGCGGCACCGGCAGAGCTCGCGGTGCTGAATACTCCGTATTTTGCACGGCACGGGCGGGGGTACATCAGGATCAGGAAGGACATCCCAGCCTTTTTATGCAATCTGCAATGGGAAGTATGCAAAACACCAAGAGATAGCATTGCTGGTGTCCAAATTGAGCGCGGGGCAGCAGCACCTCCGCCCCGCACCCAAATCCAACAGAGCAGGGACGCTCATGGCGGATCCCCACCAAAACGCAAACGCGGCTCGAGCGCCATCCCAAAATAGGCTGCGCGAGCCGCGTTTAACGGTACGACATGAATATTAGCGCTCGTAAATCAAGTTGCCTGCCAGGTAGGTGGCCTGAACTTTTGTGCCCTGGAGCTCTTGGGGGTCAACGGTGAGCGGGTTTTGGTCCAGGACTACCAGATCGGCGTATTTGCCGGGCTCCAGGCTGCCGAGGTTTTGCTCGTCGCCCGCTGCATAGGCGCTGCCCAGGGTGTAGTTGCGCAGGGCTGTTGCTGCATCGATGCGCTCGCTCGGTAACCAGCCGCCCTCGGGCCAGTGGCTTTTGGGGTCCTGGCGCGTGATAGCCGTGTAGAGCACGTTCATGCTGGTAACGGGCGTGATAGGGCTGTCGGTACCGAAAGCTTGGCGAATGCCGCGCTGCTTATAGGTCGCAAACGGCCACATGATGCGGCTGCGCTCCAGGCCCAGATCGCGCTCCGGTCCACCCGGGTCGAGTGTAATGTGACAGGGCTGGCTCGAAGCAACCACGTTGAGCTTGCGCAAGCGATCGATGTCCTTGGGCAGGAGGTTCTCCAGGTGCTCGAGCGTGTTATGGCCGTGCTGGGGCAGGCCGTACAGGTCGGACGCTTCCTCGAAGATATCCAGCGCGGCATGAATCGCACCGTCACCAATGACGTGGATGCGCACGGTGTGACCGCGCTCCGCGGCCGCCAGAACCAGTTTGCGCATGCGCTCAGCCGGAACCGTCAGACGGCCCTGGTCGCCCGGGAAGCGCGGGTTGGTATAGGGCTCGGTGAGATAGGCCGTGTGTTCGCTCGACACACCGTCGAAGAACTGCTTAAAGCCTGGCGCCGAGAGCAGCGCGTTGTTCGTGTAGCGGGTCTGCAGCTCTTCCAAGCGCGATTGGTCATCCAGCAGCGTGGGAAACAGATGGGCGCGGATGCCCAGCTTGCCGGCTACCTGCAGTTTGTCGTAGACGTCGTCGCGGATAAAATCGCAGCCCGGCATGGGCATGAGCGACATATCGCATATCGAGGTGATGCCCTGCTCGGCCATACGCCTCATTTGATCGGCATAAGCACTTGCGATGCGATCCTCCCCCAGCCACTCAAGGCAGCGCGGTAGCAGCTGCATGGCAGCCGCCTCGTGAGCAATGCCCGTGAGCTCGCCGTTTGTATCCTTGTCGTAGCTGCCGCCCGCTGGCGGCTCGCTGTCGCGTGTGACGCCGAGCGCCTCGAGTGCGCGGCTGTTGAGCCAAAGCGTGTGCCCGTCGCCCGAATACATAACGCAGGGACGATCGGGGAATGCCGCATCGAGCGACGCCTTGGTGGGATGCTCGGGCGGGTCCCAACGGTAGTCGCGCCAGCCCTGCGTCACAACCCAAGCGTCGTCGGGCAGGTCCTGGGAAAACTCGAGCGCATGTTGCACCAGCGCCGCCTCGGACGTGCCCATATCCATGAGCATGTACGGCGAGGAACCGACCGAGGTATGGAAGAAGTGCAGATGAGCGTCATGGAAACCGGGGCAGACAAACTGCTCGCCGTAGTCGATAACCGACGTGGCGGCGGGAGCGGCGGCGATCACGTCACCGGGCGCACCGACTGCGACGATACGGTCGCCTGCGATGGCAATCGCCAGCTCGCGGGCGGTATCGATGCCGTCTTGCGCGGTAAAGACGTTCTTGGAGCGGATAATCCGATCGATATGTTGCATGGGCATCCCCATCTCTGGCAGGAAATTCAACACCCCCGAGTGTACTCCCCCGCCCTTGCAACAAAACCCCAAGCGGCAAACGGCAACTTTACCAGCCCTAGCGGCAGGTGGCATACTGGAGAGAGCCTGTACGATTTTGCGATCAACCCAGCAAGGAGCAAATCGACCATGACGAAGACCAAGGCACAGCAGATTATGGCGGCGACCGAGGCTCGCGCGGCTGACGACGTCACCGCAGCCATCAAAGATATCGCTACCGAGTTTGAACCCTATATCATCAAGCAGCGCCGGCACTTCCATAAGCACCCGGAGCTGAGCCTCGCCGAGGAGCGCACGACCTCCGACATCGCCAACCAGCTCGATGCCATGAATATCCCCTACGAGCGTCCCCTTAAGACGGGCCTTGTGGCGACCCTTCGCGGCACCGCGCCCGACGCCTATCGCGAGGACGGCACGCCACGCCGCCGCATCCTGCTGCGCGCCGACATCGACGCCCTGCCCGTCACCGAGCAGACCGGCGAGGAGTTCGCCAGCGTCAACGAGGGCTGCATGCACGCCTGCGGCCACGACTGCCATATCGCCATGATGCTCGGCACGCTGCAAATCCTGCGCCATATGACCGACGACATCCACGGCGAAGTCCGCATCGTCTTCCAGCCCAGCGAGGAAAACGGCCAAGGCGCCAAGCTCATGATCGGCACGGGCGTGCTCGACGGCGTCGATGGCGCCTACGCCGCGCACATCTGGAGTGAGGTCGACGCCGGCACCGTGAGCTGCGAGCCCGGACCGCGCATGGCCAATACCGACTGGTTCCGCATCGATGTCCGCGGCACCTCGTGCCACGGCGCCATGCCCCAGCGCGGCCACGACGCCGTCATGGTGGCCGCCGAGATCGTCAATGCCCTGCAGACCATCGTTTCGCGCGAGATCAGCCCCTATGAGCCGGCTGTCATCACCGTCGGCGAGCTGCACGGCGGCACCGCGCGCAATGTTATCGCCGGCACGGCCTACCTCGCCGGCACGGTGCGCACCTACGGCGATTCGACCCACGAGGAAATGCCGGAGCTTATGCGCCGCATCGTGGAGCATACCGCGGCCGCCTTGGGCGCCGAGGCAGAGCTCACCGACTACACCATCGCCAACTACAAGGTCGAAAACGACGCCGCCTCGAGCGAGCGTTGTCGTCAGGCTGCAATCAAATGCCTGGGTCCCACCGGTCAAGGCCATTACCGCGGCACGCTTTCGGGCGAGGATTTTTCGGAGTACCTGCGCCGCGTACCGGGCGTGCTCGCCTTTGTAGGTACGCGCAACCCCAAGATTGGCGCCACGTACGCCCAGCATTCCTGCTTTTACAAGATTGACGAGACCGTGCTGGCAAAGGGCTCCATGGTGGCTGCCCAGTATGCTATCGACTTTTTGGCCGAGCCCACGCAAGAGGAGCTCGACGGCCCCGCGATTACCGCGGTCGCCGAAACCAACCCCGATCTGGCCGCCAAGTTGCGCTCTGCCAAGGCGACGACCGCCGAGGCTCGCGACGCCATCCATGATGCCCGAACGGCTCGCCATGCCGCGATCAAGGGCATCCACGACGCACGCGCTGCTGCACGCCGCGAGGAGAAGCACGACGAGTAGTCGTCACACCCATCCATAACAGCCTGGCTAAAGCAGAGCGGGGGCGGACGTATCGAAACGTCCGCCCCCGCTCATTCTTCAAGCGCTATTTCTACCATTTCTACCCCGTCCCCAAATGGCAGACGGCATGGCTACTCGTCCTGAGGTTCCTCGTCGGAGCTTGGCTCGAACGCCGACTCAGGTGCAGGTGCCGGCTCAGGCTCGGGCGCGGGAACAGGTGCAGGTGCCGGCGAAGCATCCGGAGCACCGTGACCCGAAGGGTCAGCCTTCTTCTCGAAGGGCAATACAAAAGTCAGAACGTCGTCCTTGTCCTCGTCGGCCCACTCGCTTGCGTAGCGTGC
>DBFABM010000027.1:0-9830 GCA_048194085.1 Collinsella aerofaciens
CGCTATCAACCTTATATATTTGCCCGCCCCGGGGCTCCCGCACAACGGGACCTCAGTTGGGTTCTATCCCGGTTGCAGTTGCTTCGCTCCTGCACCACTTGGCTGGTGCGGCGGTTTGGCGTTGGAACGGTTCTTTTTCTGATATATGCTGGTTGCGGCTCTTCTTTTGGGGGGAGTCGCTTTTTTGTTGCTAGGAGGTTGGCCCGTGGTTGATGGGGATGCTCGCTCTGAGCTTCTTTCTGCTGATTGGAATCAGGAGTGGATGCGCCTGCAAGCTGGTCGGCGGCGGGCTGATGATTCTTTTGAATGGGATAAGCGGGCTCGGCATTTTCGGCCCTTGGAGACTGCCCCTTATGCTCGGGATTTTATAAAGCTGTTGGCACTTGAGCCCGGCGAGTCGGTGCTCGATATGGGGTGTGGGGCTGGGTCGATTGCTATTCCGCTTGCTCAGGCTGGGCATTCCGTGATTGCTGCCGACTTCTCTCCTGCCATGTTGGGCACGCTTGATGCCGGCATTGAGTATTACGGGCTCGAAGATCTTATTACGCCGCTTGAGCTTGCTTGGGATGATGATTGGGATTTGGTTGGACCGGTCGCGAAAGCGGTGGATGTTGCCTTTGCCAGTCGCTCTGTCACCACGACCAACCTAAAAGGCGCACTTGTCAAGCTTGACCGTACGGCTCGTCGGCGTTGTGCTGTCACGATGGTCGCCAACTCCAGCCCGCGCTATGATCTGCACTTGATGAACGCCATTGGCGCCTCCGTTACCTGCAGCAATGGCTTTGTGTACGCCTTCAACATCCTTATTCAGATGGGTGCCTTGCCGCAGGTTACATACTTTGAATCGCCTCGTCGCGACACCTTCGATAGCCTTGAGGCGGGCGTAGCAGATTTTTCCCGTATGCTCGAGCATGGCAACGAGGATAAGATCGACCGCCTGCGCGACTACATCGCTCAACACATGATTGAGAATCCCCGTGCCGGCGAGCCGGGCTCCAAGGGCGTGCCGCAGGGACGCTACATGCTCGACCACGTCCGTAAGGTCCGTTGGGCGTTTATTGCATGGGAGCCGGTCTCTGCGCCCAGCTCATAGCCTGTTCGCAGCCCGCACCGCCCACTCACTCGGCATCCGCATTCTTTGCGAACTGGGCAAACGCGCTCCACACCGCGCCGTTCCTGCGCTATCGTGGGACAGCTCACGTAGATTAAGGCCCCGTCGCAGGGGCGCCCCATACATAGAAAGCGAGAACCCATGGCACTGACAGGAGCACAGGTCAAGCAGCTTCGCAGCATGGCCCATCACCTCAACCCCGCCATCATCATCGGCAAGTCCGATGTCAATGAGGGCACCGTCGAGCAGACGGTCGCCTACCTAGAGAAGCACGAGCTCGTTAAGTGCTCCGTGCTCGATGGCTCCAGCCTTTCCGCCCGCGAGGCCGCCGAGGAGCTCGCCGAGCGTTGCCACGCAGATGTCGTCCAGGTCATCGGCCGCAAGTTCTCGCTGTATCGCGAGTCCTCGCGCAAGGACATCGAGAAGATCAAGCTCGTCTAAGAGCCAGTGATCGGCGAGCCAACACATAGCAAGCTTACGGGTGCCCAAGTACTTCGGGCGCCCGTTTTTTATCGCTCGACCAGCACGCGATTGAGCCGCCCCTCCACCAAGCGCTCGTATAGACGCCGCGTCTCGGGCTCGGGCACGCCATTGACCTGCTCCCTCAGATGGTGCATATGCCCGCTGTACAGCTCGACGATATCGCGCCGCCGCCCCGCCGCACTGTAGACGCGCATGGCGCAGCGCACCATATCCTCACGCGCCGTTTCCTGTCGAAGCCCCGACTCCGCCAGCCAAATCGCCGACTGCAGATCGTTTTCTTCTAGAGCGGCATTTGCTCCCTTAATCATGCAATCGATGTACTTTGACTGCATAATGCGTCGCATGCGCAAAAAGTAGGTGGGATTACAGCCATTGGGAACATACAGCGGTCCGGCATAAAGCTGCTCAATCTTAAGGCACAGCTCAACTAAATGGGGTCCGCGCGCACCCGTGCGATTTCCCAAAACCTCGCGGCTTATCTGATCAAACAGCCGTACATCGGTCTTGACGTAGTCGCCGTTGAGTCCGATGCATTCATTTTGGATGAGCACGCACGACTTGCCATCCGGCGTCGGTCCCAAAGCCGACCGCAAGCGCGATATCGTCGAGTACAGGTTGTTGCGGGCGCTATTGAACTCGGCATGGGGCCACAGCTCCATGGCCAGCGTCTCACGATCGACGAGCGCATCCATGCCCAGCGCAAGCCGCTCGGCAAGCGTCGCCGCCTTCTTGCGGCGCCACATTTTGTCCGTGATGGGAAACCCGTCGCGCTCGGCGCGAAACGCACCAAACATGCGAATCTCGATATGGTCGATGGTATCAACGGCTTCAACCTCGCCAGCCTGGAACAGGCGCTCGCCCTCCCCTTCCAAATCGTCGCGCAGCGAGTACCGCGACAGCTCGCGCACGGGAAGCTTCTTGCGTATCCTGCCCGCCGGCTCGCCCAGACAATGCATGGCAAGGCGCGCAAAGAGCCGATACGATGGCTCTAGAATCCCCGCACGATTCATGGACATCCAGGCCGCAAGATCGCTATCTCGTCCCGCGCACGCCAAATGCAGCGCCACCATCCAGGCTTCTGCGCCACCAACCTGCGTCTGGCTTATATCGAGCAACTCCGCTTCCTCGCGCACCGAAACCATCGAGGTGTTACGCAGATATGCCGCGCGCTCCAGCAGCAATGCGTTATCGCGCATGTACGCAATCGACTCCTCGGCAAGTTTGAGCACTTGGACCGCACGGAACTTTGCATTGACCGGCCGTCCCTCTGCCAGCGACTGCCAGCCTTCTAGCAACAGGCCAAACAGCTGAATCTGGTTGTCGCGCATGCGCACGGCAAAACGATCGAGCTCGTTGAACGCCGCATCGTCGGTTACCGGCAAGCCGGAAAGGAGCCGCCGTGCCGCCAACACCATGCGCACCCAGATAGCCATCGCCTTAAGCCCACGTACGTCGAGCGCCTCCCGCACCACCGTCATCTCGTCGTCGCGCTCGTCGGTTCCCGCAAACGACCCGTCAAAGAGCTCCACCAGCATACTATCGGCCCGTATAACAATCCCCGCGATGTCGAGCTCGCAGTCGTAGGCCTTGCTCGTTTTGAGCTGCTGTAGAACGCCGCCGTCATCTCCCCGCTCGGTCAGGCAGCGCTTGACCTCGATATGCGCGGACAGCATGTCGAGTGCGGTGTGGGACGTCTCTATTTCTGGCACGGCCAGGTTCGTAGGAAGCCCAAGCCCGTTGTCCCCATAGCAAACAGCCGTCAGCGCCTGGGCCACCCTCCATGAAACAGGGTCTATTTCGCAGGCCGCCCGTTCGCCCCCGCGTTCGACGACCGATGCCATATAGCGAGCGAGCTTTGTATTGGACACGCTGGCCGCTGCCAGATATACGCCAAGCGCTTCGGCAGGCGTTGGCTCTGGAGCCGGATCGTCGGCATCGATCGTGCCCAGCGCCGCTCGGCAGATATCGGCCCCGTGCCCCGTCAGAGCCAGATCGACCCCATACTGCCCAGCAAGTTCAAGGACCGCTTCACGGTCCAAAAAGGCGTCCGCCAGGCCCATCGCCGCATCGCATCGGCCCGCCTTAAGCAAAATCCGGGCCGCCCTCGGAACAAGTTCGGGGCGGACCTCGGCCACCAACTTACGCAAGCGCAAGCGTCCGTTATCCTCCGTGCCCAGACACGTAAAACTCCGCTCGGCGGGATCCAAGCCAAAGATCGGGTAGTCGCGTACAAAATAGGACTGGTCGACCATCGACAGCCTCACCCCGCAAGCCTCGAGTTCTGCGATATTGCCCTCGCCCATCAAAACCATGAGACATGCCACGCAAAACAGCGCATTATTGTCGAGCGAAGCCAGATCGGCAAGTGCCGCGCCATATACGTTGACAATCTCGTTTTCGAGCAGACCGGCTACGTCGCCTTGGCCATACAGACCCGTCTGCAATGCCGAAACGAGCTCGGGCACGCCCTGCGTGAGCTGATAGAAGTCGAGCGATGTGCTGATCGAAAACGCCGATGCCCACGCCGAATACTCATAGGCATGCACCTTGAGCATCTGCGCATTGATCTTAACCGAATCGCCCAGCCCATGAATCAGCTGACGATTTGAAGGACGGCAGGAGATAAAGACCCCTACCCCCATAGCGCGCAGGCCGCGAATCCTGTCGATGAGGTCTTCGGTATCGTGCTGATCGAGGTTTGGCACATTATCAATCGCGATAAGGGAGTGCGGTTTGTCTTTGAGTTCTTCGGTAACCACCTCGAGCTGCATAAACACCTCGCGCCCAGTGGCGCGATCGGCCTCGATAATCCGCACGGGGCCTCGCGTCGGGTCGCATTTAACCTCATGGGTGTACTGCAGCAACACCGAGGTCTTCCCAAACCCGTCGGGCGCATAAAGAACCACGATGCCGGCCTTTCGGCCCTTGGCGATAAGCTCATTCATCAAGCGTTCGCGTCGCACCATATAGCCTCCACCCAGCGGCATCAGCTCGAGGTCGTCTATACCGCTCAAATCGTTTACCATGCCCGCTCCTCAACTCGACCGTATGGACACTGTAGCCGCAAGACCATACAAGCCGCGCTATGAATAGAGCGACCTTGTGTTTTAGGTTGTCTTTTGGTACGCAAGCGGCAAGTTTTTGTACAGCGAGGGCCGATTGTTATTAATCCCCCGACTAATCGGTCTTTAAGCAGGTAAATGAGCTTGTCAGCTTGTCCCATCTAAGCGGCAGTGTAACGCAGATGAACAAGGTTCAGCCATGTCATTCAACTCGCCTAGCACCCGCTACCGTCTACGACCTTCTAGTGGCATTTTTGCATAGAATCTGGTATAGAATGAATCAAGCTGTTGGACATCCGGCATTCGTCAAGCTTGCGGCAAGTTTTTGGTCAAATGGGCGGAAAGGGATAGCAAAAAGGCCCCCGCAAAGCGGAGGCCTTAGGCAAGGCTATGTCGAGCTGCAAGATTCGCGTTACTCGCAGAGCGAAAGGGCGGCCTCGTCGGCAACGACAACGCAGTTGGTGTGAAGCTGCAAGATCGAAGCCGGGCACTTGGGCGTAACCGGACCATAGCACATATCGTGCACGGCCTGAGCCTTGGCCTCGCCGTTGGCGACAACCAGGATCATGCGGGCATACATGATGGTCTGAGTGCCCATGGTGTAGGCCTGACGGGGAACATCGTCGATGCTGTCGAACAGGCGGCTGTTGGCCTGAATGGTGCTCTCGGTGAGGTCGACGCAGTGTGTACCCTTGGAGAAGTGGTCATCGGGCTCGTTGAAGCCGATGTGGCCGTTGTTGCCAATGCCGAGCAGCTGCAGATCCGGGTAACCGGCGGCGGCGACGATCTTGTCGTACTCAGAGCAGGCAGCGGCGGCGTCGGGGTTGGAACCGTCGGGCACATGCGTGTTGTTCAGGTCGATGTTGATGTGATCGAAGAAGTTCTCACGCATGAAGTAGTGATAGCTCTGGGGATCGTCGTGCGAAAGGCCGCGATACTCGTCCAGGTTGTAGGTGCTGACCTCGGCAAAGTCGACGTCGCCCTTCTCGTACCAAGCAGCGAGCTGCTTGTAGGCACCGATCGGGGTGGAGCCGGTGGCAAGGCCCAGCACACAGTCGGGCTTGAGGATAACCTGCGCCGAGATAATATTGGCAGCCTTGCGGCTCATATCCTCGTAGTCTTTAGCTTTAATGATCTTCATTACGCGTCCTTTCTCGTACAAGAGAGGCAAGGCTCCCTTACAAGCACTTGCCCGCGGCCCGCGTCGGCCGCAACCAACGTGTGCGGCCACCAGGGCGAGGTCGCGTAATGTATGTGTCTCGTGTCTAGCCGCGTCGAGGCCCCTGCCCGTCCACGGTGACCCGAAGCTGTTTAGCCTCGGACGTTTCCCATCTTGCCACGGAGGGCGTCCTCTTTCAAGGGCGCCCTCCGTAAACGTGTTTGAATTGTAGGCTAATGGCCACGTGCACTTGCTAGCGCTCGCGAGCAACGATGAGCTGGTCCATCTCTTCGACATGCACGCCAACGGAGCCCTTAATGCTCGAGAACTCAACGGAGTTGCACACCAAGATGGGAACCGTCACATCGTAGCCCTCGGCAGCAATTGCCTCGCGATCGAACTCAATGAGTACATCGCCCTTATGGACGATGTCACCCACTTGCGCATGTACGGTAAAGTGCTTGCCCTCGAGCTGAACAGTGTCCAAACCAACGTGGATGAGCACGTCCAAGCCATCGACCGTGTTAAGCGCAACGGCGTGTCCCGTGGGAAAAATGGCCTCGACCTTGGCGTCAGCCGGTGCAATCACACGCGTTCCGGTGGGCTGAATCGCCACGCCCTGGCCCAAAAGGCCGGTGGCAAACGTCTGGTCATTGACCTCGGACAACGGAATGACATCACCCGAGATGGGAGCATCCAGCGTAAGGACTCGACCACGCATACCAAAAGACCTTAGGACTTTAGTGAACATGCTCCCCCTCGGACATACCAATCAATCAAAATAACCTTGTCAGTTTACCACTTGGCACCCGTTTTTGGCCATTAGGGAAGTTCGCGCTTGACAACCTCGACGATATCGTCAACAACACGCTGGGTCAGCTCGTGCGTCTCCGCCTCGGCCATAACGCGAACCAGCGGCTCGGTACCGCTCGGGCGCACCAAGATGCGGCCGCGACCGTTGAGCTCTTTCTCGGCGGCAGCGACGGCGTCCCAAATGGGCTGGCAATCGTCCAGGCCGGCCTTGTTGTCCGAATGCACGTTGACGAGCACCTGCGGGTACTTCTTCATGATGCCAGCAAGGTCGGTAAGGGTGCGGCCGGTGCGCTTGAGCACGGCCAGCAGCTGCAGAGCCGTCACCAGACCGTCGCCGGTGGTGTTGTGCTCCAGGAAGATGATGTGGCCGGACTGCTCGCCACCGATAACGGCACCGTCCTCGAGCATGCGCTCCAAAACGTAGCGGTCGCCCACGGCGGTCTGGACCATCTCAAAGCCCTGCTCCTTCATTGCGATGGAGAAACCCAGGTTACACATGACGGTCGAGACGATCTCGGAGTTGGCGAGCTTGCCGCGAGCAGCAAGGTCGGAGCCGCAGATAGCCAGGATGTAGTCGCCATCGATCTCGTTACCCTCACTGTCCACGAACAGCACGCGATCGGCGTCGCCGTCGTGGGCCAGGCCGATATCGGCGTGGGTGCGCAGCACGAGCTCGCGCAGAGGCTCAAGGTGCGTGGAGCCGCACTCGACGTTAATGTCGGTGCCGCAGTAATCGGTGTTGATGGCATGGACCGTGGCGCCCAGGCGCTGGAGCGCGGCAGGCGTGGTCTGGCACGAAGCACCGTGGCCGCAGTCGACGGCAACAACCAGTCCGTCGAGCTTAAGGCCGTCGAGCGTGCTGATGGCATGATCGACATAGGCCTTGCGGGCATCCTTCATCTTGATGATGTGACCCACGCCGGCGCCGGTCGGCAGCGCATCGGCAGCCATGGCCTCCTCGGACATGACCCAGGCGCTGATCTCTTCCTCAACCGCGTCGGGAAGCTTCATGCCCTTGCGGCTAAAGAACTTGATGCCGTTGAACTCTGGCGGATTGTGCGAAGCGGAGATGACGATGCCACCGTCGAGCTCGTTTTGAACGGTGAGCAGCGCCACGGCCGGCGTAGGAATGACGCCGCAGCAGTGCGGGCGGCCGCCCTCGGCCATAATGCCGGCGGTCAGAGCACTCTCGAGCATGGTGCCCGAAAGACGCGTATCGCGACCGATGCAAATGTCCGGACCAAGGAACTTGGTCGCCGCACGGCCAAGGCGAAACGCGAGGTCGCACGAGAGGTCGGCGTTGGCGACGCCACGGACGCCGTCGGTACCGAAGATGTTCTGGGGCATAGGATCGCTCCTTCCCAAGTGGGCAAAACGCAATCGCCCACCCTAGTCGAAAAAGAAAAACGGGACCCGCCGAGCAATCGGCAGGCCCCGCTTGTACATTGTATCTCGTAAGGAGATAAAACCTTAGCGCTTGGAGAACTGGGGAGCGCGGCGGGCCTTCTTGAGGCCGTACTTCTTGCGCTCGACCACGCGAGCATCGCGCGTAAGGAAACCGGCCTTCTTGAGGTCAGCACGGTAATCGCCAGCGTTCAGAAGAGCACGAGCGATGCCCAGGCGCAGAGCGCCGGACTGACCGGAGATGCCGCCGCCATCGCACAGAGCGATAACGTCGAACTGACCGGCGGTGTCGGTCACCTTGAAGGGAGCAAGGGCGTTCTCAACGAGCTGATGACGGCCGAAATACTGCTCGGCGTCACGCTTGTTGATGGTCACCTTGCCGGTGCCGGGGACGAGACGGACGCGGGCGACGGCGTTCTTACGACGGCCGGTACCCTGGTAGACAACGGTGTTCTCAGCCATCTTTAAGCCTCCAGCTCAATCTTCGTGGGGTTCTGGGCAGCGTGCGGATGCTCGGCACCAGCGTAGACCTTAAGCTTGGTCATCTGGGCACGGCCGAGGGTGGTCTTGGGCAGCATGCCGCGAACGGCGCGCTCGATGACCTTCTCCGGGTGCTTCTCCATAGCCTGGCGGAAGCTCTCAGCCTTGAGGCCGCCGTTGTAGCCGCTGTGGCGATAATAGGTCTTCGTGTCGGCCTTGTTACCGGTAAGCTGGACCTTATCGGCGTTGATGACGACAACGAAGTCGCCGCAGTCGCTGTTGGGCGTGAACTGGGGCTTGTTCTTACCGCGCAGGATCATTGCGATCTGGGTGGCAAGACGGCCCAGGACAGCACCATCGGCGTCGACGAGAACCCAGTTGCGCTGGACCTCGCCCTGCTTGGCGTAGTGAGTCGATTTCGAAATCACTTAGACTCCTCCATGTACAGTACGTGTTGTTACAGAGATTCACGGGGCTCTGCAAGTAACCCGTCCATATTACCCCGCTCGCCGTACGAGTCAACAGGTATTTTGGCTCCGACCAGAGTTTCTGCACATGTCGTCCATGGGCCATAGTGTTGCGGCGCTAGCGCTCGACGAATGCCTCGATGTCGGACAGCAAGCGCTTTGCCTCCTGGCGGCCCTGAATATACAGGTCGAGCAGCTTTGCCGGATCGTGCTCAACATGTCCGACCTCGACCGGCTTTTGCGGAGCGACGACCAGAGCGCGACCCTCGCGCTCATACTTCCACAGGTGCATACGCTGGATGTTATAGCGGTCATGACGCGTCTCGATGGCCTCGAGCAAGTAGGGGTAGTCGGCATAACGCGCACGCGCGGCCGGCATAAACTCGTAGGGCTTCTTTTCGAACGAACGGTCTTGGGTGACGATAACGACCGCACGGTCGAAGCCCGCCTCCTCGAGCACATGCTCGATGGGGACCGAATCGGCAACGCCACCGTCGACGTATTTGTGCCCGTCGATCTCGACCGGAGGCGTCACCAGCGGCAACGAAGTCGAGGCGCGCACGGCGTCGAGATCGAGCACAGCGCTTTTGACCGGCAGGTACGCGGCGGTTCCAAACAGCATGTCCGTCGCGACAGCGTACATCTCGATGGGGCTTGCGTCGAACGTCTCGTTGTCAAAAGGATCCAGGCGGTCCTGGACATCGTTGAAGATAAAGTCGTAACCCACAATGGAGCCCGTGGACGCAAACGATGCGGCGCCCATGAAGCGGTTGTCGTTACAGAAAGCCAGGTTGATGCGGTTGGCACGGCCGATCTGGTGCGACTTGTAGTTCACGCCGTTGAGGGCGCCG
>DBFABM010000045.1:0-9209 GCA_048194085.1 Collinsella aerofaciens
CCTTCTTCCTCTTTCCGGACATGCCGTCCTCCGATCTCCCGGGGCCGGCCGGTCCGGCCCTCAGGGTATCGGGTTCCCACATTCATCCGCACATGTACGGATGAATGTGGGAAGTGTTCGGATGAAGTCGATAATCAAGGAGATGCACCCATTCGCGGCGCATTTTGTGCAATCTGGGAAAACGCGAGCAGTTTGCGCGTATAATGAACTCAGTCGAAAGATACAAAAACCTGTACTTTTGCGACTGCGCCTAGCTGCGAGCGAGAAGCCTGTTCTTAACGTCTCTGCATCCGCGTGCGTCGCGGATGCAAGTTAAGGGGGCGAGAGATGGAACAGACAATGCGGCGCCAAGAGCAGCTGCCTGGCGCCTTTAGTGGCGCTATTACCAACAGCCAGCATGGCCGCGTCCGCTGGTATCTGGTCCACACCCCTAATGGAAAAGAGCGCGAGACCTGCGAAAAGGTCCGCCGCATTATCCCGCACGAGTTGATGCAGGACGCCTTTGTGATGCAAAAGGAGTTCTGGTTTAAGCGGGACGGCGCATGGTCGCTCCAAACCAAACCCATGTACAAGGAATACTTCTTCGTCGCCACGCGCGATGCCGCCCTGCTCGATAAGGCTTTGGCCCAGTTGAGCTTTGGCTGCCGTATTGCCGGCAGCAGGGAGCGGGCTTATGCGCCCATGCCGGACGATGCGCAGGACTGGTACCGCAGCGTGCTCGACGACGACGGCGTGGTTCGCAACAGCGTAGCCCGTATAGAAGATGGCGTGCTGCACATAGAGCAAGGGCCCTTGGTAGGGCAAGAGGCCCGTGTAAAGAAGATCGACCGTCATAAGCGCTGGTGCCTGGTAGACGTGGGCGAAGGCGACTCCGCTTTTAGGGAGCTGCTTCCGCTGGACGTGCCCAGTAAGACGTAAGGGGACGTCACATTGGCATTTCATTCGCAATTTGAATTCATCGATTGGGGGATCCCTGGGGAACGGGGACGTGGATTTGAACTTGACTACTAAAGAAGTGACAGGGCAAAACGCGCCGGTGGGGGCCGCGCTCGTTGCCCAGGCAATGAGCGGCGGAGACGTGAGTATGCGCTACAAGGCCATGCAATCAATTAAAGATTGGGACCGCACGCGCCTGGCCTACCGTACCGTCAAGCGCGCGTTCGACATCGTGTTCAGCGGCTGCGTGCTGGTAGTCATCGCCATTCCGAGCCTGATTTTGGCCGCCGCCATCCGCCTGGAGAGCGAGGGCAACCCGTTCTACAGGCGGATTCGCATGGGGCAGACTCATCGCGACGGCAGTCTGTCTACCTTCCGTATGTGGAAGTTCCGCAGCATGTACAGGGATGCCGACGAACGCCTCGCTGAGCTCAAGGAGCGAAACGAGATCGCTGGCGCCATGTTCAAGATGGAGGACGACCCCCGCGTCACCAAGATCGGCAAGTTCATCCGCAAGCACTCCATCGACGAGTTCCCGCAGTTCCTCAACGTGTTCCTTGGCCAGATGTCCGTCGTGGGCCCGCGCCCGCCTCTGCCGAACGAGGTGGCAGAGTACACGGAGTACGACCTGCAGCGCCTGGCCGTGAAGCCGGGGATCACCGGCTGGTGGCAGGTGACGGAGCGCAACTCGACCGGGTTCGACGGCATGGTCCGACGAGACCTGGAGTACATCGCCAGCCGAGGCGTCATCACCGACCTCAAGATCGTCGTCCTCACGGTGATCGAGGTCATCACCGGCAAGGGTGCGTGCTAGATGCGCATCGCGATGATCGGACATAAGAGATACGGCTCCCGCGAGGGTGGCGTGGAGGTTGTCGTGACCGAGCTCGCCCGCCGCATGGCGGTACTCGGCCACGAGGTCACCTGCTACGACCGCTCCGGCGCGGACGTCATGACCGGCGACGCCGCGGATGGCCGCGAGCGCAAGGTCGACGGTGTGCGCGTCGTCCCCGTGAGGACGATCGACAAGAAGGGGCTCGCCGCGCTGAGCTCCTCATACTTCGCCACTCTGACTGCCATCAAGGACCGTCCCGACGTGATTCACTACCACGCCGAGGGTCCTTGCGTGCCGCTGCCTCTGGCTAAGCGCGCCGGCATTCGCACCGTGGCCACCATCCACGGCCTGGACTGGCAGCGCGCCAAGTGGGGCAGGCTCGCCAGCACCTACATCAAGATGGGGGAGAAGGCCGCTGCCACTAAGGCCGACGGTCTCGTCGTCCTGTCCAAATCGGCCCAGTCCTACTTCGAGGGTGCCTACGGCCGCACGGCGACGTTCATCCCCAACGGTATCGAGGTAAAACAGCCGAGACCGGTCAATCAGATAAAGGAGAAGTGGGGGCTCGACGAGGGCTCCTACCTGCTGTACCTGGGCCGGCTCGTTCCCGAGAAGCGCCCCGAGCTCCTGATCGATGCCTTCAAGGGACTTGATACAGATAAGAAACTTGTCATCGCCGGCGGCGGTTCGGACACCTCCGAGTACGAGGTGTCCCTTCGCGAGGCCGCGCAGGGCGACCCCCGCATCCTCTTCACCGGCTTCGTGAACGGCGAGCCCCTGGAGGAGCTTTACTCCAACTGCTACGCCTACGTACTGCCGTCCGATGTCGAGGGCATGCCCATGAGCCTGCTGGAGGCGATGGCATATGGCTGCTGCTGCGTGACGAGCGACATCCCCGAGTGCGCGGACGTCCTCGCCGGCAACGGCGTGACGTTCGAGAAGGGCAGTGCCGATTCCCTGCGGGCCACGCTGCAAGGCCTGCTCGCTGACAGTGGCCGCGGGAGAGTCCTCGGCGCCGCCGCCAAGGCACACGTCGAGAAATCCTACAACTGGGACTCCGTCGTCGAGCGGACCCTCGAATTGTATTCAGCTTGATTTTGAAAGGTTAAATAGATGGTCGAAAAGAAACTCAACGGTACCGTCATCGTCACCTACCGCTGCAACGCGCG
This sequence comes from Collinsella aerofaciens, assembly GCA_048194085.1. Taxonomy (GTDB): domain Bacteria; phylum Actinomycetota; class Coriobacteriia; order Coriobacteriales; family Coriobacteriaceae; genus Collinsella; species Collinsella aerofaciens_CO. Next base: position 2,941 of record DBFABM010000045.1, read on the forward strand.
CTGCACCATGTGCAACCGCTACAAGGCTCCCAGCCGTCCGGAGGAGGAGCTCTCCCTCGACGTGATCAAGAAGCTCCCACGTATGTACTTCACCAACATCACCGGTGGTGAGCCCTTTATCAGGACCGACCTTGCAGATATCGTGCGCGAGCTGTACAAGAAGTCCGACCGTATCGTCATTTCCACCAATGGCTTCTTTACGGATCGCATCATCGCTCTTGCCGAGGAATTCCCCCAGGTGGGAATTCGCATCTCCATCGAGGGCTTGCAGCAGACCAACGATGAGATCCGTGGTCTCCAGGATGGCTTCAACCGCGGCTACGAGACGCTCAAGAAGCTTGTGGAAATGAAGCACCCGGACGTGGGCTTTGGCATGACGGTGCAGGATCGCAACGCTGCGGACTTGGTGCAGCTGTACAAGCTTTCCGACGAGCTCGGCATGGAGTTCGCCACCGCCAGCCTGCACAACAGCTTCTACTTTGTCGAGGCGAAGAACATCATCAAGGACCGTCCCATGGTGGCCCAGAACTTCGAGGACCTGGTAAACGAGCTCCTCAAGTCCAACGAGCCCAAGAAGTGGTTCCGCGCGTACTTCAACATGGGCCTCATCAACTACATCTATGGGCAGAAGCGCCTGCTCCCGTGCGATATGGCGTTCGACACGTTCTTCATCGACCCCTACGGCGACGTAATGCCCTGCAACGGCACCAAGGAGAAGCTCGTTATGGGCAACCTTAACGACGAGTCCTGGGATGAGCTGTGGGGGAGCGCCCAGGCCGAGAAGGTACGCGGCTGCGTGCGCCACTGCGACCGCAACTGCTGGATGATCGGCTCCGTGTCTCCGGCCATGCACAAGTACATCTGGAAACCCGCCTCGTGGGTGCTGGCGCACAAGCTCAAGCCCGGCAAGAAGTTCGACATGCACGAGCTCCCCATCGTGCGCGACTACGAGTCGGGCAAGGTGACGAAGGAGGAGCTGGACGCTCTTTCCACCTGCGACATGCACGCCGCGATCAACGACGGCCTCTCCGACGCGAGCCGAGCCGACGCCCACGTGTACGAGACCGAGGAGGCGCTGTAGGTGGCCCCGCTCGACCTCATATGCATGGGGCTCGTCCTGGCGCTCATCGCGGCGGTGGGCGTCGGAGGCGCTCGGCGCCATCCTGCTAGGGAGGATTTCTTCAGCAAGGAGGAGTCCAACGCCCTTCGTGGCTTCTGGTGCCTCGTCATCATCCTTGTGCATGTTCCTGTCGCTTATCAGAACCCGATTCAAGACGCGGTGGGCAGCTTCGCCTACATCGGGGTCACCTTCTTCTTCATGACCTCGGCTTATGGGCTTTCGCTCGGCCTTGCGTCGAGAGGGGTCCGGGCGCTGGACGGCTTCTGGATCAGGAGGCTTCCGAAGATTCTCGTCCCGTGTCTGCTCGTCAATGTGCTGAAGCTTGTGGAGAGCTATGCCTTCGGGAGTCCGGATTCGATTCTCACCCTGCTCAGGGTCGATAACTGGGTCGTCTGGCTGCTGCTCTGCTACCTTGCCTTCTGGGCGACCAACAAGTTCCTTCCTGTCGACAAAGCTCGCAAGGACCTCCTTACCGTCGGTTGCGTGGCACTTTTGAGCGTCGTTGGCTATGTCGCTGGGGATTTGAGCCCGATTTACCGTTGGCCGACGGAGATATGGGGGTTTGCGTGGGGCATCTTGCTCTCGCGGAACAAGGATCACCTTTGCGATGCCCTTCGTTGCAGGCCTGTTGCCAGTCTCGCGTTGACAACAGCGGCTTCTGTCCTTATCGGGTTCCTTTATCTCAAGTGCAAGGGCGTGCCTTTCTTCGGCGACTACCTGCTCAAGATTCTGCTCGGCATGGCGCTCGTCATGCTCATGCTGGTCGTTGACTCCCTGCTTTCGCTGGGAAGCAGGTTGAACGCCATCCTTGGGTCGATCTCTTACGAGGTTTACCTCGTGCACGGGACGGTATTCTCCCTCGTTTCCGAAATTGCAGGGGGGGGCTCTCGTCGGGGCCATTCATCGCGTTCTCGGTCGCGGGAACCGTTCTGGTCGCATGGGTTCTTCACGCGATTGGGGGCTTTGCTTTGTCCCTTGTTCGCCTTCCATCTGACGGAGCGCGGCACAGGGAGGCGTGAGCTGTTGTTGGCTTCTATTTGTTTGTATAGCGTCCCATGTGGGGACTCGTTCGCGATTGGTGGTGTTCTTTAGCGATGCCGGTGTTTTCCGTTGTGATACCCGTATACAACGTCGAGCCGTGGCTCCCACGCTGCGTGGAGAGCGTTCTTGGCCAGGGCTTTAGCGATTTCGAGGTGGTGCTGGTCGATGACGGGTCCTCCGATGGCAGTCCCGCGTTGTGTGAGAGCTACGTATCGACGGACGCCCGGGTCAAGGTCGTCCACAAGCCGAACGGCGGTCTCTGTAGCGCTCGCAATGCCGGTCTCGCCATTGCAGCGGGAGATTACATCGTCCCGGTAGATTCCGATGACTGGATGGTCGAGGACGCCCTCGAGACGCTTTGGTCACGGGCGATTGAGCCTTACAAACCAGATGCCGTCATCTTCAATGCGACTATGGTCTATCCCGATCGCGAGGAACCTGTGCCCTGCTATGCTGCGAGCGGGTTTTACGATAGTGCGCGCCTGCGCGGAGAGATTCTGCCGTATATGATTTGGGACAAAAGGCTGCCTTTCTGCCGGGGCATCTTCAACCCGATGGCCTGCAACAAGGTCTACAGACGTGAGATTCTGCTTAAGCATCACTGCGAGGACGAGCGCATTAGGATGGGCGAGGACAACGCCTACGTCTTCGAGGCGCTTTATCACTCCACGTCTCTAGTCGTTCTAGAAGACGCTCTCTACTGCTACTTCAAGGGCAACGAGTCCTCGATAAGCACGGCCTACGACCCGACGAGGTTCGAGAACAACAGGCTTCTCATCGACTACCTCGTGTCGAGGCTCGGCAGTAAGGAGGAGTGGCTCGACGACCAGCTGAACGCATTTAAGGCATACTGGCTTTTCATGGCTATATTCCATGAAGCTAGGGCGAATCGCGGTTTCGTCTCATCCTGCAGACACTTGAAGGAGGGCATTGAGAAGACGAACGCCACGGGAGGCATAGATATAGAGAAGTTGCCGAGGTCTGCTCGGGCGTTCCTCACGTTGATCCGCAGCCGGTGCTACCCCGCTATCCTTGCCGCTGCCAAGGTGGGCTCCGCCCTTAAGGACCGGCGGTGAGCTGCATGGAGCTCAGTATCGTTATACCTGCCTACAATGCGGCAGTCTCCCTCCCTAGGGCACTCGACTCGCTCGTGGACGTACGCTTCCTTGGGCGCTACGAGATATTAGTCGTCGACGATGGCTCGACGGACAACACTGCGGAGGTTTGCGACAACTGGTGCCGCCTGCACCCGGGCATTGCATGTTGCATTCGTCAGGGCAACGGGGGCGTGAGCTCTGCCAGGAATCTCGGCATTGCTGCCGCGAACGGCGACTACATCGCTTTCGTTGACGCCGACGACTATGCTGCGCCAGGCTATCTCGGCATGGCGTTCGACGCTAAGCGGGGCGGCGAGGACTACATCACGTTTGATTACGTTCGAGAGAGCGATGGCTCTCAGAGGGTCGTGAAACCGCAGCTCTCTCCCTCGGATATCGGGCGTGCGAGAGCTCTCGCCCTAACGTGCACGGCGAATTCCCCTTGCTCAAGGCTTTACAAGAAAGCCTTGAGCAAGGGAGTTCTGTTTCCCCTTGGTCAAGGTCTCGGGGAGGACCTTTGCTTCAACCTTGCCTTCCTCGAGAAGGCTCGTACGGCTGCATATTCTCCCCAAACCGCCTACGTGTATGTGGCCAACGAGGGCAGCAGGACGGAGCGGCCCCCCAGCGCATCCGATGCCGAGGATTATGGGAAGATGTACGCGGCCCTGATGGGCTTTTGCGATGCGTGCGGTCTCGGCGAGGCTGAGAGGAATGAAGCGCGCCTTTCGATGGCTCGGATTTTGGCGAACTACGCCGGGCGGCTCAAGAGGCACGGGGTGCTTTCGACCGAGATTTCGGCTGTGCTCGAATCAATCGAAGGCCTCGACAGCATACGGGGGGCTGTGGCGCGAGATTGTAAGGATAGAGCCAGGCTGGCGATGCTTCGCAGGGGCGCATACTCGCTTGCCGCGCTGTTTTTAAGGGGGTGCTAAATGGTCATTGCGGCTAGCGATGAGCAACGCCTCGCAGCGCGGGGAGTCTCTGGATATGGCGGAGTACGGCGGGATCGCGTGCGCGGGGGCTACGTGAGCCTTGCGTCTGCCAGGCTGTCTGTGGTCTGTTTTTCCGTCCTGTGGCCCATAGTGCTCTTGTCTAGGGGGCTTGTTCTCAGCACGTTAATAGAATCATCGGCAGCGACCATTCTGGTCCAGCTTGCCTACATCGGGCTTCTCGGCGCTGTTCTTGCCATCGATTTGATCTTGGGAAGGGTAAGATGCTTAGGAGACGGGTTTGCCTGCTTCGCGCTAATGGCTTTACATACCGTGCTCTTCTGCCTCGTGCTGACCAACCCAATGATGCCTTCCGAGTACTCCTTGACTCAGTCGGCCCTTCTATTCGTCTTGGTGATAGGTCTCACCGCCTATTTCATCAGGACCAGAGAAATATTCGACCTCTTTGTCCGGCTCTCGTTTTACACAATCGGCGGATTGCTGGCGTTTTGCCTCTTGACGCACCTTGGGGATTTGAACCTGTGTGGTGTTATGAACATTATGAGCTCGTCGGACAGGATGCGCTCTGTGTTCGGGTCCGGCCAACCCAACTCGCTGGGCGGAGCCTGCTTTGGTTGCCTCGTCTTGTACTCTCTGCTGCCGAGACGCCGCGCGCAGCTCGCGCGATGGGCTTCTTTCGTAATCGCGGCGATCGCCCTTGCGATGCTGCTCTGTCAGTGCGAGAGGGCAATTCATTCAAAGTGGTTGATTCTTGGATTGAGAAAGCCGGGGTTCAAGAATTATTAACTGATTTCAGGCCGTGCTCAATAAAAGATTTACTTCGCTATTTGATTTTACGTTTTAGATGGTACGCACTTGCAAGGTTGTTTTTAAGGGGGGAATAGTGGGTTACGGACGGGCCATTTCATCAAAAAAAATCGATACATTGGTGTTCTATTTATTATTTGCGGCCGTATATACAACTAGAGTGCTTGTTATTGCTCAGGTTATTGATTCATCTGCTTTAACTATTTTGATTCAGGCTGTTTACCTTGCATTTGTCGGAACACTCTGGCTCTTGGAACTAAATAAAGGGATATATAGACCTACTGCTTTTTCTGGCTTTTTTGTATTGCTTGCATCACACATTGTGCTGTTTTGTTATGTCTTTACCAATCCAAGAATGCCTGGGAGTTTAGGTATAGGCCAAGCTATGGTCCTCTTCTTTCTTGTGGTTGTTTTTACTGCCTGGTATGTCAGGGATAGAAATATCCAACGGGGTTTCTGCGCTCTTTGCTTTCATTTATTAGGCATTATTTTGACTGTCCAGCTGTTTACACATTTTGGTGACGTTAATTTAAGTGGACTGTCATCTCTTTTTAGTGCCGACCAACGAGTTCGTACGGTATTTGGGTTTGGCCATCCAAATACACTCGGAGGAATGTGTGTCGCTTTATTCATGATGTTTATATTTATGAACGTGTGTGAGGAACGACGCGGCCAAGGTTGGTTCATCATTTCCATAGATTTTGGATTATTGGCTGTGGCCCTGCTGATGTTGCTCTGCAGCGCTTCCCGTAGTTCATTAATTGGCTTAGCTCTGCTTATTGCGTTCTATTGTTCAGGACGCCTTAAAACCGGTGGCAAGTATTCTAGGCTCGCCTACCGTGTTTCACGGTTGGTGCTTTTGATGGCTATTGCGTACGCTATTTCGAGCGTTCTTGGCTCGATGTCACTTGATAGTGCCATTGTTCAATCGAATCGATTAACTTTGTTGGACCATGCGTTGCCTGAGTTATTTAGAAGTGGTCGTTTAATGGTTGGACTTGGCTATGTCTCCAACAGCTCCTATGGAATGGGTCTTACTCCTTATAACACGTTATGGTTGGATAATAGCTACGTTTATTATCTAGTTGCCACAGGCGTTATTGGGTTCGTATTGATATTGGGATCCGTGTTTTGCCTGTCTTATGGTTGCCTTAAATCAGTCGAGGGGTCGAATCTTCAGGCTTGCGTCCAAGCCTCTCTGATTTCTTACCTATTTATGGCCTTTTTTGAAGTCGTATTACTTGTTGGTAACCC
>DBFABM010000055.1:0-70683 GCA_048194085.1 Collinsella aerofaciens
ACATCGACCTTCGTATTAAAAGCCATGGTTCCTCCTTATGCCTGCCGCGGATGCGACAGTCGAATACATATTAGCGGCCGCTAAACAGACGGCCGAAGAAGTTGACGATCCCGTTCTCGCCGTCGCGAATTTGGCCGATCACGGCGCCGATCAGCACGAAGAATGCAATGACGAGCGTGTCCCACAGGCCCAACGTGAGCACCAACACGGCGAGGATAAAGCCAGCGACGGCGCCAAGCGTGGTGTTGGGATGACGCACAGCATAGCTCCAGATGGCAGCGCCCGTACCCTTGATGAGACCCATAGCCTCGTCAAAATCCGCGGCTGCCGCGTCTTGCAACTCGGTTGCCTCTGCTTTGGAATCAACAGGTTCGCTCGCCGGCGTGGCGCTCTGGTCAATCGTCAGGCGCGGCGTACGAGCGGTCTTATCTTGATTGGTATCACTCACCGGAAACCTCCACGGTCTGGACGGTAGTCTTGGACGGCAAAAAACGGACGCGCGCGGTCGTACCCGGCGTGCCGAGCATGGTGTCGCAAGCTTCCTCGATGCGCTGCTGCATCGCGGTAGCCAAAGATGCCACGTCCTTATCGTCAAGCGCGATAGCCTCGACCTTAAAACGGACGTGCGAATCGTCGGAACCTTGGACGCGGGCCTCGACATGCTCGATCATCACGCGGTCGTCGCGCTCGGCAGCAGCCCTGGCACACGAAGAAAGCGCCGCGAGCGTGACCTCGATATTGCGCTCCCCCGCCGGATGCACGCAGGACGGCTCGCGACGAGCAAACATCAGGCGGAAGAAGCTTACCAGCACGCCGATCGCCACAACTCCGCCGCATGCCGTCACGACAATGCGCGGCATGAGGTCGCGCATCAGCAGCATAAAGCGATACGTATACGGCCCCCAAAACTGGCAGACAAGCGTACCCAGCGCCACGATGGCGGCGGCAAGATACACAATCGCTAGGGCTCGTTTGAGTACGCGCACGTGGCGCTCCCTTCAAATCTCGGCTCTCGAAATGCAAAACGGTTCGCATCATTATAAAAGAGCCGGGTCCGGTGCTCTACGCACGCGGATCCGGCTCATCTATTCCACGAGGCTTGCATGCTCGCTTCATTATGCCCAGATATGCACGGCTTAACCCGTGCGGGCGCTACTCCTCCTCGAGGGCAGCGATGACCTCGTCGGTCATGTCCATGGTGCTGTAAACATCCTGGACGTCGTCGAGCTCCTCAAGACGGTCGATGAGGCGCTGAACCTTCTTGGCGTCGGCGCCGGAGACCTCGGTCGGGGTGGTCGGGACCATGGTGGTCTCGGAGCCCTTGACCTGGACGCCCTGCTCCTCGAGCGCCTTGGAGACAGCCATGACCTCGTTGGCAGTAGTCCAGACGATCCACTCCTCGCCGGCATCCTCGTAGTCCTCGCCACCGGCCTCGGCGATGGCCATCATGAACTCATCCTCGTCACCGGCAGCACCGTTGGCGATCATGGTCTCCTTCTTGGCGTTCTCGTCCAGGATCTCCTTGGCGACGACGATCTGGCCCTTACGCTCAAACTGGAAGGCGACGGAGCCGGAGGTGCCCAGGTTGCCGCCAGCGTGGGAGAAGGCGGAACGGACATCAGCGGCGGTACGGTTGCGGTTGTCGGTCAGGCAGTCGACGTAGACGGCGACACCGGCGGGACCATAGCCCTCGTACACGATGTTCTCGTAGACGGCAGCGTCGGCACCCGAACCAAAAGCCTTGTCGATAGCGGACTTGATCTTGTCCTTAGGCATGGACTGAGCCTTGGCCTTGGCAACGGCAGCGGCGAGGCTGGCGTTGTTCTCGGGCAGCGGGTCACCGCCGAGACGGGCAGCAACGGTGATGTTGCGGCTGAGCTTGGAGAAGAGGGCGGAACGCTTGGCGTCCTGCGCGCCCTTACGATGCTTGGTTGTGGCCCACTTAGAGTGTCCGGACATACGTGTCTCCTATCGGTTTCGACCTAAAGCCCAGCGCAGATGCTCGGGCAATATAAACAAACGTCGTTATGATATACCTACTGGCCTGCGAGATAAACCCCAAAATGAAGGCGTCGTGATGATGGCCCCCTTGGTGCAAAGAAACCTGACCCCAATGCACCAAGTTAGGACCAGAGGAAGTCGCTGCGGGTGACGGTGGCGCCGATGGCGAAGGGCATGCAGGCGATGACCGGATACAGGTAGCGCATGTAGGTCGATCCGTTACACGGACCAATCAGGCACACGGCAAGCACGCCCAACAGCGGCACCCAGATCGCCAGCGCACGCCATGAATGACGACGCAGCAGGTAGACCACCACGGCGATCATGATCCACACATAGGTGGCCGAGCTCATGGTGAGCGAAATAAACGGGATGCGCTGCACCGCCACACGGTACAGATTGATCAGGTGGTCGCACCAGCGCACCACGTTGCTGTCAACCGGATGGAAGTCGAAGTACTTGAGGTTGTCGGGGCGCGCCATGATCTCGGCACTACGCGCCGTGCTGTAGATCCAGGCATCGCGCGCGCTCGGATAAAAATAACCATAGTAGTTATTGATAAACGCCGAAATATAGCACTCTGGATCCTTCTTAAACATCTGGGCCCACACCTCAAAATAGGCCTTGATGTCCTCCTGCGAGGCGTACTCGTTAAAGCAATTCTTGACGGCATCGGACTTGTCGGGGTTGTAGCGGCGGCCCAGGTTCTCGTACTTGAGCACACGGTCGATCACGGCACGCTCTTCGTCGGTCACCAAGCCGTCGCAAGGAGCCTCCACGATGGTGCCGTCCTCCTTAACCGTGGGGTTGACGCCCGAGTTGAGGCCGTCGTGTTTTTGGACGAAACGAGCCGTCTGCTGGAACGGAATCGAGAGGATTTCGCGCTTGGAACCAGGCGTGATATCGTGCGCCGGCATAAAGACCTTGGTGAAGTACATATTAGAGGCAAGGCAGAGCGCGAGCACCGCGAGAACGCCAACCCAGCGGAAACGCGGGATGGCGCCCGAAGGCGCAGCACCAGTCTGCTTGGCTGCACGACGAGCCACGTGCGCGTCCCATGCGCAAAACGCCGCCGCGATTACGCATGCCGCCAGGGGAAACACCAGGCCGCCGTTGCGCAGAAACGTGGAACCCATGGCGCCCAGAGCGAGCAGCAGCCAGTCATGGCGCGCAAAGAGCACGGGGGCTTTCTCGCCCGCTCGCTCGACATTGGCATCACGACGGGGCAAGCCACATGCCACGAGCTTGACGGTCTGTACCAGCAGCACCAAGAACGCGTCGGCAAAGAGCACGTCTTTGGTGAGCAACGCCGCGTAGTTAGAGAACATCGGCATAAACGCAAAGAACAGCAGGATCGCACCGCGAACCGGCAGGCTCACGCCCAGTTTGCGCAGCGACGAAATGGAATAGGCCATGCAGGCAGCCGTGATGACGAACTGAGCACAGGTGTAGATGGCAAGACCCGCGTTAGCGCTGTTGAACAGCGAAAGCCCCAGCTGAACGCACGAGCCGATAATGGCCGTGTGCACTACGGGATGATGCGCGTTGAGCAGCACGTTGGGGTTGAGTAGGCGCAGGTAGTCGCTCGTGCCGTTGGGATAGTTGAACCACTGGCGAATCTGCGCGCCCGTATCTCCCATAAAAAGGCCGGGCAGCGAAGCGATGAGCGTGGGCGTCCAGGCGATCATAAGCACCAGGAAGGGCCCGGCAAAGGGATGGACCGAGAGCACGGCGTGAGTCACACGCCATACGCGGCCAAAGTGCGCTTCGGAAAACGGGATGCGTCGGGAGCTCAACCAATCCAGGCACTCAAAAGCCAGATAGAACGCCACAATCGCTAGGAGCATCCAGCCCGCGCCGCCAATCCAGGCGCAGATGATGCGGGCTTTGTCGCCAAGGACAATCTCGGCCGAGTCGGTGAGATCGTAGCTGCGGCCGAACACCATGCAGATGGCGAAGAACAGCGACGGCAGAACGATCGATGGACGCCAGGTGTCGCCACGGCCAAAGAACACGTAGCGAAACGGCAGAGTGAGCAGGCAGGCAAGCGCAAGCAGCATGACCGCGTCGGTATGGCCGGCAAACGAGAGGAGCACCTCGTAGCACACGTACAGCATGCCCGAGGCGTTGGGGTCAATCGCCAAGACTGCGTTGCTCGACACCGGGGCGGGATCGATGGAAAACGCCGTGGTCGCCAACAGCGCGAGCAAAAATGCGATGAGCGTCTGCTTGGCGGGGTAGCGCTTAAACCAGACGATGCGGGCAGCGTCGCGCGCAGCCGTTGTGGAGAGGTCGGAATCCTTCACAGTCCGAAAGCCTTTCTAGAAACCTATCAAACTCGGCAATTCCACCACAAAGGTGCCTGTCCCCTTTGTGGTGGTTTTGGTGGTTAGGCGTCGAGGTAGATGCGCTGGGGTTGGTTGCGGCGACGAGCAAAGATGATGAGCGCCAGGCCCGCGATTACGAGCGGCAGGCTCAGCAGCTGACCCATGGTGATGACGCCGCCCAGCAGATAGCCCAGCTGCGCATCGGGCACACGCACAAACTCAATCAAAAAGCGAACGATGCCGTAACCCATCACAAAGACGCCCATAAACGTGCCTTGGGGCAGTAGCGGCTTTTTGCGGCTGAGCACCTGCAGAATGCAAAAGAGCACAATACCCTCGAGGAATGCCTCGTAGAGCTGGGAGGGATGGCGCGGCATATCGCCCGCGGTGCCGCCAAAGATCACGCCCCAGGGCAGATCGGTCGGCTTGCCCCACAGCTCTCCGTTGACAAAGTTGGCACAACGGCCCAGACATAAGGCCAGCGGAGCACCGATAACGGCAAGGTCGGCGATGGTCCAGGCGTCGAGCTTGTACATGCGGCACACGAGCACGCCGCCGATGATGCCGCCCACTAGGCCGCCATGGAAGCTCATGCCGCCCTCGTTGGTGGCAAAGATCTCGAGCGGATGCGCCCAGTAGTAGCCGTCGCCGTAAAAGATGACGTAGAACAGGCGGGCGCCAATGATAAGGCCAAAGACTACGCCGACCACGACACTCGTCAGGTCGTCGACCGTAATGTCAAAACCCCAACGGCGCTGCGTGCGGTACATGACGACCGCCGTGAGCAGGGCGCCGACCACGTAGGCCAGGCCGTACCAGTAGATGGTGATGGGGCCCGCCGAGATCGCGACAGGATCAAGCATATGGTAGAAGTCGTTGAGCATGTCGACCCTCCTACTCCCTACATACAAATGCGGCCGCGGGCCTTGCACTCGCAGCCGCATATTTGGGCGTAACGTCTATGCGGAGTATGCCGTCCGCAGCTTTCGCAGCTTAGAACGGCGCATACTCGTCGTACAGGTCCTCGGCCTCGCCGGAGGCATTGACCTGCTCAACTCGGGTAACGCCGGGCACATGCTCCTTCAGGATGCGCTCGATACCCATGGAAAGGGTTAGCGAGCTCATGGGACAGCCGGCGCAGGCGCCCTGCAGTTCCAGCTTGACGACGCCCTCGTCGTCGACGCCCACATACTCCATATCGCCGCCGTCGGCCTGCAGGTTGGGGCGAATCTCTTCAAGAACCTTCTTAAGCAGCTCTTCGTTAACAGCCACAGGGGCTCCTTTCTCACAATAACGCGGGCACGCCCGCGGACAGAAGCTATGTTACTACAGCCATGTACCCGCTCACGAGCCGTCCATGCGCGCAGACGCGACTTTCACGAGTAGTCAATTTGGGACGGGGCTCTTTTGGCTGTTTTGCCGCCAGCTGGCGTTGGCACGCACTACTGCTGAGCTTGTCCCCCGGTACCAATCTGAACATCGACGATAACCTGGCGGTAGCTGATGCCGCAAGAGTCAAGAATGCGGCGGCTGATACGGCCATCATCGGTGTCGGCGTACTTGTTGTCCAGGTAGACAACCTCGCCCACGCCCACCTGCGCCAAAATCTTGGCGCAGTCGTGGCACGGAAACAGCGTGACGTAGACCGTGGAACCCTCGAGGTCCTTGAGCGAACCACGGTAGTTGAGCACGGCGTTGGCCTCGGCGTGGACCACGTAGTTGTGCTTGTCCTGCAGCGGGTCGTCGCTCGTACCCCACGGGAAAAAGTCGTCGTTGAGCGCCGAGGGTGTGCCGTTGTAGCCCACCGAAAGGATGCGGTGGTTGGTGTTGGCGATGCACGCACCCACCTGCGTGTTGGGGTCCTTGCTGCGGCGCTGCGCGGCGATAGCCACGCTCATAAAGAACTCGTCCCAGCTAATGACGTCCAGGCGCTTGCCTGACGAAGTTTGATGAAGATCGTCCGACATGGCAGACACCTCCGTAATCGCAATAGTTTGACCCATTGTAGCAGGTGAAAGGTGGGGGCGTTTATCCCACCGACTTCCTCGTCCTACACGCGGCGGGGCTTTTGGTTGATGTGGTAGAGCTCGGCGAGACCCCGCAGCGTCAGCGCATCGTCGACCGTCAGGCTATGGCCGACCAGAGCCGCAAGCGCCTCGGCATCGTCGCCGGTAATGACGATGGGCACGTCGCCCTCCCCCGCGGCCTTGGTCGCGCGCATCTCGGCAAGCACCATGTCGAGCATGCCGTCGATGCGGGCTACCTCGCCCAAAACCACGCCCGAGCGCATGGCCTCGCGCGTGTTGCGGCCGATGACGTGCGTTGGCGCCGAAGGCTCGACCTGAGGCAAACGCGCCGCAGCAGCCGAAAGCGAGCGGGCGCCAAGTGCCAGACCCGGCGCGATGACGCCGCCGACAAAGGTTCCGTGCGTATCGATGACCTCGATATTGGTCGTAGTGCCCAGGTCGATCACGATGCACGGAGAGCCGTAAACGGCCCGGGCCGCCACGGCGTCGGCGATGCGGTCGGGGCCGATCTCGGCCGGGTCGTCATAGTGGACGGGCATGCCGGTCTTGAGGCCCGGCCCCACCGTGAGCACGCGCCCCGTGCAGGTGCGGGAAAGCGCCGTCTTCCACGGGCGCTCGAGCGCCGGGACCACGCAGCTCAGCACAGCAGCCGCGGGCACAAGCGCACCCGGCATGCCCGCATCGGCCGCCAACGCGGCCATGACCTGCACGAGACGCATGCGCGCCTCGTCTGCTGTGATGCTCGACGGCGTGGTGATCTCGCACGTCGCAAGCGGGCATTCCTGCGCCGCGGCCGAATCCTCGGCAAACAGGCCAAAGCGAATGAACGTGTTGCCCACGTCGACCGTCAATATGTATGCGCAGCCATTAAGCATCGTCGGCGCTCCTTTCGTCTGCCCAGCAGTATATCGCCTACCTAAACCAGTCATCCCAAAATGACTAGCTTGCGGCTATACTGGTGCGCGGTCGTGCGCGAGCTCACGCGGCGGCCCTTGGTAACCCGACTTCCCGCGCCGTATCCGTAGCGGCGCTCCCAGGGGAAGCGGATATACGCAAAGGAGTTCTATATGAGCAATCCCTCGAACCGCACCTCGATGCGCGGTCAACTCACGCTGCGCGGCGTCGTCATCGGCGTCCTTGGCTGCGTGATCATCACGGCAAGCTCGGCCTACACCGCCCTCAAGATGGGCGCACTCCCCTGGCCGATCGTCTTCGCTGCCGTCATCTCGCTGTTCTTCCTTAAGCTCATGGGCAACGCCAGTCTCAACGAGGCCAACGTCACCCACACCATCATGTCCGCAGGCGCCATGGTCGCCGGCGGCCTGGCGTTTACCATCCCGGGCGCCTGGATGCTGGGCTATGCCGACCAGATCAGCTGGCTCGACATGTTTATCGTGGCGCTCGCCGGCACCATCCTGGGCCTGTTGGCCACGGCACTCATCCACCGTCACTTTATCGTGGACGCCGCGCTGGAGTTCCCCACCGGCAACGCCGCAGCTCAGACCCTGCGCGCCACCGAGGCCGGCGGCAAGACCGGCAAGCAGCTCTTTGGCTCCATGGCCATCGCAGGCATCTACAGCGTGCTTCGCGACGCTCTGGGCGTGGTGCCCAGCATGCTGTGCACGCTCAATATCCCCGGCGTGACCTTTGCCATCTATAACTCGCCCATGTTGCTGTCCATCGGCTTTTTGGTGGGCTTCGCCCCCGTCGCGTTCTGGTTTGCCGGCGCGCTGCTGGGCAACTTTGGCATCATCGTCGGCGGCACCGCTGCCGGTCTGTTCGATGTTGTGACCGCGCAGGGTATCGTCAAGTCCCTCGGCATGGGCCTTATGATGGGCTTTGGCGTCGCCGTCGTCCTTAAGGACATCCTGCCGCAGGTCACCGGCATCGTCCGCGGCCTCGCCGCCGACAGCTCCACCGACACCAACGAGCAGTCGCTCATCTCGGGCTCCCTTAAGCTCGATGCCGGCATCATCGGCCTGGGCACCGCAGCCATCGCCGTGATCGTTGCCATCGCGCTCGACCTTGGTCCCGTCCCGGCCGTCATCGTCACGCTGTTCACCTTTGTCACCACCATCATGAGCGCACAGAGCTGCGGCCAGACGGGCATCGACCCCATGGAGATCTTTGGCCTCATCGTTATGCTCATCGTGGCTGCCTTTGCACAGATCGCTCAGGTCAAGCTGTTCTTTATCGCCGGCATCGTTGCCGTGGCATGCGGCCTTGCGGGCGACGTCATGAACGACTTTAAGGCCGGCGCCGTGCTGGGCACCAACCCGCGTGCGCAGTGGATCGGCCAAGCCATCGGCGGCATCGTGGGCGCCCTGGTCGCCGCAGCCGTCATGGTCGCGCTCGTCACCGCCTATGGCCCGGACGCCTTTGGCCCCGACAAGAGCTTTGTTGCCGCGCAGGCAAGCGTCGTCGCCACCATGGTCTCGGGCATCCCGAGCGTGCCGTGGTTCGTTGGCGGCTTTATCGCCGGCATCGTCATGTACTGGCTCGGCATTCCGGCCATGATGATCGGCCTGGGCGTGTACCTGCCGTTCTACATGTCACTCACGGCATTCCTGGGCTCCTGCGTCAAGCTCGCCTACGACAAGTGGTCCGCCCACCGCGACGCCACCGCTGGTCTTTCTGACGGGGAGAGGGCTGCCAAGGACGCCGTCTTCCAGGAACAGGGCCTAGTTGTCGCCAGCGGCCTGCTCGGCGGCGAGTCCATCGTCGGCGTTATCCTGGCGTTTGTCTCCGTGGGCTTAAGCCTGCTGGGCTAAGCTGAGCAGCTGCTCGACAGCAACCATATTGCCTACGGCTTGCCCGGCCGGTAGCTTTCACGGCTGCTGACCGGGCTTTTTGATATCGAAACAAAGAAAGGCCGGCGCGCTGCGTTTAACAGCGCGCCGGCCTTATCGTTTGGCTAACGAGACGGTCCCGTTATGAATTGAAGTTCGTTGCAGAAACTACGCTCGAAACGCTACATCTGCTTGCGACGACGATCGCTCAGCGTCACACCAGCGGCCACGAGGGTGATACCGCCGATGACGAACACCTCGCCCGCAAGAGCGGAGTCATCGCCAGTCTGGGCGAGCGCGGTCGACGTGGCCTTCTTCTTGGCGACAGGAGCCTTTGCAGCAGCCTGCGCAACCTGATCCTTGGCCTGCGGCTCAGCCTTGGGATGACACTTGTCGTACTCGGCCTGCGCGGCAGCCAGGGCATCCTTGGCATCGCCAAGCTCGGCAAGCGCGGCGGCATAGGCGTCGTTGGCATCGGACAGCTTGGCATCGGCATCGCTCAGAGCAGCCTTGAGGCCAGCGGCGGCATCGACGGCAGCCTTATAGCGAGCGTAGGCAGCGTTAAGCTTGACCAGCTTCTCGTTGCCCGTCGTGCCCGCGGCAAGGGATGGCTTGTGATCGACAGCCTCAAGATCGGCCTTGAGTGCCTCGTCGTTGGCAAGCTCGGCCTTGGCCTTGAAGATATCGAGGTTCGCATCGACGACGGCTTCGTTGGCGGCCTCGAGCTGCTTCTGGGCATCGGCGACACCGGCGACGGCAGCGTCATAGGCGGCCTTGGCGTCGTCGACCGCCTTCTGGGCGCCGGCGAAGCGCTCGAAGGCCTTGTTCGCGGTAGCCAGCTCGCCCTCGGCGACCTTGGCCTTCGCCTGTGCGTCGGACAGGGCCTGCTTCTTGGCGGCAACTGCCTGCTTGGCGTCCGAAAGAGCGGTCGCGGCGTGCGTATCCGCGGCCTGAGCCTTGTCAACGCCAGCCTGGGCAGTGTCGTCGGCCTTCTTGGCATCGTCAAGCGAGCCCTGCTTATTCGCAAGGTCCGCCTGGGCGGCATCGCGCTTGGCGGCAAGGTCCTTGACCGAAGCCGTGGCATTGTCATACGCCTCGTTGGCCTTATCGGACTTTGTCTTGGCGGTATCGTAATCGCCCTGTGCCTTCGCCTTGCGGGCGGAAGCCTTGGAGGCGTTCGTCTGGCATTCGGTGAGCTTGGAGTTAGCGTCGTCAAGCGCGGCCTGCGCGACGGTCGCCTCGTCCTTGGCGGCGTTGAGATTTGCCCTAGGAGTTTCGATGTCAACATTCTTCAAATTGACATCGGCAGCGCCATATGCCTCCTTCGCGATAGCGGTGGCCTCTTGCGCAGCTTCATAGTCGCTCTTGGCAGCAGCAACGTTACCGTTCGCTTCATTCGCGGCACTCTTGGCAGCATCGAGGGATGACTCCGCAGAGCCAAGCGCATCGTTTTTCACATCGCGCGCCTTCCGTGCTGCCGCAAGTTGATCTTGCAGCTGCGCCAGCTGCGCCTTCTGCGCGGCGGTACCACCGGCATGATAAACGGAGTCTACGTACGTGTTTACCAGGTTCTTGAACTCGTCAACCGTAAAATCGCCTTCGGCCCAGTTTCCCTGATAAATTGAAACAGGACTGGGTGCACCGTCATCCTCGGGCGTTGAGCGGTTGCCATCCTTACCGTAGCCGACGGCGAACCCAAAGGAATTAGCACCTGAATCAATAAAGTTCTCATAGTGGCCGGTGTTGCTATAGTCACCCCTGTCATAGTCGCGCTTTTCCGCAGTATACCAACCGATAAACGGCCAATCATCGCCGTACTTGTCGCCGTTATCGAAGGATATTTCCCAATCTTTAGGATTATCTGACCCCTTGTAGGCGCCAGCACGTCCGGCAAGGTTTTCGTTATAGGACATATAAAAGCCCTCGCCGCTGTTCCCCGCGTGGTCCCAAACATTCGACGAATAGCAAACATCGAGCGCCGACTGCGCCATAGAGACAATGCTGACCTTCATGTCACTCAAGCCATTTGCGCGACGAATTCCATTGACGGCATTCATGTAGGTCAAGGTATTCTGCAGATTCACGAGCGAAAAAGCATTGTCAGCGTCAGATGCATCCAAGTTGACATAGTCGTCATACCATGCCGCCTTGCTAGCAGACCCATCAAGTAACTTCGCCGCATCGCTCGCGTTGGCACGCTGAGCAGCAGTAAACGACGTACTACTTGCGATGTGATTCATAAAGCCAAGCAGGCCAGCCTTGACAGCATCCGTATCCACCGTCATGTTTGCTTTTAGCTCAGAAATCTGCTGCTCAAGAGCTTTGACGTTTGCGCTGGCCGTGTTGTATTCATCATTCGCTTTGTTGTAGTCGCTGGTGGCATTCTCAAGAGCGCTTTTCTTCTGCTTTGCGACCTCTGCCAGACGGTCGTACTCTGTCTTCTTGTCGGCCTCGGTCTGCTGAGCTTGCTCGTAAGCAGCCTTGGCGGTGTTGTATTTGCTGGTCAAATCACCGAGTTTGCCGTTGGCTTCGTCGTATGCAGTCTGCGCTGACGAAACGGCAGCGTTGGCGGCGTTGACCTTTTCCTGCGCGGCGCTGGCATCAGTCTGTGCGGCCTGGAGGTTCGTTTGTGCGGTGGCGTCGGCAGCCTTCGCGGCATCAAGCTCGGTCTGCGCGCCCTTGAGCTCACCGGCAGCAGCTTTCTTGGCGGCCTCAAGCGCTTTTAGATCGATGCCCGTGCCCGAGATGGCGGCATCGAGCGCTTTCTGGGCGTCGTTCAGCTTATCCTGGGCGTTGCCGCACGCGGTGGTCGCAGCGGCAAGGGCATTGGCGGTCTCCTGCTTCTTGGCCCGGGCAGTCGTCAGAGCAGACTCGGCATCACTCTTTGCCTGCTCAGCATTGTCGGCGGCGGTCTTAGCGGCATCGAGCTCACCCTCGGCCGTCTTCACATCGGCATTCGCCGCATTGAGCTTGGCCTGCGCGTCCTCGACGGCCTTCTTGGCGGCCTCGTACTCGTCCATACCCATGGCCTCGAGCTTGGCCTGCGCATCGTCGAGGGCCTTCTTGGCCTCATCCTGCTTTGCCTTGGCGTCCTTGAGCGCCTGGGTCTTATCCTCGACACTCTTGTTGGCCTGATCGAGCTGATCGTTCAGGTCGCCCAGCTTCTTCTGCTGCTGCTCGGCCTTGTCAACAGCCGCCTTAAGCTCGTCGATCTTCTCCTGAAGCGCGGCTGCCTCGGCCTCGTTCTGCTCGGCGGCGTTATCGGTCACGGCCTGCGAGGCCTGATTCTTTTGCTGCTGCGCCTGCTTTTGAGACTGGCCCGCCGCGTCGGCTTTCTTCTGGGCGGCATCGTAGGCGGCCTGAGCGTCCTTGAGCTGCTTTGCCGACTCCTCGGCCAACTGGGCAGCCGTCTTTACGACCGCCTGGTTACCGGTGGCAACGGTGTTCTCGATAGCGCTGTCGCCCTTCGTGGCGTCACCGTTATCTGCCGTCGGTGCGGCGATTGCCGCCAGCGGCGACATGAGCGGCTGAGCGATGAGGCCCGCCGTCAAAACGGTTGCGACGGCGCGGTTGGCAACGCCCTTGACGTTGACGGCCTTGGCCCGAGGCTCAAAGTGCTGTGGGATATAGTTTGCCATGGCTTTCTCCCTTTGACACGGATGTATCCATACGCCTCAAAATGTAGGAGCTGATTCTTGAATTCTGTTGCGCAACATTGGTCACCAGCGGATTTTTTGAAATTCGCGCTCTCGTGCTTCACAATTTCGTCACATATGTAGGAGCTGGCACATCATATTCTTGCGGGATCGAATTGAGCCTGTGATTTGCATTTGCTCCCGCGTCATCTGCCCTATCGAATCCCACATCCAACAGACGCCCTGCCCGCCACGGTGTAGAGTTAGGACAACGGGCGCGTTGCGCGGACCGCGCTGGAACGAGGTGGACATGGAACTCGACAAACAACAGATCAAGCGACTGCGCGAGCGTCATCATCGGCGTCACGGCATCCGCCCCGCTCATAGCGAAGCCATGGAAAACATCACCCGCTTCCTCAAGCGCGCATTCAACATTCGCGAGGGTCGCGCGCCCTACCACGTAATTCGCAAGCGTTTTGTAAACGGGGCGCGTCTGACTGGCTCCCACCTATGCATCCTGATTATTGCCATGCTTATCGCGAGCATCGGCCTCGATATCGACTCGGACATTGCCATCGTGGGCGCCATGCTCATCTGCCCGCTCATGGGCTCGGTCCTTGCCATGGCATACGGTATTGCCACGCTCGACCGCGAGATTACCGTCGAAGCCGTCGCCAGCCTTGCGCTGCAGATGGCCTTTTGCCTGGTCACGTCCACGCTGTACTTTAAGCTCTCGCCCCTTGGCACCACCACGGCCGCCATCATCGACAACTCGACACCCACCGTCTGGGACCTTACCGTCGCACTCGCAGGCGGCTTTGCAGGCGGGCTGGGCAACTCGCGCGACCAGGAACCCGCCACGCTCATCGCCGGCGTGGCCGTGGCGACCGCGCTCATGCCGCCTCTGTGTGCGGCGGGCTATGGTATCGCCATCGCAAGCGGGTCGCTGTTTCTCTCGGCGCTTTACGAGTTTGGCATCAACGTGGTCTTTATCGCACTCGCGGCCGAAGCCGTATTACTTATCTTGCGCGTGCCGCTCAAGCGCGACCTCAACGGCGACGGCATTGTAACCGCCGAAGAAGATGCCGAGGTCAACGAGCTATCGCGCAAGGTGCGCCGCCGCATCATTGTGGGTACGGTAGTCTTTGCCATCCCCTGCATCGTTATGACGGCGGGGTCTATTGGCTCGGCGCAGACCGGCGTGCAGGACGGCTACGGTGTCACCGAAACTACGCGCGAACTTGCCGCGGTGCTGCCGGGCTTTAAGGATTACACCGTCGCCGTCGAGACCTCGGCTACCGAAGGCGAGGAGGAGGGCGTCGTCGAGCGTGAGATTGTCGCCCATGTGACGACAGGCGAGGCGCTTGGGGCACACGACCGCCACGTCGCCCGCAAGCTCATAGACCTCAACGTACCCGAACTCGATCGCGTGGAGTTCGATGTGAAGTGATGCAGAGCGCGGGATGAATGCTCGCACGGACGCAAGTTACGACGAGGCGCAGGTGCGATACGGACACGAGCAAATAGCGGGGTGCAGTTCACACCCGCGCCCCGCTCGCTTTTTTATTGCCGTGAATCAACTGTCCGAATCGACCTCGCCAGACTCCACCGTAAACGCCGGATCGGTGCTCACAAGATAAAATCGGGTCACCTTAGTATTTCTAATTAGGTAAATCTGCCCTTGATTGCGTCGGCGCGATATATATGCAACGTGAACCGTGCCGAACTCTTCGCCGTTTTCCTTCTTTAATACCAGGATATTGGGATCGTCCGTACGCTTAAACTGCCCGTCAACGCAGCTGCCGTCTTTGTCGACCAGTTGCCACCGATGGTTATCCTCTTCAAGAAAGGCCAGGGTTTCCAGACTCGTCTTGTCGTCCCGATAGTAACCGTCAATGGCAAACCCTTCGGAAGCGCACTCCTGCATATAGGACGTTTCTCGGCTTATAGCAAACAGCCCTGTAGCGCCCAGGAGCACAGCCAGGCAGACCACTGCAAGGGTTATCGAAATAGCACGGCGGCCCATGTTAGCCCAACCGATAGTTGTTTAACGGAGCGTGAAACATACCTGGAACCTCCGATATCAGGGGGAACGTCGCCAGCAGGCTGGCGACAACTATATGTTTCTGACATCAAACCATATGGCTGCCACTCGCGGAGGGGGCATCGGCGAACGGCGTATTTTCATACTCCATTGGTCAAACCTAAGCGCGGCCCTACAGCTCGTACTTGTACACGCGGTAGATGTACTTTTCGGCTTCCATCTCGTGGGTGGCGATGGGCAGTCCATAGCGATCGTACTCGGCAAAGGTCTTGGCCATGCCCGATGCCACGAGCGTGCTATTCGAACCGCCGACGCGCTGCGCACTGCTCACATAACCCGAGAACGGCACTGCGATCTGGTCCACAAGCTCGTAGGTGCGCGCGGCCTCGTCCACCGTAAAGATGCGCCCAAACGAATGCGTTCCCTTGCTGTAGTCGGTCACCACCGCGGCGCCCAGCTGGCCCCAATCGAACTTGGGATAGCGCTCGGCCGCACCAAAGCTGTTGTCGTATAGCAGCACCTGGTAGCGACCAGTCGCTGCCGTGTCAGAACTTGGCAGATAGGTCACACTGTGCTGGCCTGCGTTGAGCGAAAAATCGCCTTGGGCCTGCAGTAACTTGTCCTCAAAGCCCGAACCGGCCCAAAAATCGGGTGAGCCCACGGAAGGCTGTAGCAAGGTCATTTACGCAACATATGTCCAACAAAAACGGGTGGTAGCCGGTACGGCTACCACCCGTTTGTCTCATATCTAGCCCAAAGCAGGCCAGTTACTTCTTAATGCCGCGTCCCAGGCGCTCGGCGACCGACACCACGGCCTCCTCGCTGGCCGTTCCGCAGCTCACGCAGCCGTCATGGGCACGCATCTGACCGGTGACCTCGTCCATCGCGAGCGGCGCCACCTTCTCGAGCTTAAAGCCCTTGCCGGCGCGCATGTTCTCCTTTGCCACGCTGATCATAAGCTTAATACGGTTGAGCTGGTTGACCTCGGATGCACCGGGGTCGTAGTCCACCGCAACGATGTTGCTCTCGGGATGTTGACGGCGCAGCTCCTTGATCACGGCCTTGCCCACCACGTGGTTGGGCAAGCACGCGAAGGGCTGCGTGCAGATGATGTTGGGCGCACCGTGATCAATCAGGTCGAGCATCTCGGCCGTGAGCAGCCAGCCCTCGCCCATGTTGTTGCACACCGAAAGCACCGTGCGGGCCTTGTCGGCCATGGTGCCGATGCGCTCGGGTGCCTCGAAGCGGCGGGACTTCTCGAGCATCTCCTCCACCGGCGTACGCATCCAGTCCACGAGCTTGATGAGCGCCTGCATACCAGCGCGCGTGGTAGCAGAGCTTCCCAGCTCGTCCTTCTGCAGCTCGGCGTTGCTCATGGAGTACAGGAAGAAGTCGAGCAGGCCCGGCACCACTGCCTCGCAGCCCTCGCGCTCGATAACGTCGACCACGTGGTTGTTGGCTGTGGGGTGGAACTTGACCAAGATCTCACCGACCACGCCCACGCGCGGCTTGGTGCCCTCACCCACGAGCGGCATGGTGTCGAACGCGCGGATGGCCTCGCGGCACAGCTTGGTGTAGTTGTGGCGGTTGAACTTAGGCGCCAGCTTGCGGGCACGCGCCATGTACTCCTCGTAGAGCGCGTTGGCGGCACCGGGCGTGGCCTCGTACGGACGGCAGCGGTAGAGCATCTGCATCATCACGTCACCAAAGAGCACCGCGTAGACTGCCTGCTTAAGCAGCGCCGGCGTAATCTTAAAGCCGGGGTTGTCCTCGCCGAGCGCCACGGCCGAAAGCGAGATCACCGGGATCTCGGGGTGGCCGCTCTCACGCAGGGCCTTGCGGATGAGTGCGATGTAGTTGGTGGCACGGCAGCCGCCGCCGGTCTGGCTGATAACCACGGCCGTCTTGGACAGGTCGTACCGGCCGCTCTCGATGGCCTCCATAATCTGGCCCGTTACCAGAATCGACGGGTAGCAAATGTCATTGTTCACATAGCGCAGACCGGCCTCGACGGCGTCGTGATCGGTCGAGGGCAGAAGCTCCAAGTTGTAGCCGGCACCGCGGAACACCTCTTTGACCAGGTCAAAGTGGATCGGCGCCATCTGCGGGCACAGGATGGTATAGCCCTCCTCGCGCATCTGCTCGGTAAAGGGCACCTTGGGCCACGCGGTCGAAGCGCTCTCGCGCTGCGCCTCGAACGTGTACTTGCGGCTCGCGAACGCGGGGGCATCCGTGGAGGGCGCCACCGGCGCGGCGTCACCCTGCTCGTAGGCCTTGCCCGCTGCCGTGGCCTCGGCCAAGCGCTCGGCCTCCTGGTCCTTAAGCGCGGCCATGAGCGAGCGGATGCGGATGCGCGCGGCACCCAGGTTGGATACCTCGTCGATCTTAAGCACGGTGTAGATCTTGCCGCTGGCCTCCAGAATCTCCTGTACCTGATCAGTGGTCAGAGCGTCCAGACCGCAGCCGAAGGAGTTGAGCTGGATCAGGTCCAGGTCGTTGCGCATCGTCACAAAACGGGCGACGGCGTACAGGCGGCTGTGGTACATCCACTGGTCGACGACGCGAATCGGGCGCTCGGGCTTCACCAGGTGCGCAAGCGAATCCTCGGTAAAGACCGCGAAGCCAAAACTCGAGATAAGCTCGGGCAGGGCGTGGTTGATCTCGGGGTCGTTATGGTAGGGACGGCCGGCGAGTACGATACCGTGGCCGCCGTGATCCTCGACCCACTTAAGGGCCTCCTCGCCCATGGTCTGGATGTCCTCGTGGAAGCGCGCATCGGCCTCAAAGGCAGCGTTGACAGCGGCATCGACCTCGGAGCGCGTGATCTTGGGACCGCGCACGCGGCCGCGGCCGGCTTGCGAATCGGCCACGCGGTCGACGGCGAGCACCTGGTACAGGCGGCGCTTGAGCTCGGTCTTGTCGTGATACGGCACAAACGGATACAGGAACTCGATGTTCTGCTCGCGGATCTCGTCGATATTGAGCGCCAGCGCCGTGGGGTAGCTCATGACGATGGGGCAGTTATAGCAGTTGCCAGCCGTCGGATCCTCCTTGCGCTCCCAGCGCACGCACGGCATCCAGATAAAGTCGACATCGCGGTCGATAAGGTTCATCACATGGCCGTGGCTCATCTTTGCCGGGTAGCACACGCTCTCGGACGGCATGGACTCGATGCCCGCCTGGTAGGTCTTCTTGCTCGACTGGTCGGACAGCTGCACGCTAAAGCCCAGGCGCGTAAAGAACGCATGCCAGAAGGGGTAGTTCTCGTACATGTTGAGCGCGCGCGGGATACCCACGGTGCCGCGCGGGGCCTCGTCGAGGCTCAGCACCTCGCGGTTAAAGAGCAACTCGTTTTTCTTTTTGAAGAGGTTGGGGGCCTCGGTCTTTTGCTTTTTGTGGCCGGCGCCCTTCTCGCAGCGGTTGCCGGTAATGAAGCGCCTGCCGCCGCCAAAGTCGTTGACGGTAAGCTGGCAGTTGTTGGAGCAACGGCCGCAGCGGACATGCTTTTGCGTCACGGTGAGGTGCGCGATGTCCTCAGCCGAGAGGATGGTCGAGGTGCCGTCGGCGCCGGCGCGATCGCGGGCGAGCAGGGCCGCACCGTAGGCGCCCATGCAGCCGGCAATGTCGGGGCGCACGGCGTGAACGCCGGTGAGTTGCTCAAACGCGCGTAGCGTGGCATCGGACATAAAGGTGCCGCCCTGGACGATCACCTGGTTGCCGATCTCCTTGGGGTCGCGCAGCTTAATGACCTTGAACAGGGCATTCTTGATGACGGAATAGGACAGGCCGGCCGCGATGTCGCCCACCGTGGCGCCTTCCTTTTGCGCCTGCTTGACGCGCGAGTTCATAAAGACCGTGCAGCGGCTGCCCAGGTCGACGGGAGCCTTAGCATGGATGGCGGCATCGGCGAACGCGCGCACGTCCATGTTCATAGAGACCGCGAAGCTCTCGATAAAGCTGCCGCAGCCCGACGAGCAGGCCTCGTTGAGCATGATGTGCTCGATGACGCCGTCCTTGACGCGCAGGCACTTCATGTCCTGTCCGCCAATGTCCAGAATGAACTCGACGCCGGGCAGGAACGCCTTGGCGCCGCGCAGGTGCGCGACGGTCTCGATCTCGCCGGAATCGGCCTTGAGGGCCTCAATGAGAAGCGCCTCACCGTAGCCCGTGGTGGTCACGTGGCCGATGGTACAGCCGGCAGGAATGTGGTTGTAGAAATCGGCCATGATGACCTTGGCCGTGCCCAGGATGTCGCCGTTGTTGTTGCCGTACCAGGTGTGCAGCAGCTGACCGTCCTCGCCCACGAGCGCGGCCTTCATGGTGGTGGAACCGGCGTCGATGCCGATGAACACGCGGCCGGTGTAGCCTTCGAGCTTGCCCTTGGGGACGACCTCGGTGTCGTGGCGGCCCTTGAACTCGGCAAAGTCCTCGTCGGTGGCAAAGAGCGGATCCAGACGCTCAACCTCGGCACCCTGTGTGTCGCCCAAGCTGTCGATAGCCTCGATGAGCTGCGGGAACGTGCTGAGTTTGTTGGACTCGTGCGCCATGGCGGCGCCGCTCGCCACAAACAGGTGAGCGTTTTGGGGCACGATACGGTGCTCCTCGTCCAGGTTGAGCGTGAGGTAGAAGCGGTGGCGCAGCTCGGAGAGATACTGCAGCGGGCCGCCCAGGAAGGCGACGTTGCCGCGGATGGGACGGCCACACGCCAGGCCCGAGATGGTCTGGGTCACGACGGCCTGGAAGATGGAGGCGGCCACGTCCTCGGGGCGGGCGCCCTCGTTGAGCAGCGGCTGGACGTCGGTCTTGGCAAAGACGCCGCAGCGGCTGGCGATGGGATAGATGGTGGTGGCGTTGGCCGCGAGCTCGTTGAGGCCGCTGGCATCGGTGTGCAGCAGGGTTGCCATCTGATCGATGAACGCGCCCGTGCCGCCGGCGCAGGTGCCGTTCATGCGCTGCTCGATGCCGTTGTCGAAGTAGATGATCTTGGCGTCCTCGCCGCCCAGCTCGATGGCAACGTCGGTGGCCGGGATGAGGGTCTCGACGGCACGTTTGCTGGCGATGACCTCCTGGACAAACTCCAGGTCGAGCCACTGGGACAGCAGCAGGCCGCCCGAGCCGGTAATGGCGCAGGTCATCTGGGCCGTCGGCAGCACGGTCGCAGCGCCCTCGAACAAGTCGCGGGCGCAGGCACGGACGTCGGTGTGGTGGCGCTGGTACTTGGCGTAAACAATCTGGTTGTCGTCGTTGAGCACGGCGAGCTTAACGGTGGTGGAGCCCACGTCGATGCCCAGGTGCAGGTTGCCGTGGGCGTTCTCGGGGTTGAAGATCGCGCCTTCGGGGGCGTGGGCGGCGGTGGCGGCTAGGGGCTCAGCGGCGGTGGCGGGCTCGCTAGCGACGGACGTCTCCCCTGCCGTTTTCTTGGCATCGGCAACTGCCTCAGCAACTTTCTCGGCAGCCGCGGTCGCGGCCTTCTGCGCGGCGTCCACCACGGCGGGCGCGGCCTCGCGTGCGGCAGCGACCACACGGTCTTTAATGCCCTCGACGAGTTTGCTCATTGTCTCTCCTCTTAGTTGTTGGACTCGACGGTTGCGGTGGTGTCGACCGCGTCCTCGAGCTGCAGATTCAATAGCTTCATGCCGTATTCCGGCACGTTGATATCGATGGGTTGGCCATACAGGTCGCCGGGGCGCACAAAGGCGATAACCGTCATAATGCGCGCCATGGTCTCGGGCGATTCGGTGAGCCCACGCTCAAACCAACGCTGAATCAGGCCGACCTCGGCACTCACGACGTAGGTGACGTAGTAGTCAAAGAAGGTGCCCAGCGCCAAGCCCAAAATGCCCGTCTGTGCACGCGGCACCACGGCCTCGCGTGCGGTATCGATGATCTTTTTAATAAAGGCGGGGTCGCCGCCCGGGCCCAGCAGGGCCCCGATAAGGTCGCGATTAGCCGCAAGATAGCGAAGCAGCTCAACCGAACCGGGTGCCGGCTCGAGCTCGTCGATGTTGCGGTAAAGATCGGGTAATTGAGCTGCGGTGATAAGCTCCACCCGCTCACGAATCTCGGCAAGCAGGCCGTCCTCGATCTGGCTGATAAAGTCGGGGATATCGCGGTAGTGCGAATAGAACGTGCGGCGCGTAAGGCCGGCACGCTCGGTGAGCGACGCGACGTTAATGCGCGAAAGGTCGCCGCTTTCGGCAAGCTCGCTGGCAAGTGCCTGGCGAAGGGCACGCTGCGAGCGAAGAGACCGGCGATCGCATTTCTCGAGCTGGGACAAGCGTCCTCCTTGTTACTCAGCCTGTGCGCTATTGCACAGTGCGAGTATTATTGCACACCGTGTGCATCAACACGTAAAGGCAATATTTTTGATGTGACAAAGGGCAGTCCCTTTGTCACATTCAGCGACCGCCTAGGTTGTGCCAGTTGTGCCTGGCTTTTGGAGCGGCATTGCCGATTGTTCAAAATGTCATTCGTGGGTAGAATAGTGTCGACGGCAGCCCAAGTTCTGGAAAGCTGGGCAGCGCCGTTGCTTGGATTAAGGGGTCAACGCCTTAGCGGCGGCGACCCCTTTTACGTTGCTTCGAACGTTGCTTGAGTGCCTCGGAAAGCCCGACGAGCGCCGTGGAGAACGAGACCAAAGCGGTCAGAAGTCTCACGAAATCAATCAGATCGGTCATGGGCATCACCTCCCATCAGATGGAGGGCGTTGCCCGGCACATGGAACTGCCGCCAACAGTATCAATTCTATCAAAGCGCAGTTAGATATGCGAATGTTTGTTCGTATTTCAAGAGACCAGCGTCACCTGTGACAAAGGAACAGTCCCTTTGTCACATTATTCGATGATGGTGCGAGAGTTTTGCTTGTGCATGGTGGCGAGCATGTGTTTGGGGACGGCATGGACCATGCAGCTGCCGATAGTTGCGCTCGCGGCGGCTTTAGCCGCATCGCTAGCGTTTTTGGTCGCGTAGCTGTGGCGGAAGCGCTTGAGCATGGCAATGTCGTTGCCGCCGTCGCCGTAAACCGCGACCTCGTCCTCGGCAATACCGTAGTAGCCCGCCAGCCAGGCCACGCTCTCGCCCTTGTTGCACGCCACGTCCGTGATCTCAAACATCACCGGATCGAACGGTGCGTTGACCACGCGGTCCGATCGCTCGGCCAGATATGCCTTAAGGTCGCGCTCCAGCTCGGACGAGATCACGCGACAGTTAATCTTGCACACGTCATGGCGCAGGATGTCACCGATCGACTGATCGAAATATTGCTCCTCGTGATACCCCCCCCCACGTGCACGCATGCCGCGCATCACGATGCGCTTGATAGGACTGTCCTTTTTAAAGCCCGCCTGGTGCATCTCGAACGATCCGCTCGAAAACATGCCATCGGGCGTGGAGCAGTCAAAACAGATATCCGGAAACTCCTTGAGCAGCTCCTCGGTAATCTGCGGGTCGATAGTCCAGGTCTTGAGCACCTCGCCATGGCTGTCACGCACGATGGATCCGTTAGAGCAGCAAGCATCGAGCGCCAGCCCCGTAAAGCCATGCTCGCCGATCGGCAGCGTCGAGCGTCCGGTCGCGGGAACCACATGCAAGCCAGCCTCGGTCAGCTCGCGAATGGCACGGCGGATGGTCCCATCCGCCTCATGCAGGGCGTTCAGCAGCGTTCCGTCTAAGTCACTCGCAAACATCTTGATCATGGGCATGCCTCTCCTTCGTCTGCACGATATTGTAGACGAAGGAGAGGCATGCCCAAACAATGCCGTCCCGGCGCGGCGTGCCACTGCCTCCACAAATTCAATGTGCCCCAGCGCGTTAAGACAATCGCCACAAGCGACTTTTCAGCCGATAAAACAACGCCGTCGTCAACGTCAGCACCGCTAACATGCCTGCGAATACAATCGCCGGCGTCCATCGATCATATGCGAGTCCGTAAATCAATTGGCCAATAGGCGTTGCACAGGAAAGCGTCATATAAACGAGTGCCGCACTTTCCCGCAGAGTTTCTTTGGCGCTGACCGCTGAACGAATGAAACGATTTCGACCGATGTAATGCTTGCCCACGCCATGACCCATGCCGAGCCGGCCGCAAGCGCGGCAAATGCTAATTCATCAGGACCGCTCAGTAGTGTGATAATAATCGGTACGACTCCAAAACAAATCATCGCAACATATCGACATATGCCCTTGAAGGAAAAACGATGTGGCCAAATACCGACCAAACCACTGCCGACAAGACCACCTAAGCCCATAGCCACCTCAATAATCCCAACAAAGGATGACTGCATTCCGAGATGTTTTGCAACAATAACGGGAGCACCAATCGTTAACCCAACTAACGCAAGGTTCAAAATAGCCGCAAGCAAAAACACAACGAGCAATGATGCGTTTTGAAACAGGTACCGAATCGACTCCCGAAAATCGCTTCGGCATGTCGAGCAAGTCGTACTGTCCCCTGTCATTCCAGATGAGGCATATCGCTTGAGTGTGCCCCCGAACAGCAGGGCTGACATCGCAAACGTCAACGCCGCGGTTTCGCATAGAGCATCGATACCAAAGCACCCATAGACTGCCGTCCCGACTACAGGCCCCAAGATATTGCTCGCCATGGTTATCTGCGAGACCAACGCAGTGGCACGCTCAACCTTCTCTTCACCCGTCATGCGCACCGTTTCAATTTGAAGCATCGGTTTCAGCAGCGATTGGATGCCATATTGGACGCAAAGCATTGCTACCACGACAACGGCAAGAGGCAGCGAACGCTTCATGGGGACAAACAACAGTGATGCAGCCATCAGAACAATGCCAAGCACCACAAGAACCCCGCGATGTCTCCCGCGATCCGCCAAGATTCCGCCAGCCGGAGTCGCAAGCACGCCCGGCACGAACGCTATCGCCGCGACGGCACCATATAACGTTGATGAGCCGCTGCAGTCGAACAAGTAAAGCGGGCACGCAAAGCACAGTGCCGACAACATCGAATACGCGCACAGCTGTGCAACAAGAAGACCGAAAAGCCTGATTGATCGCACTGTTTTTTGCGCCAACGAAACGCTACTCCTCCGCATTCCAGCCATAAGCCTGCCCCCTATACATACCATTAGTATGTATTTAATGACTTGAAAAGGGCAGCCGTGGCTACCCTTACAAATCAATTACATACCGTCAGTATCTATATTACCACCCAGCACGGTTCCATACGTCCCATATCTGAGCCGTTGTCTGGAGCACTTCATTACCCAAATCGAGCCCCACCGCGGCCGCCATCTGCGCCAAACATTGAGCGCGAGCGATCATTCGATCCTTGGTCTCGAGCGGACGGAACAGCGGCAGCAGCCAAAGATTCGCTAACAACGATACCGCCTCCGCCGCTTCGCGCGGGCACGCACACGCTATGGAGCCGTCGGCGATGCCCTCCTCGATCACTGGCAGGAGATAGCCATCGGCCGAGTCGTCAAACGAGCCCTGGTACTGCATCGCCAGCAGACGCGAGCTTTTTACCGGATCTGCCGCAGGATGCATGCGCGCCCATAGCTCAATTTGTGGAACGACAGACTCGGGCGCGTACAGTCGCTTGAGCTTTTGGGCTCCGGTCATATTACCGATACCAAGCGTTGCGCGACGTTGCTCAACAATCGGAGCCATTGCCCGATCAAATGCGGCGTTGAAAATCTCTTCTTTGCTCTTAAAGTGATGATAGACAGCACCCTTGGTCATGCCATCGAGGCGGTCGACGATGTCTTGAATGCTCGTCCCCTCATAACCCTGTGCGCAGAATAGCTCCAGCGCCGCGTCGAGAATCTTCGCGACCGTCTCCTCGGGATATTTATTACGACCCATAATCCGTCCATCCGCAACGCAAGTCTTGTGCCTCATTGCAGCATTTTAACGTTGCGGATGGCAGGCGGTCGATTCTACACCGCGGCGGGGCCGTGTTCGCCGGTACGGATGCGGATGACCTCCTCGACCGGCTCGACCCAAATCTTGCCGTCTCCAACGGTGCCGCAATCTTGGAAACGGCGCAGCAACGGGCGAGAAACCAATGAGAAACGCGAGGACCACAGGAGCTGGCCCCACCCCGTCCCGGCTAGCGGCGGAACAGCTCGCGGGCTCGGTCGCGGAGGTCGGTAGCGCGGATGACGCCTTCGTAGCGATTGATGCGCAGACGCGGGAAGGCGTTAAAGAAGCGTAGGTCGCGGCGGCTGAGTGACACGCTTGGCACCGGACGGCTCATGCGCTTGCCGGCAAGGCGACGACTGAGCGACGGACGCGGCATGCTCGGCGCGGCATCGGCCACGCGGCGGGCAGCGAGCGCCAAGCCGCGAGCACCATCCGAGATAAACGTCGGCATCGAAGCCTTCTCACGAAGGGCATCGAGCGTCGCGTCGCCCAGCTCGGCCAGCCACGCGTTAACGGCTCGGCTACGGATATGCGTCTGTGCCACCGAGTCGATCGCCGAATCGGGAATACGTTCGAGCATGGAGTCGGACGCATCGGCAAGCGACTCATTGATGCGGTCGGCAAGGTCAGCGCGCACACGCTCCAGCTGATCTGACAGGCGACGCCAGCTGGCCAAAGAGCACACCGCGTCGACCATCATCGCGACCGCGGCGATAAAGGCGGACAGCCGCACAATCAGCACCGGCAGATGGCCAAGCAGCCCCAGCAATGCCGGCTCCACTAAACGGCAAATGCACAGCGCACCCAAGCCAAACGCGCAGGCCCAGTACAGACAGATGCGTCCGTGCAAGTTAAACGGCAGGTGCGAATAGTCCCAAAAGCGCGCGCCTGTTGTTTTTTCCAATAGAAGGCCCACGCTGTACTCGATTGCGCTACATACAAGCGCCGCGGCGACAAACTGGCTCGAGGCATCCGGAATCCCGCGCAGCAAAAGCCAGCAGGCAATGCCGCCCACACCATAGATAGGACAACACGGCCCCAGCAAAAAGCCACTGTTGGCAAATCGTCCGTGATTGAGCATGGCGCATACTGTCGACTCCCATACCCAACCGCAAAACCCGTAAAAGGCAAACGAGAGCACCAGTGCCGAGAGTGGGCAGGCGGCAAGCGTCGCGCCGCCAAACGCCATATCAATCGCGGTTTCCACCGTCTACCCTCTCCTCTTTTCACTCGATGCTTTGCTCACGCTATCGTCCGTCTCATCCTTGCGCGGCAGGCGGCCGGCGACCGTCTCACGCAGAGCACACCATTTATCCGCCAGGCACACAATCCACGCCTCGCGACACGTCGGCGGCACCGGCACCAGCGGAAACATATGCCGCACGATAATATTCCGCTCGCGCGGCGTCAGCTCAAAATCTTCCTCGGCACGCGCCAGAGCAAAAAATGGATGCCGGAATCCGTGCAGTCGATGGCTCGGGTCGGGGTCGTGCCAATCGTAGAGAAAATAATCGTGTAACAAGGCTCCGCGCAGCAACGAGGCGCGGTCGACCGAAACACCGACGCGGCCCAGGCGCTCGGCAAAGGACAGGCTCGCCCGCGCTACCGAAGTCACGTGCGCATAGACCGTCACATCGCCATGTTGGATAAACTCGCGCGTCAGGTCCAGACGGCCCGCCTGTGCCAGTTGACGGGCAGCATGGTCTACTTCGCGCGCGATTTTCTCGGCACGAACGGCATCGGACATGCTGCCTCCCTCCAGCGGCTCACGGCGGCAAGCCACAGCCTGTGCACGATCGATAAAAACATTATGGAACATATCAGTATGGCATCGGACAAAACGTTTTGCCCCACCAGTTGGCGAATTACCGCGCCGCCGTCACATATCAAACGCCAAAATGTGCGAGACTGTCTTGTGCAATTGTGTCGGCCGAGGGAGCGCCGGCGCTCGATTCGCATGGAGTAACCCACAACGATGCTGCTTACGCAAACGACAACGCCCGAGGACGTCAAGGCTCTTAATCGTGCCGAGCTCCCGCAGCTCTGCGACGAGATTCGCCACGCCATCCTCGAAAGCTCCGCCGCCGTCGGCGGGCACGTTGCCCCCAACCTGGGCGTCGTTGAGCTTACGGTCGCGCTTCATCGCGTGTTTAACTCCCCTATCGACAAGATTGTCTTTGACGTTTCGCACCAGACCTACGCCCACAAGGCGCTGACCGGGCGCGCGTACACTTATATCGACCCGGCACGCTACGGCGAGGCCTCTGGCTTTGCCAATCCCGACGAGTCCGAGCACGACCTGTTCGCCATAGGCCATACCTCCACGTCGGTGAGCCTGGGCTGCGGCCTGGCGCACGCTCGTGACCTGGCGGGCGATGCGTACAACGTTATCACCGTTATTGGCGATGGCTCACTTTCGGGCGGCTTGGCGTTTGAGGGCTTCAACAATGCCGCCGATCTCGACAGCAACCTGATCATCATCGTCAACGATAACGACCAGTCCATCGCCGAGAACCACGGTGGCCTGTATCGCAATCTGGCCGAGCTGCGCGCCAGCAACGGCACCTGTGAGCGCAACGTTTTCCGCGCGATGGGGCTCGACTACCGCTATCTGGACGCCGGTAACGACGTGTTGGCCCTCGTCGACGCGTTGCAGGAACTGCGCAATATCGATCATTCCATCGTGCTGCACGTCTCCACCGCCAAGGGCAAGGGCTTTGAGCCAGCCCAGAACGACCCCGAGCGCTGGCACCACGTGGGTCCGTTTGACATGGCAACTGGACGCAAGCTCTGCCCGGGCCATCCGAGCGAGCCTGCGCCGCGCACCTATGCCGACATTACGGGCGAGGCGCTCAGCGCCGCCATCAAGCGCGATCCGCAGGTTGTGGGCATCACGGCCGCAACGCCCTACATCATGGGCTTTACACCCGAGCTTCGCGCTGCCGCCGGCAAACAGTTCGTCGATGTGGGCATTGCCGAGGAGCATGCCGTGACCTTTGCCACCGCGCTCGCCCGCGCCGGCGCCAAGCCGGTCTTTGGCGTGTACGGTACGTTTTTGCAGCGCGCCTACGACGAGCTGTGGCACGACCTGTGCCTCAACGACGCTCCCGCAACCATCCTGGTGTTTGGTGCGTCGATCTTTGGCACCACGTCCGAGACGCACCTCTCGTTCTTTGATATTTCCATGCTGGGCGGTCTTCCCAACATGCACTACTTGGCGCCGGCCTGCATGGAGGAATATCTGTCCATGCTGAGCTGGTCGCTCGACCACCGCGAGCATCCCGTGGCGATCCGCGTACCGGGCATTGGCCTGGTTAGCCGCCCCGATTTGGCGCCCGCCGAGGACACCGACTACAGCGCCGTTCGCTACAACGTGGTGCGTCAGGGCCGCGACGTTGCCGTGCTCGCGCTTGGCGATTTCTTTGAACTGGGCGAGCGCGTGGCAAACCGCTTGGCTGTCGAGTACGGCATCGAGGCCACGCTCGTCAACCCACGCTTTGCAACCGAGCTCGACCACGAGTTCCTCGACAGCCTTGCCGCCGAGCATCGCGTTGTCGTCACCCTCGAGGACGGCATCTTGGACGGTGGCTGGGGCGAGCGCGTCGCGTGCTATCTGGCCTGCACGCCCGTGCGCACGCGCACCTTCGGCATCGCCAAGGGCTTCCCCGACCGCTACGACCCCAACGAGCTGCTCGCTCAGAACGGCATGACGGTCGAGAACATGGCCGCCGAAGCCGTAAGGCTACTCAACGAGTAAGAAAACCTCCGCAAGGAAAGCATCCCTGCGGAGGTTTTTCTTTTCCCAACTCAATTATCTCGATCTGTAACATCCAAGGCCCGAATTCCCGTCTAACTGTTACAGATCTAGACAAGACGTCTTAGTCCCTGACCTTTGTCTCAATCTGTAACAGATAGAGACCTTTTAGCCATCCAGATGTTACAGATCGAGACATTCGAATTCCCCTGAAGTGAAAATCTCGATCTGTAACAGGTAGAACCCATTTCCTCGTCTAACTGTTACAGATTGAGACAAAGCAGCGAGACAGGCCACCACATCTGCAAGAACCGCCACAAAGGTGCCTGTCCCTTTTTGGTAGGTAGAATAACCCATAAGGCAAGTATGTTTCTGAGTTATTTCGTGTTGACCCATTTGAGCGCGATAGGGTATAACTCTACTCAACCGCTAGGGATTTTATTGAGAAAGGTGTTCTACTATGAGCAAGAACCTCTCCCAGCAGGTCGTTCTCGACCGCCGCGGCTTCGTTGCCGCCACCTTCGCAACCGTCGCCGGCCTTGGTCTTGCCGGCTGCTCCGACACCAGCGCCGAGGCCGACAAGGGTTCCGCCGCCGGTTCCTCCAAGAGCTCCGAAGATACCGAGACTTCCACCACGCTCGACGCTAAGGCATTCGACAAGCTCGTCGACAACGGCCCCAAGGCCGATGACGACGCCATCGCCGCCAGCACCTGGGCCACGGCCGTCAAGGACGCCGGCGTCTTTAAGATCGGTGGCGTTCAGACCTCCACGCTCTTCTCCCTCCTCAACGAGAAAGACGGTCAGACCCGCGGCTTCGACGCCGGTATCGCACAGCTCCTGTCCAACTACATCTTGGGCGAGAACAAGGTCGAGATCACCCAGGTGACCTCGGACACGCGCGAGTCCGTCCTGCAGAACGGCCAGGTCGACGCCGTCTTTGCCACCTACACCATCACTGACGAGCGCAAGAAACTCGTCTCCTTTGCCGGTCCCTACTACTACACCCAGCAGGCCATCCTGGTGCTCGCCGATAACGACGACATCAAGAGCGTCGACGACCTGGCCGACAAGAACGTCGCCGTCCAGTCCGGCTCCAACGGCCCCGCCATCCTGGAGGAGTTCGCCCCCAAGGCCAGCCAGCAGGAGTTCAAGACCGACGAGGAGGCCCGCCAGGCACTCCAGCAGGGTCGCGTTGACGCCTACGTCATCGATAACAACATGCAGCAGAGCGCCCTGGTTCGCGAGCCCGGCAAGTACAAGATCGCCGGTAAGCCCTTCGGCAGCAAGGAGCCCTATGGCATTGGCCTGCCGCTCGATTCCGACGGTGTCGCCTTTGTCAACGACTTCCTTAAGAAGATTGAGGATGATGGCACCTGGACCGAGCTGTGGCAGATCTGCATCGGCGACCGTACGGGCGACACCAATGTTCCCGAGCTGCCCGAGATCGGCGCCTAGGCAGCGAGCCTGGTAACGACCGCAACGAAACCATACGGAAACGCATGATGCGCTTTATTGCGGTAAACTGTTTCCTCACTGAGTTGTCGGGGCTTCCGTACACACGGGAGCCCCTTTCCTTATCGACGGGAGGTCCGCATGAGTCTCTCCGAACTCTGGTCGCTCTATGGCCAGAACTATATCGACGCGCTGCTAGCAACCTGGGGCATGACGCTTGAGTCGTTTGCCATCGCCATGGTGCTGGCCGTCGCCGTCACCGTGATGCGCGTGTCGCCGCTCAAGCCACTGCGCGTCTTTGGCGACCTGTATGTCCAGGTCTTCCGTAACATCCCCGGCATCGCGCTGCTCATCATCGTCGTCTATGCGCTGCCGCCGCTCAAGGTCGTCCTGCCCTACCGCACCTGCGTTATCGTCGCCACGGTCCTTTTGGGCTCGGCCTTTGGCTCCGAGAACTTTATGAGCGGCATCAACACCGTCGGCGTCGGCCAGGTGGAAGCCGCACGTTCACTCGGCATGAGCTTCAATCGCATCCTCGCCAAGATCGTGATTCCGCAGGCACTGCGCTCGAGCGTGCTGCCCATGACCAACCTCTTTATCGCCGTCATGCTCACCACCGCGCTCGGCAGCCAGGTGCCGCTTAAGCCGCAGGAGCTCACCGGCGTGGTGAGCTACATCAACACGCGCTCGCTCGGCGGCGTCGCCGCGTTCTTTATCTCGGCGCTCGGCTACCTGGGCACGGCCTTTGTGGTGAGCCACATTGGCAACTACATCGATAAGAAGGTGAGGATCCTCCGATGAGCAAGCACTCCTCCCCTGCGCTTACCATGCGCGATGCGCTCTACGAGGCTCCCGGCCCCAAGATGCGCACCAAGATTCGCATCGGCACCGCCATCTCGCTTGTTGCCGTCGCCGCGCTCGTCGTCCTGGTACTGCAGCGCTTTTATGTGACCGGCCAGCTTTCGGTCCACTATTGGTATTTCTTTACGCACCTCACTACCTGGAAGTTCTTGCTTGCCGGCTTTGAGGGCACCGTTAAAGTCGCACTCACCGCTGGCGCCATCGCGCTGGTGCTGGGCTTAGCCCTTATGCTCGGCCGCACCAGCGACATTAAGCCGCTGCAGCTGGTCTGCCGCGTGCTTACCGACTTCTTCCGCGGCGTGCCGAGCCTGCTGTTTATCTACTTCTTCTTTTTGGTGCTGCCCCAGTACAAGATCTCGCTGCCGTCGTTTTGGATGCTCACACTGCCTGTCGCGCTCGCTGCGGCCGGCGTGCTGGCCGAGATTTTCCGCGCCGGCGTCAACGCCGTGCCGCGCGGCCAGGTCGAGGCCGCCCAGGCACTCGGTCTTTCCAAGGCTAAAATCACCTTTAAAATCGTGTTGCCGCAGGCGATTCGGTTTATCATTCCGTCGTTGATTTCGCAGCTCGTGGTCGTAGTCAAAGACACCACCGTCGCCTATGTGGTGAGCTACCCCGACCTCATGCAAAACGCCCGCGTGCTCATTACCAACTACGACGCCCTCGTGTCGGTCTACCTGGTTATCGCGGTCATCTACATCCTCATCAACGTCGCGACCAACAAGGCCGCTGTCTATGTTTCGCACAAGACCGGCGCGACCATCATCCGCTAACGCTTTACCATTTCTAGTCATAAGGAGCCGAGCACCATGGCACAGAGCACCTCTTCCACCGGCAATCAGCCGCTGATCGAGCTCAGACACGTCGATAAGCACTATGGCGATCTACACGTCCTCAACGACATCAATCTCTCGGTCGACCGCGGCGAGGTCGTCGTTGTGATCGGTCCCTCGGGCTCGGGCAAGTCGACCATGTGCCGCACCATCAACCGCCTGGAAACCATCGACTCGGGCGAGATCCTCATCGAGGGCAAGCCCCTGCCGCAGGAAGGCAAGGATCTTGCCCGCATGCGTGCCGAGCTAGGCATGGTGTTCCAACAGTTCAACCTGTTCGCACATATGACGGTGCTGCAGAACGTCATGCTGGGGCCGGTCGACGTGCTGGGCGTGTCCAAGGACGAGGCTCGTGAGCGCGCCATGGACCTGCTGAGCCGCGTGGGCGTGGCCGAGCAGGCCGACAAGGTGCCCGCACAGCTCTCGGGCGGCCAGCAGCAGCGCGTGGCCATCGCCCGCTCGCTTGCCATGCAACCCAAGGCCATGCTCTTTGACGAGCCCACAAGCGCACTGGATCCCGAGATGATCAACGAGGTGCTCGAGGTCATGGTCCGTCTGGCCCAGCAGGGCATGACGATGATCGTCATTACGCACGAGATGAACTTCGCCCGCCGCGTGGCCGATCGCGTCGTCTTTATGGCCGACGGTCAGATCGTGGAAACCGGCACGCCTGACGAGTTCTTCGACCACCCCCAGACCAAGCGCGCCCAGGACTTCCTCAACTCCATCAAGGGCCACTAACCCAATTGCCATCTTCGTTCGCCCTGACCATCCAAACTCGAAGGCTACACCTATGATCGGAACTCGCACTTCATCGTCCTTTACCCCGCACGTCGACGTCGATCCCGCCGACCGCCCACTCATCCTCGTCGCACCGCGCTGGGAAAAGGCAGAGCCGTTTTTAACCGAGACGCTCTCCCCCAACGAGGAAATCGCAAGTGTCTTTGTCGATGCTATCCTTGCCGCTGGCGGCCTGCCGCTGCAGATGTCCATCACCGAGGACATTGAGGTCATCCGTCATTACGTCGATATCGCCGACGGCATCGCCATTCCCGGCGGCCCCGATGTCAATCCCAAACGCTGGGGCGATGATCGACCCTACGACCCCACCCTCTGCTGCGAGATCCGCGATAGCTTTGAGTTTAAGCTGGTCGGCGAGGTGCTCCGCGCCAAAAAGCCGCTCTTTACCACCTGCCGCGGCACGCAGCTGCTCAACGTCGCCACCGGCGGCACCCTGTGCATGGACGTGCCGAGCCTGGGCGCGCGCGAGGGCCGCACGCAGTGGCGCCATACCCATGTGCTCAACGACCCCGTGCATCCCGTCGAGGTCGTGCCGGGCTCGCTGCTCGACCGCGCGGTTGGCGGGCACAGGCTGATCCAGACCAACTCGGCGCATCACTGCTGCGTCGATCGTCTGGGTAAAAGCACGCGCCTGGTCGCCAAGGCAACCGACGGCGTTCCCGAGTGCATCGAGGTCGAAGGCCAGCCGTTCTGCCTGGGCGTGCAATGGCATCCCGAGTACACGTGGAAGACGCTCGAGACCGACTTTAACCTGTGGAAGTCGTTTGTCGAGGCGGCGGCCAAGGTAAAGCAGACCCGCTAGTTCGCGAACCGCATAACAGATAAGGGCGCCCCGCCGGCCACATGGTCCGACGGGGCGCCCTTTTGCCTATACGCGACAGGCGCGCAGCCCAAGGCTCGCAAGCCCTTACTCGGCCGCCTCGCGCAGGGCCGACATCGTAGCCGCATATTGCTGCTGCAACGCATGCATTCCCTCGCGAGCGCCGTCAACAGCATCGGCGCCGCGCAGCGCTTCGGTCACCACGACCGCCGGCTCGTACAGATTATCGAATCCCAGGTTCTGGCTCACGCCCTTGAGCGTGTGCGCTGCCATAAACGCTTCCTCGGCGTCTCCCGCCGCCATGGCAGCCTCCAGCTTGTCCATGCTCTCGTCATCTAAAAACTTGAGGGCAAAGCGGGCAAGCATTTCCCCGCCCATCAGCCGAGCACACGCGTCATCATAATTAGCGCCGATCTTCTCATACGCCTCACGCATGGAAATCATGGATTAAAAACTCCTTTGGTCAAACTAAATCGTGGGAAACGCAACGACGTCAGCGGGGCGTGCCAACGTCTCGGCAATACGGTCTTGCACCTCGAGCAGGCAGTCGAGCAACAGCGGGTTAAAGGTGCCGCACTTACCGTCCAGGATCATCTGGATCGCCTCCTTGTGCGGGATAGCATCCTTGTACACACGCACACTCGTCAGCGCATCGTACACGTCGGCCACCGAAACCACCTGTGCGGCAATGGGAATTTCGTCGCCCTTAAGGCCATCGGGATAGCCCTTGCCGTCCCAGCGCTCGTGGTGCCAACGCGCAATCTGGTACGCATATTCCATAAGCGCATTGCCGACGTGATGGCGGCCCAGCTCAAACAGCATATTGGCGCCAATCGTGGTATGCGTCTTCATAATCTCGAACTCCTCGGACGTAAGGCGTCCGGGTTTGTTGAGAATTGCATCGTCAATCGCCATCTTGCCGATATCGTGCAGCGCCGAAGCCAGGGCAATCGTGGAGCGTTCCTCGTTGTCGAGGGAAATGGTGTCGCTACGCTGGACTAGACAGCCAAGCAGCAGCTCGGTCAGCTTTTCGATATTCGTAACGTGCCTGCCGCTCTCGCCATTGCGAAGTTCCATGACACCGGCCATGATGTCGATGAGCATGCGACTGTTCTTGACGCGCTCGTTGTACTGCTGGGACAGCAGGCTCGTCAGGCGGCGCTGTTTGGCGTACAGACGGATAGTGTTGCTTACACGACGGCGCACGACACGGGCGTCAAACGGGCGGCTGATATAGTCCGAGGCGCCCAGCTCGTACGCACGCAGAACCACATCGTCGGATTCTTCGCTCGAAATCATGATGACAGGCAGATTGTCAACAACCGATCGGCGCGACAGATCGGCCAGCACCTCAAAGCCGCTCACGCCCGGCATGACAATGTCCAGCAGCACGAGCGACAACTCATCGCCATAGCGGTCGACCATGTCGAGCGCCGTACGACCGTTATCGGCCTCGAGGATGCAATACTCGTCCTTGAGCATCTCGTTGAGAATGGCTCGGTTCATCTCGGAGTCATCGACAATAAGCACCAAAGGCTTTTCGCTTTGGAAGGCTTCGATGGAATCGGCATCGGTCACGACCGTACCGGCTTTTGCCTTAGCGCGGCTCAATAACTGGACAGCGCGGCCAACGCCCTCATCGACCGTCTCGCCATGAATACGAACGCCACCAACACATGCCGTCAGGCTCACGTACTCATGGCCCGGAACAATCGTGGCATGAACGGCATCGGACACCTGATGCAGGCGACGGGTGAAGTCATCGGAAGGAATATTGGGCATGACGACCACAAACTTGTCGCAGCCATAGCGTACGAGCTCGTCAGTCGAACGAATTCCGCTGCGTATGGCTGTCGCCACAGCACCGAGCGCAAGGTCGCCGGCATGACGGCCACACGTATCGTTGAAGACCCTAAAATCATCAAGGTCGATCACCGCAACGCCGGCATTCATGCGGGCGCTACGGAGCTTTTCCTCGTAATATCGGCGATTGTGCACGCTCGTCAGCACGTCGGTGTAGACAAGGTCCTCTTTTGCGGCCTCTTGCCCATCGATCGGACGCACCATCAGCAGGACATGAGGCTCGCCCTCGACCTTCAGAGGGCGCAGGCGAGCGCGGTACTCAACGCCATCGTTGAGCAGTTGCTCCGACACCTCATCGGAATCTGTCAAGGCCTCAAGACTTGACTGGCGCAGACAAGGGCACCGATTGCCGGCGAGCAGGCAGTTAGGCTCGCTCTTAATCTGATCGGCCGACAGCAAACGCACCACGGGGTAGGTCTTCGCGACGCGGGCGACCTCAGCGGCAGCCTCCTCGTCGGTTAGATTGACCTCGTGATTATTGAGCATATGGGGCCCCTTCTATCGTTACGCACGGCAACGGTGCATATCAATTGGTACAAGGGTAACATCTAACAGCTGAAGGCAAACGCGCGATTATCGTTACATTTTTATGACCTGGCAAGCGGCGGTAATGGAGCCGCGGGTGCGCGGTTATGGGCGCATTCGTTAACAATGACGAAACGCTAACAGCCCCTCTCCCCGCAGGTCATCGAGCGCGCTAACGCTCCAAGACATCACGAACGGCGTTTGCCGCCGTAACGGGGCGATCGCGCAGACCGTTATGCGCGCCCGGGATCGTCACAAGGGGGCAATCGAGGTATTCGGCAACCGCTCGCGTGCCAGCCTCGCGGGGCGTATCGACCGAAAGCTCGCCCAAAAACACGGCCAAGACTGCCTTTGACGCGCGGGCGCGCTCCCAGTCGGGAGCATATGTCATATTTGTTCCATATTCGTTCGCCATAAAGCAACGACCATTGCGCAGGGCATGTTTGACTTCCGCTTCGGTCGTCCCAGGAGCCTCGGGGTCCAAGTCGCCGAGAGCTCCCAAGAAAAGCCGGAGCGCCCTTGAAACCTTTCCCGCCGCAATCATATCGAGCAAAACCGGAGCTGCGCCCATACCGACGCCTTCGGCCGACACAGCCGGCTCATGCAGAATCGCACGGGCGACGAGATGGGGTTCGGTGCGAAGAAGCTCCAGCGCCACCAACGTACCGGCGCTATGCGCAAGCACATTTGCCGGAGCGCCAACGTGTTCGATCACGGCCTGCAGGTCGGCGGCCTGAGCGGCAAGATCATAGCTGCCGTCTGCCGCATCGCTGCTGCCACCGCAGCCGCGGCGGTCGTAGGCAATTACGCGGTAGTTGCGGCTGAGCTCACAAGCGATACCGTCGAAAAATGTGCCGTCGACACAAGCGCCGTGCACGCACACCAAGGCAGGAGCATCAGGCGACACATCCGGGCCGGCATATTCGCGACAGGCAATCGTGGTGCCCACATTCTCAACCGTAAAATCCATGTTGTGCCCCCATCATCAATGCTCATCCAGTTGCACGTCAGTGCGATTGGATGGACCCGCATTGCCTTGCGCCTTGTTAACAGATTAACTGTACCCGACCCGAGGCTTTTCATGGCACGGCATAATGAGCGACGTTAAAAAACGAAACTTGTAAGGCAAGAGCCCGCACCTTGCTTTGGAGCCGATGCTATGCTTAGGCACAATTGTCTTGAGGAGCATATGCCTATGTCTACGTTTTTGAATGCCAGCCCCATCTTTGGGCCCGTTCGCAGCCGTCGCCTTGGTCTCTCGCTCGGCGTCAACATGATGCCGGCCAGCGGCAAAATCTGCACGTTCGACTGCATTTACTGCGAAAACGGCCTCAACGCCGAGCGCCCCTGTCATGAGCCGTACAACACAGCTGCCATGGTACTCGACGCGCTCGAAGCAAAGCTGCGCGAGATGGCAGCCGAGGGCGAGCTCCCCGATGTGATCACCTTCGCAGGCAACGGCGAGCCCACCGCCGCACCGGAGTTTCCGCAGGCCATCGCCGGCGCCGTCGCGCTGCGCGACGAGCTTGCCCCAAACTCCAAAATCGCCGTGCTCTCCAACGGTACGCGCGCCGACCGCCCCGAGGTGCACGACGCGCTCATGATGGTCGACGACAACATCCTCAAGCTCGATACCGTCGACCCGGCGTTTATCCAGCTGCTCGACCAGCCCGTTGGCCCCTACGGCGTCGAGCACCAGATCGAGACGTTCGCAAGCTTTGACGGTCACGTT
Organism: Collinsella aerofaciens; assembly: GCA_048194085.1. GTDB lineage: Bacteria > Actinomycetota > Coriobacteriia > Coriobacteriales > Coriobacteriaceae > Collinsella > Collinsella aerofaciens_CO. The sequence goes on from DBFABM010000055.1 coordinate 37,357, forward strand.
ATTATCCAGACGATCTTTTTGACCGGCGAGTATCAGGGCAAGCTCATCGACAACACCGGCGAGGAGTACGTTGCCCCCTGGCTCGCGGCGCTTGAGCGCATTCGCCCACAAGAAGCGACCATCTACACGGTGGCGCGCGAGACGCCGGTCGCCGGCCTTGCCAAAGCAGCGACCGAGGTGCTCGACGCCATCGCCGCGCGCGTCCAAGCCCTCGGCATTCCCTGCCAGGTGAGCTACTAGCAAAACCACGCAGCAGCTAGTATCCACCATCCCACTCCATCAGTTGCGGTGATATAGTTCCTATTTATGCTGTTAAACCGCTTAAATCGGAACTATATCACCGCAACTTTTATGGACGCGTGGGTGGGCTATACTAGCTGCGGATGAAAGGAAGTTAGCCATGTATGACAAAGGACCCGTGCCTGGCCGCAACGACGCTTGCTGGTGCGGCAGCGGCAAGAAATACAAGAAATGCCACAGCGCCTTTGATGAGCGCCTCGAGCGCTTGTGGGAAGAGGGCTGGGAGGTTCTGCCCCGCACGCTCTACAAGACGCCCGCCGATATCGAGGGCATCAAGCGCTCGGCAGCCATCAACGTGGGCGTGCTCGATTATGTGGGCGAGCATATCGCCGCAGGCATGACCACCAACCAGATCGACCAGATGATCTACGACTACACCGTCGAGCACGGCGGCACGCCGGCAGACCTCAACTACGAGGGCTACCCCAAGAGCGTGTGCACCTCGATCAACGACGTCGTCTGCCACGGCATCCCCTGTGACACGGACGTGCTGCACGAGGGCGACATCATCAACGTGGACTGCTCCACGATCCTAGACGGCTACTTTAGCGACTCGAGCCGCATGTTCTGCATCGGCGAGGTCTCGGCCGAGCGCCAGCGCCTGGTCGACGTCACCCGCGCCAGCGTGGAGGCGGGTCTGGCGGCCGTCAAGCCATGGCTGCCGCTGTCCGTTATGGCCGAGGCCGTGCAAAAGACGGTCGAGGACGCCGGTTTTAGCGTGGTGCGCGAGTACGGCGGACACGGCATCGGTAAGGAGTTCCACGAGGACCCGTTTGTGGGCTTTACCACCGAGGCGCCCGATGTGGACACCATCATGGCCCCGGGCATGGTCTTTACCATCGAGCCCATGGTCAATGCCGGAGCGCCCGACATCAAGATTAGCAAGGGCGACGGTTGGTGCGTGCGCACCAAGGACGGCAGCGATTCGGCCCAGTGCGAGGTACAGCTCGTGGTGACCGAGGACGGCTACGAGCTGCTGAGCTGGTAGCTGTAGATGCGCCGGGCTTCGCGATGGATATGTTAACCATCGCGAAGCCCGGCGTTTTATTTGAACGTTTTGCCTGATAAAACCTGCCAAAATAAACCTGTCCCTTTTTGGCAGGTCGAGCGGAGAGGACTGCTTGTGAACATTCTGGTTTTGTTGCCCGTCAACGACCGTCATCGCGCAATTCTTGAGTCGAGCGCTCCGGGCGAGGACTTTATCTACACGAGCGCCGACGCCGCCACGCACGAGCAGGTCGCCGATGCCGACGTGATCCTGGGCAACATCGACCCTGGCATGCTCACGGCATGCGAGCATCTCCAGCTGTTGCAATTGCAGACCGCCGGCTATGACGATTACTTGGCCGCCGGCACCGTGCCGGCCGACGCTAAGCTTTCCTGCTCGGTGGGTGCCTACGGCCAGGCTGTGAGCGAGCACATGTTTGCCATGGTGCTGTCTATGATGAAGCGCCTGCGCGGCTACCAGGACCTGCAGCGCGAGCATCGCTGGGAGGACTTAGGGCCGGTCACCTCGCTCAAAAATGCCAACGTGCTGGTGCTGGGCGCGGGCGATATCGGCGGCCACTTTGCCACGCTCTGCCGCAGCATGGGCGCGCACGTCCGCGGCATCAAGCGCCATCCGCTCGTCTATCCCATTGTGTTTGAGGACATGGACGGCATGGACGCCCTGTCCGAGCGCCTGGCCGAGGCTGACATCGTCGCTTCCTTTATGCCCAGCACACCCGAGACCCGCGGCCTGGCGAACGCCGAGTTCTTCGCCGCGATGAAACCGGGCGCCTTCTTTGCCACCGGCGGCGGCGGCGCCCTTGGGGGCGCCGACGACTTGGTTGCCGCCCTGGAGTCGGGTCATCTCGCCGGTGCCGCGGTCGACGTCACCGACCCCGAGCCGCTGCCCGAGACAAGCCCACTGTGGGATGCGCCTAACATGCTCATTACGCCGCATATCTCGGGCTGGTTCCACTTGGAGGCTACGCTCGACAATGTGGTCGACATTGCCGCAGAGAATCTGCGTCACCTGCAAGCCGGCGAAACGCTTCGCTGCTGGATCGAGCACTAAAAAGGCCGGCGCCCAAATGGGCGTCGGCCTTCTCATTTACGAATATGCAACCCATAACGTCGACGATCGTTTTAATTACAAGCTCAGGCCGGCACCATTGCTCTCGATAACATCCTTGTACCAGGCAAAAGAATCCTTGCGGTAACGTTTGCATTCGCGCGGGTCGTCATCGGTACGATCGACGTAGATAAAGCCGTAGCGCTTCTTGACGCCGTTGCTCGTCGACAGCAGGTCGAGCGCCGACCACGGACAATAAGCAAGCATCTCTACGCCGTAATCCATGGCACGCTTCATGGCCGCGATATGCTTCTCCAGGTAGTCGATTCGGTACGGGTCATGCACATGGCCATCCGCCGTGAGTTCATCGAACGCTCCCAACCCGTTCTCGCACACCATGAGCGGCTTGTTGTAGCGCATATAGATATCGCGCAGCAGGTACTCAAGACCGATCGGATCGATCGCCCAATCCCAATCGTTCGTATCGAGGTTGGGATTTTTGCACATCTCGTAGAACCCGGGATGGGTTTCGAACCCGTTGATGTCACCTTTCTTACCGGTGAGGTTCACGCCGTTCCAGCGCATCTGCTTGGAACCGTCGTCGGGACACCATCGCGCACATTCGCTCGCATAGTAGTTGATGCCGAGCATGTCAGACGTGCCACTCGCAATGAGCTCCATATCGCCCGGATCGATCTTGGGCGCCAAACCGTGACGTTCAAGATAGGCCATGGCAGAATCTGTATAGCGGCCCTTGAAGTAGATATCCAGGTAATAGCCGTTGCGCAGGTCGTGCGCGTTCTGCGCGGCCATCACGTCCTCGGCATGGGAGGTCAGGGGGTAAATGGGCGAATAGCCGATTACAGATCCCACCATGCCGTCGGGCACGAGCTCGTGAACCAAGTTGCACGCTACGGCATGCGCTAGGTTCATGTGATGGTTGATTTGGTAGCGCAGCTGATTGTCGCCCCGCATTTCCTCGGGGATAAAGCACTTCTGCGTCCAGTATTGAACGATGATCGATTGCTCGTTAATGGTCGTCCAATACTTGACCTGGCCCTTGAATTCGTTGATCACAAAACGGGCGTAGGTCTCAAAGTCGTCGACCACCTGACGTGAAATCCAACCGCCGTAACGCTCCACGAGCGCCCAAGGCAGATCATAGTGATAGAGTGTCACGATCGGCTCAATACCGTGCGCTAAAAGCTCGTCGATCAGGTCATGATAGAACTTGATACCAGCCGGGTTGACGGCACCCGTTCCGTCGGGGATTACGCGCGACCAAGCAATCGAGAAGCGGTACGCCTTGAGCCCCATCTCGGCCATGAGCGCCACATCCTCACGGAAATGATGATAGTGATCGCTCGCAATATCGGCCGTAGCAAACCCACGTTCCTCGTAACTGTGCTGGTTGATGATGTCCTGCTGAGACGGCTTCTTGCCATCCTCATACGCAGCGCCCTCGACCTGGTAGGCGCTCGTAGCGGCGCCCCAAAGAAACTTCTCCGGGAAAGCCGTGGTAGTGTATGCCATGGTTGTCTCCAATAATCGACGGAGCCCGAGCGGCGGACGCCAAGAAAAGGCGCCCGGCTCAGGTGACTTGACAGAAGTTAGCCCCGTTATTCCGCGGTCTGCTCCTTGATGGCGGCGCGCTTACCGAGCACAAACGTCGACACAAAGGCGCAGGCAAGAGACACGGCCATGACCGTGAGTGCAAGCGCAAGATTCGTGAGAGAACCGTCCGCACCGATATACGCCGGGAAAGCAATGAAGCTGCACGCCGTGATGACGTATTGCGTCATGCCGGTGATGCCGGCGATAATGCCGCCAATGCAGCCACCGATCATGGCGCCCACGAGCGGGAAGCGCTTGGTGAACAGCACGCCGTACACACCCGGCTCGGTAATAGAGCACATAGCCGTGACGCCGGCGCCCACCGCGACGGAACGCTCCTCCACCTTGGTCTCGACGGCTGCGGCGGCAAGGCACGCACCGGCGACGGCAAGGTTGGCAGCGGTCATGCCGGCACAGATGAGCGGGTCGGAACCGACCTCGGCCATAAGGATGAACTGCAGCGGGTAGAGCGCATTATTCATACCAAAGAAGACGAGGAACGGGGTGAAGCAACCCACGAACGCGACAGCTACAGCAGGGCAAGCGCGATAGACGTTGATGAGCACGTCAGCAAGCACAGTGCCCGCAGTGTAGCCAATGGGACCAAGGACGAGCAACGTAACGGGCACGGTCACTAACATGGTGATCAGTGGGACGAAGACCGTGCGCAAAACCTCGGGCAGAACCCTCTGGAACCAGCGGTAAGCCACGCTCATGAGCAGCACGCCCAAGATGACGGGGAAGACCGTGGAGTTGTAACTCACCGCGGGAACGGCGAGACCAAAGAAGTCATAGACGGTATCATTGCCCTGACCAATGGTGTAGAAGAGCAACACCGCGCCCAGGAAGGCGCCGAGATAACCGTTGGACTTGAGACGCTGGGCGGCGGAAAAGCCGATAAAGACCGGCAGGAAATAGAATGTCGCCTGGTTGATGCAGGAAAAGAACTGATACGTGCCCGAATCGCTCGAAACGCCGCAGAAGTTAACGAGAAGCGTGAGTACAGCGCCCGTCAGACCACCGGCGACGATGACCGGGATGACCGGGGAAAACGTTCCGCCAAGGAATGAGAGGATAGCGTTGACGACACTTCCGTGATCCTTGTGGTCGACCTTTGCCGCCTGCGGATCGTCAACCGAGCCGCCCGCCGCAATGCCCTCGATCTTGAGAAACTCCTCGTAAAGACTCGGCACGTCCTGTCCGATCACAAACTGATATTCACCGTTCTGGACGACGAGCCCGATCACGCCGGAAACCGCCTTTGCCGCGCCCTCGTCAAACGTGCTGGCATCTTTAAGCTGAAGTCGCAAGCGGGTCATGCAGTGCGCGACGTTGGCAATATTTTGCTCGCCACCGCATGCGGACACGATGGCCGAGCACATCGCTGCATAGTCTTTCTTGGCTGCCATGAGGCCTATCCCTTCACCGTTGATGTAGTACATCTCAGCGCGCGCTTGCTGATGGCTGCATCATATAACGAACCCCTCTCGGCACGGGGTTCGGGATTTGGACCCTAGGCGAACCGAGCGAGCCCGGAACCGCCATAGAGAACAAAGTATCGGTTGTAGAGAAGATCGAAGAGATAGGTAATCCCGTACTGCGCGAACACGGTGCGCCCCTCCGTTGCCGGCGCCGGAGAGAGGCGAACGGCATATGCAAAGTTCGCCATGATCTCGCCATTGGCATCGACAGTGACGAGCACGCTCACGACCGGTGAATCTGCGAGAGCAGTGCGAACAGCACGTGCGTAATTTCCGTGCTCCGAGATAACGACGAGGACGTCGTCGCCGGCCAACGCTTCGAGTTGAGTGATATCGCCCGTCGAATCGGTGACGATATCGATTACTTTGTGCAGGTAGAGCATCGACTGTTGAAACTGTCTCACTGCGCCGCTCGAAAAGTCCGATGTGAGGATCACGATGCGCTTGGACCGATGCAACAGCCGCGCTAGGCGATCGAGCGTCTCCTCGGAAACAGCCTCGTTGATCGTACGGTCCATCTCGGCGAGCGCCGCAACGAGGTAGTCTCGGTAGTTCTCATGGTCGGTATAGCGTGAGAATAGTCGGCGGTGACGCGACCATTCCCACGAATAGGATTTAAGGTCCGAGAAGTTATCCAAACCAATCGATTGGCAGAAACGCCGAATCCCCGAACGCGATGTATAGCACTCCTCGGCTACGTCATAGACGTTGAGGTCGGCGAGTCGGTCGAACCGCTCCAGAAAATAGCGGGCGAGTGTACTGTCCATAGAGTCGTGGGGGCTTCGATTGACCACCGCGAGCAGTGAATTCATAAGACTGAAATGCCTGATAGACGGACGGCTGTCCTCCGGAGCGCGAACCGATTCGTCGACCTCGGTGCCCATGGCTACAACTCCACGCTTTCGGCGCCGTTGATGGTTAGGTTGCGCTCGTAGAAGGCGGTGAGAGCGCGGATGGTGTACATCACGTCGCGCACGCCGCCGGTCTCGTAGCTCGAGTGCATGGCAAGCTGCGGCAGGCCCACGTCTACGGCATGCATACTCGCCTGCATATTGGACAGATTGCCAAGCGTGGAGCCACCCGCCATATCGCTCTTGTTGGCGAAGGCCTGCGTGGGCACGTCGGCGTCATCGCAAATAGCCTGGAACACCGCGCGGCTAAAGGCATCGGTGCAGTAGTGCTGGTTGGCGGCTTCCTTGATGACGATGCCGCCGTTGAGCACAACCTGGTTGTGCGCATCGCACTTCTCGGCGTGGTTGGGGTGCACGGCATGCGCGTTGTCGCAGCTCACGAGCATCGATGCGGCAAGGGCGCGATGGTACGACTCGTCGTCAAAGCCCAGCGATCCGTTAATGCGGCGCAGCGCGTCGGCCAAGAACGTCGACATGGCTCCTTGCTTGGTCTCGGAGCCAACCTCCTCGTTATCAAAGCAGCAAAAGACCGAAACGTCGCGCGCGTTCTCGGCACCCAAAAATGCCTGCAGCGAGGTGTAGGCGCAGGCCAGGTCGTCGAGCTTGGGCGTCGAGATAAACTCGTCGGCCCAGCCCCAAATGCGCGCATCCTGGCGGTTGACCAGGAACAGATCGCGGCCCAGAATCTGCTCGGGCTCAACGTCCAGCTCATCGGCGATCAGGGCATCAAAGTCGCCCTGCTTAAGGTCACCAGCGCTGATGAGCGGGCACAGGTCGACGGCGCGGTTGGGCGCAAAGCCCTCGTTGACGCCGCGGTTCATATGGATGGCAAGGCTCGGAATGATAGCGACCTCGCGCTCGGTGGCAAGCAAGCGGCTCTCAATACGGTCGCCCTCGCGCACCAGCACGCGGCCCGCGAGCGCCAGCGGGCGATCGAACCAGGTGTAGTCGATCATGCCGCCGTAGGCCTCGGTGTTCAGGCGTAGCGTCTCGCCTGCGCCGTCGAGCTCGGGCACGGCCTTGACCTTAAACGTCGGCGAATCGCTGTGCGACGCCGTCAGCTGAAAATGGTAGTCGCCGGCAACGCCGTCCTCGCCCCACGTCGCGGCCAGGTCCTCGCCCACCTTAAAGGCAACAACGCTCGAGGTGTTGCGCTGCGTGTAATAACGCCCGCCCGGCTCGATGTCCCACGCCGCATTCTCGGGCAGATGGGTAAAGCCCGCCTCGTCGAGCTCGGCCATAATGGTCGCCGCCGTATGGAACATGCTGGGGCATGCCTCGATAAAGTCGATAAGGTCGTTGGCGGCCTCGATATCATCGGCCGTCACATGCGCGCGCTCGGGCGTTTCCTGATCCGTCATGCTCTCCCCTTTCGCTGGGTTGATGGTCCCTTCCAGCATACCCCGCCGCGCCAGCGCCGCACTCTTCATTCCGTGTTTAATCCCGCGCCGCTCGCCAAGTTGAGCCATCATGCCCACGCTCCTTTTGCGACAATTACGCTAACAGGACGAGAGGAGCCGTCATGAAGCCACGTAACATTGCCATCGCCTGCGGTGTCGCGGGTGTCGCCGTCGGCCTTGCCGCTGCCGCCGGCATCGTTTACCGCAAGCAAATCAAGTCCGCCGCGTCGCTCAAACGCTTGACCGGCTACGCGGATGGCTATGACCTGTACGCAATCGACATCGCCTACGACTACGATCTTGATCGCATCATCGCCGCTGGCGTGCGCGACGACCAGGCCTACATCGATGCCGTGGTGGCGCAGGTGCTGCCCGGTGTGCCGGTACATGTCCAGGCGCCCCACTTTGCCTGCAGCGCTTTTGTCGCCGTAGATGCCGAAGGCCGCGTGCGCACCGGTCGCAATTACGACTTTAAGGACGACACCTCGGCGCTGCTGGTGCGCAATCACCCACGTGGCGGCTATGCCTCCATCGGGTTTGCCGCCCTTAACAACCTGGGAGATAACACTCCGCTTGACTCCGTCGTCGGACGCGCCGCCGCACTCATGGGCCCGTTTGCCCAGCTCGACGGTGTTAACGAATGCGGCGTGTCCATTGCCGTACTCACTCTGGATTCCAAGCCCTGTGACCAGGACGCGCAACGCCCCGTCATCAATACCTCGCTCGCCATCCGTCTGGTGCTCGACCGTGCCGCCACCACGCAAGAAGCTGTCGACCTGCTTTCCGCCTACGACATGCACGCCATGGCAGGACGCGATTACCACTTCTTTATCAACGACGCCGCCGGTGACGCGCGCGTAGTAGAGTGGGATCCGCGCGATCCGGACCGTGCTTTCAAAGCGACTCCCGTACGCCAGGTTACGAACTTCTACGCCTGCTATGGCGACGAAGTGCTGCCCAACCAAAAGAATGGCGAGCTGGGCCATGGTAAAGAGCGCGCCATCGCAATCGCCGATGTCCTTGACGCCCATGTCGGTGCCCAGGACGAGGCAGTCGCTTGGAAGGCCCTACGCGCTGCAGCGCAAGAACCCAATCCGAAAGACATCACCAGCAATACGCAATGGTCGGTCGTCTTTGACAATACCGAACCCGCCGCCGCCATTACGCTGCGCCGCCACTGGGGCGACGTCGACGCCTTCGCACTGTAAGGACCCAGGCTCGTCGACTTTACGCTCGCCTGACGTTGTTTACATTTCTATACGCTTGAGCTAACACGTTTTACCCCCGTATCAACAGTGTGCGGGGGTAAACTTATGCGCATGTTATAACTTGCCCGGAAGGATTCATCATGCTTAGGATCGGTCTTCTTACCAGTGGCGGCGACTGCCAGGCGCTCAACGCCACCATGCGCGGCATTGTCAAAACGCTTATGACCAATAGCGAAGAGCCTATTGAGATCTATGGTTTTGAGGACGGCTACCAGGGCCTTATCTACAGCCGGTTCCGCGTCATGACGCCCGCCGATTTTAGCGGCATCCTTACCCGTGGCGGCACCATCCTGGGCACGAGCCGTACGCCGTTCAAGCGCCTGGATATTCCCGAGGCCGACGGCGTCGAGAAGGTGCCGGCAATGGTCCACACCTATCATAAGCTGCAGCTCGACTGCCTGTTTATGCTGGGCGGCAACGGCTCCACCAAGACCGCCAACCGTCTGCGCGAAGAGGGCCTCAACGTTATCGCCCTGCCTAAGACCATCGATAACGACACCTGGGGCACCGAGCTGACGTTTGGCTTTACGAGCGCCATCGACGTCGCCACCAAGTGCATCGACGACATTCACACCACCGCTTCGAGCCACGGCCGCGTGTTCGTTATCGAGATCATGGGCCACAAGGTTGGCTGGATCCCGCTATACGCCGGCGTCGCGGGCGGCGCGGATGTCATCTTGATTCCCGAGATCCCTTACGACATGGACCAGGTCATCAAGACCATCGAGCATCGCATGGAAACCGGCAGCCGCTTTACCATCGTGGCCGTCGCCGAGGGCGCCATCTCCAAGGAGGACGCGGCGCTGTCCAAGAAGGAGTACAAGAAGAAGCTCGCCGAGCGCACGAGCCCGTCGATCGTCTACGACATCGCCAAGGAGATCGAAGCCAAGACCGGTCGCGAGACCCGCGTCGCCATCCCCGGTCACACGCAGCGCGGCGGTCAGCCCGACGCCCAGGACCGCATCTTTGCGACCCAGTGCGGCGTCGAGGCGGCTCTCGGCTGCCTACGCGGCGAGTTTGGCTACATGATTGCCCTGCGCGACGGCAAGATGTGCCACATGCCGCTCGAGGATGTCGCCGGCAAGCTCAAGTATGTCGATCCCCAGAGCGATCTGGTGCGCGAGGCCAAGGCGTTGGGCATCAGCTTCGGCGACGAATAGCCTCGGCCGAAACTGCTCTCATCGGAGGCCCCAGGGCTTACCTCCCAAATCGTCCTCGGACATGTCAGGATCCCGCCGTGTGCTTCGCGCGGCGGGATCCTTCCGTCCTGCGGAAAGATTTGGGAGGTAAGCCCTGGGGCCTCCTGCGGTAACTAGGGAGGCCGTGGCTATTCGTCTTCTTGCTGCGGGTGCCTGGGGTAGGATGCGGCGTGCATTTTTGGGAGTATTCAGCAGCCGAGGGTGCCTGCATACTGGATTTTGGGCGAAAGGCAGGCACCATGGGCCGCATCCTGTAAAAAAACGAGCGGCTCTAGAGGCGTTGGAACTCAGAATCGGGGCTTTCAGCGCGGTTTTGTGCACCCGCCCCCGCGCCCGCGGACCCCGGGATGCTGAATACTCCGGAATTTGCACGGCGCCCCCTGGGGTACCTGTGGGCAAAAAGCAACCGCCCCGTCAAAGTATGCATTTGGCGGAGCGGTTTATGCAAAAATACTGCTGCGGGCGCGTCGGCAGCTCGCTAGAACTTGAATCCCAGGACAGGTTACTCGGCGCTCTTGAGGGCGCCGACCATGTCGATCTTATTGAGAGTCCGGTTGGTGGCGAGGTTGACGATGATCGTAAAGCCGAAGGAAAGCACCACGGCAAGCACGTAGCTCAGCGGCTCGACTTCGACGTCAAAGTACAGCGACGGCATCTGCAGGATGTACGTAAAGCTCTCGGCAAGCAGGCCACCCAGCGGCACGCCCAGTGCGGTGCCAATCGCCGTGAGGATCAACGTCTCCTTGTTGACGTAGTGGTGCACCTCACCACGGCGGAAGCCCAGCACCTTGATGGTCGCCAGCTCGCGTTCGCGCTCGGAGATATTCGTGTTGGACAGCGTAAACACCACCACAAACGATAGGCACGCTGCCATAAAGGTCACAAGTACCACGACCGAATTGATAATCGTAAAGTTCGCCTCATAGTTTTCCCAATGTTCGGCCGTGCTCGAGATGGTGAGCCAACCGTCGCTCTTAAGCTTCTTGCTAAACGCAATCTGGTCGGCCGACGAGCCCTTAAGCAGCACAAAGACGCCGTTAAGACGCGCGCTTCGACCGAACGCGCGCTCATAGGTGCCCTGCGTCATGTAAAGCGTGTTGCCCAGATAGTTGAGCGAGATGTCGCTAACCTTGACCTTGGCGACGTTGAGTGACGAATCCTGGACGTGTGCTGTATCGCCCGGCTTGATTCCTAGCACCAGCTGCGAGCTCTTGCTTAAATACACGTCCCCGTCACGCAGGGCGAGCGGTTCTTTGGACTCATCCTCCAGGCGCACGTAATCGCCCAAGTCACCCGTGCGGTCATCGGGCACCACGATCAGCTGCACGGTCTCGCTCTTTCCGCCGAATGTAAAGGTGACGTTGTCGGTCATAATCGGCAGCGTCGAAGTCACGGTCACGTCGGAATCCTTGGCTGCGCTTCGCTCGTCGAGCGCCGCGCACGTCTGCGAAAAATCGTCGGGATTGGCAACCGCCAGCAGGTCATAGCGCGTGATATGCCCGTACTGCTTGGGCGAAAGCGCGACCGACGTATCACGAATGCCCATGCCGCAAATCACAAGCGCCGTACAGCCCGCGATGCCAAAGATGGTCATAAAGGCGCGCTTTTTGTAGCGGAACAGGTTACGTGCTGCCACCTTGTTCAAAAAGCCCATGCGGCGCCAGATAAAGCCGATGCGCTCGAGCAAGATACGCGAGCCGGCGCGCGGGGCCTTGGGACGCATAAGCGAGGCTGGGGTCTCGGCCATCTCGTGGCGGCAGGCGATAATCGTGGCGCCCACCACGCCCACGGCAAACAGCGCCACCGAAACGATCGAGGACACGATGTCGTACGAAAGCAACATCTGGGGCAGCGAGTACATGTCGTCGAACACCGTAAACAGGAACAGCGGCAGGCCCACAAATCCGATGATGTTGCCGAGCACGCCGCCGATCAGACACGCCCACAGCGAGTAGTCCACGTATTTGGACAGAATACGCCCGCGCGAATAGCCGAGCGCTTTGTACAGGCCAATAAGCGTGCGCTCCTCCTCGACCATACGCGTGGCGGTGGTGAGGCTGATGAGCACGGCAACGATAAAGAAGATGAACGGGAACACCGTGGCGATGGCCTCAATTGACGAGCTATCGCTCTCCACGCTCGAGTAGCTTGCGATATTGCCGCGGTCCTGGATGTACCAGGTGCATTCGCCCAGGTCAGAGAGCTCGGCGCGGGCATCGGCAAACTGCTGGTCGGCGGCGGCACGGCGCTGGTCCAACTCGGCCTGAGCTTGGACGCGTTCCTCGCTGCCCTCGGCCATACGGTCGATGTTGCCCTGTTCAATCCCAAAGAGCATATTCGCCTGGCGTTCGGCCGCATCTAAGCTTGCCGGCGTGTCAACCGTCAACTCCTGAGCACGTGCCTTCTCACGCTCCTCGCGGATCTTCTCGATATTGCCCTTGACCTCGTTGATCTTTGTCGTGTAGGCGTCCGAATAGGAGCTGAGGCTCTTGGCTCCCTCGACGATCACGTGGACCGAGGAGTAGGAAGAAGATGTCGCGGCGTCCTCGTTCACATAGAACTTATAGTCCGCAGCCGAAGCAGCGCGAAAGGCGTTGACTGTCGAGTCGGAGCTCACGTCGGTGGGATCGAGGACCTCGGCCGTAATGGTGTAATCGCCCGCGGCAAACTGGTCCTTGGCACTTTGGTTCGACGAGCTCGCGTCATTGGCGGCAAAACTCACCGTATCGCCGAGCTTTTTGCCCGAAGCCTTCAGGAACTTCGAAGTCACCGCGACCTCATCGGCGCTCTCGGGCAAATCACCGCTCACCAGCACCGGTTGATCGATATTCTCCTTGGAAAGACTATGCACGATCACGCGCTCGCGTGTTGTGCCCACGGCGGTGTAGGCGGTCTCGGTGTAGATACCCTCGGCCGTCTCGACGCCGTCGACCTCTTGGATAGCCGCAAGATCGTCGCGCGTAAGGCCATAGGTCGACTGCACGTTAATGTCATAGACATTCTGCTGGTCAAAATAGGCGTCGACCGAATCGCGCAAATCTTCGCAGCCTGCCTTAAGACCGCACATCACGCTCACGCCAAGCGCGGTAATGACCACGATAGACAAGAAGCGCTTAAGACTGCCGCGGATTGTACGGTAGATGCCACGGCGAAAAACCGTCGGCACCATATCGTTTGAGCTCTGAGCGGTGCGGTAGGTCGCAAACTCCCGGTCGCGACCCGCGCTCTCCGTATCGTGGTTTTGGCTGTTTTGGCGGTCCTGGTCCATGGGCGCTACCACTCGATCGTCTCGATAGGCACGGGATTTTGCTGGACCGTCTCGCTCTCCACGCGACCACTCTTAAAGCGGATCAGGCGATCGGCCATGGGCGCGAGCGCGGAGTTGTGCGTGATGATGATGACCGTAATGCCCTGCTTGCGGCAGGTATCCTGCAGCAGCTGCAAGATCTGCTTGCCGGTTTTATAGTCGAGCGCGCCCGTGGGCTCGTCGCATAAAAGAAGCTTGGGGTTCTTGGCCAGTGCGCGGGCAATGGACACGCGCTGCTGCTCGCCGCCCGAAAGCTGCGCGGGGAAGTTGGCGAGGCGCTCGCCCAGGCCAACCTGGCGAAGCGTCTGTTCGGCATCGAGCGAATCGGGGCAGATCTGAGCTGCAAGCTCAACGTTTTCGAGCGCCGTCAGGTTGGGAACCAGATTGTAGAACTGAAAGACAAAGCCGACGTCGGCGCGGCGGTACTCCACAAGCTGCGCCTCGTTGGCAGAGCTCACGTCGCGCCCGTCCACTGTCACGGAGCCGGAGGTTACCGTATCCATGCCGCCTAGGATGTTGAGCGCCGTAGTCTTGCCGGCGCCCGAAGCGCCCAGGATAATGGCGAGCTCACCGCGCTCAACGGTAAAGCTCGCGCCGTCGAGCGCATGGATGCGGGCATCGCCCTCGCCGTATGCTTTGATGACGTCTTTGAATTCGATATAGGCCATCGATCGGTTCCCATCTGGTCGGATAACTCTTTAGTATTACCCATTTCACGCCGGCCAAAAAGGGACAGGTTCATTTTGGCAGGTTTTATATGGGGAAACGACAGCCATAGATGAGGCGCCGGGGAGGCAGAGAAATCATCGACGGGGTCAGGCCGACCGCCAAACACAACGCACGCATCTCTATCTGTCAGCCGAATCATTCGAACAGCTGTTCGTTTTTATGATATGATTCCACTATCTAAGCAGGCCAATACGCAGAAAGGCGGCCAACATGGCGTTCGACTTTAAGAAGGTATGCAAGGAGCTCTACAAACCTGCAAGCAAGCCGAGTATCGTAACTGTCCCGCCTATGAGCTACGTTGCCGTTCGCGGAAAGGGCGACCCAAATACCGAAGGTGGCGAGTATCAAAATGCCCTGCCGCTGCTTTACGGCATCGCCTATACCGTCAAGATGTCAAAGAAAGGCTCAAGGAGTATCGAGGGCTATTTCGACTTTGTGGTACCGCCGCTCGAGGGCTTCTGGTGGCAAGACTCCCCGAGCGGCGACATCGATTATGTACGCAAGGACGATTTCAACTTTATCTCGTGCATCCGCCTGCCCGATTTCGTCACTCAGGATGACTTTGACTGGGCGGTCGCGGAAGCCACGGCCAAAAAGAAACTGGACTTTTCTGCCGTCGAGCTGCTTAAAGTTGACGAGGGTCTCTGCGTTCAATGCATGCATACCGGACCCTACGACAGCGAGCCGGCAACCGTAGACGCCATGCATGAATATGCGACCGAGCAGGGCTATGTCCCCGACTTCTCAGACACCCGTTTACATCACGAAATCTATCTTTCCGATCCACGCAAGTGTGCGCCGGAGAAACTTAAGACTGTGGTTCGTCATCCTATCAAGCGCGCTGAATAGCGTGGAGCGTCATTTCACGCGCTGGGTTTTAAGCCAGCCAACCAGCCGCCTCCTAGGCCGTCCGGTAATTATCTTGACGCGGCCCGTCGCATCTTATAAGTTTGTTTTGCTAAAGCTGGAAAGCCTCTCAACGATGCGCAACTCCAGCTCTTTTTCTATCAAGAGGCTTAATGAAATACCAGAAGTCGCGGATATCCATCAACGAACAAATAGCACTATTGACAGAAAACAAGGGTCTTAAGTGCTCTGATCAAAGCGAACTCGAGCGAGCTTTGGTCGAAGCCAACCACTACAGACTGTCGGCCTACTGGTTTCCCTACAAAACCAAATGCAAGTCCGGGATTACCATCTTTCGCGAAGGCACAACATTCGAAACCATCATCTACACGTATGAATTTGACCGAGCCCTCCGGCAGTTAATGTTTGATGCGGTCGGCAGTGCGGTCGGCAGAATTGAGATCTACCTCAGAAGCAGAATTGCCTATCTTGCCTCTGAGGAACGCGGGCCTTTCTGTTACCCAGATGTCGCCATAACGAGGCTCAACTCGGCATGCCCGTCGAGCTCTGCGCCGCACTGGGCTACGCAGCCGTCTTTGGCAGCGCCACCAATACGCTGCTCGCACCCATCCTTATTGGCTGCGAAGTCTTCGGCTTTGGTAACTTGCCGATGTTCATTATTGTCTGCGTTGTGGCTTACCTGTTCAACATGGATAAGTCCATCTACGCCCTGCAGGAGCGGGCGTAGATCGATGTCCAGGCAGGTGGTCTCAGCCGGAAACGGTGTCCCACTCTGAGGCTGTATTCCGGGACACGGTTTCCGCTTGGAACGCCATTCGGAAAGCGCATCCCGCTTTAAAACGGAATTCCGGGACGCAGTTTCCGTCTGAGCCTCCATTCGGAAAGCATGTCCCGTTCTTTCACGGCATCTTGGCTATGCAAAGCGCTCGAGTGTTACTCCTCGTACGCGCCCTCAAGCCGAAGCAGCCACTCCTTGCGATCAAGCCCGCCGGCATATCCGTTAAGCGAGCCGTCGGCCGCCACCACGCGATGGCATGGCACAATAATCGAAACAGGGTTGCGAGCGACCGCGGCCCCCACGGCACGGGGAGACACAACGGGTGTCTCATTTCCCGGCACACGATGTCGAGCCGCAACACGCTGGGCGATCTCGCCATACGTAGCGACCTCGCCACGCGGAATAGAAAGCAGCTCGTACCAAACTTCACGCTGAAACGCCGTGCCAATCAAATGCAACGGCGGCGTAAACCGAGGTTCCTGCCCTGCAAAATAAGCATTCAGCCAAGCCCACGAACGCTCAAGCACCGAAGAAGCCGCACCATTTGCAGGACTCACCGACGACATGCCGCCAGCACCAGAAACTGCATCGGCGCCTTCAACATGTTCAGGATCTTCTTTGAGAAGCGTGGAGCCAAAATGCTCCTGTCCCTCAAACCAAAGCCCCGTCAGACCGCGGCCATCAGCGGCAAGCAAGATTTCGCCCAAAGGCGAAGCAAACGTCGTCGTGACCACCAGCGGCTCCTTTCAAAACTCCGCAACATAATACCGCGAATTGTGCAGACAACCCCAATCGACCCCAAAGTCACCCAAGGCGGCAGGCCCGAAGCGCCGAGGCCGCCGCCGGGACCAGGGCCCGCAACAGCCACGTGCTCCCATCAGCCCAGCGGCCCCAACCAACAACGGCCCCATCGCAGGTCGCTTGCAGCAGCGTCACCGAAGGCGGGGGCCGGGCTTAGCTTTCAGAACACTCCGCAGACCAGTGTGGCGCCTTGTCCGCGGCTCCGAAGGAGCAGGACAAGGCGCCACACATGGTCGAGGACGTTCTGAAAGCTAAGCCCGGCCCCCGTCGGACAGGTCCACCGCTACTCGCAGAGCAGCTTAGCGATCTGGACGGCGTTGGTTGCCGCGCCCTTACGGATTTGGTCGCCGCAGCACCAGAAGGTGATGCCACGCGCGGCCTCGGGGTTCGAGATGTCGCGGCGTACGCGACCGACCCAAATCAGGTCCTGGTCGGAGGTGTCCATCGGCATGGGGAAGCGGTCGTGCGCATCCTCGGCGCTCATGTCGTCAACCAGCTTCACGCCCGGAGCGGCAGCCAGCGCAACACGGGCCTCGTCAACCGTAATGTCACGCTCGAACTCGAGCGTAATGCTCTCGGAGTGCGAGCGCAGCACAGGCACGCGCACGCAGGTGCAGTTCACGCGCAGCTCGGGCAGGTGCATGATCTTACGGCCCTCGTTTTGTAGCTTCATCTCCTCAGAGGTAAAGCCCTCCTCCTTGACGCCGCCAATCTGCGGAATCAGGTTGCTCGCCAGCTGGGCGGCAAATGCGCGCGGCTCGGGAATCTCCTCGCCACGGCCCAGGGCAGCAAGCTGCGCTTCGAGCTCGGCCATACCGGGAGCACCGGCACCAGAAGCCGCCTGATACGTCGAGACGATCATGCGCTTCACGCCGGCAAGCTGATGCAGCGGCCACGTGGGAACCAGGCCGATGATGGTCGCGCAGTTGGGGTTGGCGATAAGGCCGTGATGCCACTTGATGTCGTCGGCATTGATCTCGGGCACGACCAGCGGCACCTCGGGATCCATGCGGAAGGCATGGCTGTTGTCGACCACGACGGCGCCGCGCTTTACGGCCTCGGGTAGCAATTCCTTGGCGATATCGTCGCCGGCAGCGCCAAGCACAATGTCACAGCCCTCAAAGGCCTCGGGGCAAGCCTCTTCGATCACGATTTGCTCGCCGCGGAACTCGACGGTCTTGCCCGCGGAGCGTGCGCTTGCCAACAGCTTGAGCTTGCCGACCGGGAACTCCTGCTCGTTGAGGCACTCGAGCATCTGGGTGCCCACGGCTCCCGTCGCGCCCAAAATAGCAACCGTGTACTGTTTCATGCTTCCCCCTTTAAAGGTTGTGGCTTTTGCCCGCACGCCGAGCAGGCCGATTATTGTTGCCAGTTTATACAAGAACAGGGCGGGCATGAAACCCGCCCCGTCGAAACGAAACCGAAACGAAACGCCCCGCCGTAGATTTTTGAGACATGACCCAAAAATCTACCGAGCAGTCGCTACTTTTTGAGCGCGGCCAGGGTGGGATCGGCCGGCGCGGGAGCCTCCAGATCGGAGACCTTCACAATGCCGTTCTCATCGGAGAAGGCACGGTAAATGGTCCGAATCGCAAGGTCGAAGTCCTTCTCCTCGACACCGATAATGATATTGATCTCGTCACAGCTCTGCGAAATCATGCGCACGCTCACGCCGGCCTGGCCAAGCATGCCAAACAGGTGGCCCGAGATGCCTGCACGACCGCGCAGGTTACGGCCGACGGTCGCGATGAGCGCCAAGCCCTCGACAACCTCGATCTCGAGCGGCTCGACCTCCTGCTGGATGTCGCCCACAAGTGAGTACAGCGAATCGTGCACATCCTGCTCCTGCACCACGGCGCCAAAGCGGTCGACACCAGTGGGCATGTGCTCGACGGAAACGTCATAGCGCTCGAACACCGAAAGCGCACGGCGCATAAAGCCAACGCGGGGCTTGGTGCGGTCACGGGCGACGTTGATGGCGACAAAACCGCGCTTGCCGGTCACGCCGGTAATGATGGGCTCTGCCTCACCCTCATCAGCCGTCTCGCTAATGATGGTGCCGGGGTCCTGCGGCGCATTGGTGTTCTTGATGACCAGCGGAATACCCGCCTCGCGCACGGGGAACACGGCCTCCTCGTGCAGGACGCTTGCGCCCATGTACGAAAGCTCGCGCAGCTCCTCGTAGGTAACGCGCGCAATGGGCTGAGCCTCGGGAACAATACGCGGATCGGCAGAATAGAAACCCGAAACGTCGGTCCAGTTCTCGTACAGATCGGCGCCCAGGCACTTGGCTAGGATCGAGCCCGAGATATCGCCGCCGCCACGGTCGAGCAGCTTGATCTGGCCCTCTCGCGTCGCGCCGTAGAAACCGGGCATAACAAAGCCGCCCTGCTGGCCGTACTCCTGCACCAGCTCGGAGGTGCGATTCATGCTGAGCGTACCGTCGTGATGGAACGCCACAACCGTCGCGGCGTCCAGGAACGGCAGGCCCAGGTACTCGGCCATCAAGCGAGCGGTGAAGTACTCGCCGCGGCTCACGAGCTCCTCGGTAGAGTAACCGCCCGAGCGGGCGCGCTCGGCAAAGGCCGCGAACTCCTCGCGGATGGGATAGGTGAGCTCCAGCTCGTCAGCGATATCAAAATAGCGCTGGCCAATGTCCTCGAGCAGTTCCTCGCACGACACGTGATACTTAACGTGCGCGTTAACCAGGTAGAGCAGGTCGGTCACCTTGGTGTCGCCCTTAAAGCGGCGGCCGCAGGCGGAAACCACCACAAAACGGCGGGCAGGGTCGGCATCGACGATGGCCTTGATCTTCTTGAAGTGTTCGGCGTCGGCGACCGACGAGCCGCCAAACTTGGCAATCTTAATCATGGGCTTGAGGTTACCTTTCTAAAAGCCTCTGCAAACCTGTTTTGCGCGCTCTGATACCATGGTTTCACCGATTGGGTCCAAGGCATCCGAGGAGCAGTGTTATATGGGAACTTATCATAGTACACGAGGACGCACTTTATCGTGCTCAAGTAAGGTGGCAATCCGCACCGGCATCGCTCCCGACGGGGGTTTGTTTGTCTCGGACGAGCTCGGCACCCAGCAGGTCGATATCAGCTCGCTTGCAGATAAATCGTACTTTGAAATCGCTCAAGATGTGTTGGGAATGTTACTGAATGATTACACGGCCGAAGAAATTTCGGCGTGTGTCGACGAGGCATACCGCGGCACGTTCGCGAGTGAGGAGGTTACGCCGCTCGTCAAACTCGACGCTGCGCCGGGCGCTGACGCCCCTCAGACCTATGTGATGGAGCTCTTTGGCGGCCCCACAAGCGCCTTCAAGGACGTCGCCCTGCAGATGCTCCCCCGTCTGATGGCCCGCACTTCCGCCAAGGACGGCGGCGCCGAGCGCATCATGATCGTCACCGCCACGTCGGGCGACACCGGCAAGGCCGCACTCGCCGGTTTTGCCGACGCGCCGGGCACGGGCATCACCGTCTTTTATCCCGAGGGCAAAGTCAGCCGCGTGCAGAATCTGCAGATGTCCACGCAGGAGGGCGATAACGTCGCCGTCTGCGGCATCCGCGGCAACTTTGACGACGCCCAGAGCGCCGTCAAGCGCATCTTTGCCGATAAGGAGCTTGCCGAGCGCCTGGAGGCCGCTGGCACTGTGCTTTCGAGCGCCAACTCCATCAATGTCGGCCGTCTGGTACCGCAGGTCGTCTACTACTTTGCCGCCTATGCGCAGCTGCTGCGCGCCGGCGCCATCGAGGCCGGCGACGCCGTTGAGTTCTGTGTGCCCACCGGCAACTTTGGCGATATCCTGGCCGGCTACTACGCCAAGCGCATGGGTCTGCCCGTCGCCAAGCTCGTCGTGGCGAGCGACAAGAACAACGTGCTTGCCGACTTCCTGACCACCGGCGTTTACGACCGTAACCGCCCGTTCTTCACGACCATCTCGCCGTCGATGGACATCCTCATCAGCTCCAACCTGGAGCGCATGCTGTACTTCCTGTCCGATGGCGACTGTGAGCTCGTTGCCGGCCTTATGGAGCAGCTGGCGCAGACTGGTCGCTACGAGGTGCCCGCCGAGCTGCTGGCCAAGATTCAGAGCGTCTTTGCCTGCGGCTGGGCCAGCGAGGACGAGGTCCGCACTGCCATCAAGAGCTGCTGGGATACGAACGGCTACGTAATCGACCCGCACACCGCTTGTGGTTATCACGTCTTTGAGCAGGCCGCTCCCGCCGAGGGCGCCAAGGCCCGCGTGCTGCTTTCGACCGCCAGCCCCTACAAGTTCCCGCGCGCCTGCTGCGACGCCCTGGGCCTCGACGTTCCCGAGGACGACTTTGAGGCCATGCGCGTGCTCGAGCAGACAACCAACACGGTCGCCCCAGCCCAGCTCGCCGAACTCGAATCCAAACCCGTCCGTTTCGAAGACGTCTGCGACGTCGACGAAATGGCCAGCTACGTCGAGTCCGCAGCAAAACGAATGAGCACCAACTAGATCCCTTATTAAGCGCCGGCGAAAGCCGGCGCGCCTTCTTTCATCAGATAACCCTCGGGATGATGACGAACGCGCACAGCGTGCCTGGCTGTTTAGTTCGTCGTGAGTTCCGCACGCAAAGGAAAGCACTTAATGTGCTTTCCGTCTTGCGCAGGACTGTCCGAGCAGCGAACTAAACAGCCAGGCACGCCAGGAGGACCCACATGATCAAGATCACTGTCCCAGCAACAAGCGCCAACTTGGGCATTGGCTACGATACCCTCGGCATGGCCGTCAGCCTCTACTCGCACTTTACCTTTGAGCGCGCCGACAAGCTCACCATCACGGGCTGCCCCGAGGAATTCCAAAACGAGAACAACCTGGTCTACGTGAGCTTTGTCGATGCGCTGGCCGCATGGGGCGAGCCGGCCTTCCCCGTCGCCATCGACATTCAGACCGACGTGCCCGTCGCCCGTGGCCTGGGTTCCAGCTCCACCTGCGTCGTCGCCGGCATCATGGCTGCCGCCGCGCTGACGGGCCACACCGTCGACCGCGCTGAGCTCGTCCGCATTGCCACCGAGGTCGAGGGCCATCCCGATAACGTCGCCCCTGCTATCCTGGGCGGCGCCGTCTGCTCCTTTACGCCGACCAATTCGCTCCCCCAGTGCCTGCGCTACGAGGTGAGCGATCGCCTGCGTTTTATTACCGTGATTCCGCCCTACGAGGTACACACGGGCGAGGCGCGCAAGGTCGTGCCGCAGGAGATTCCGCTCTCCACCGCCGTGTGGCAGATGGGCCGCATCGCCGGCATGACGCGCGGCTTGGAGACTGGTGACCTCGACCTGATTGCCGCCGCCAACGACGACCGCATCCAGGAGCCCTATCGTCGCCGTCTGATTCCCGACTACAACGCCGTGCGCGACACCTGCCTTAACGGCGGCGCTAAGACCATCTGGATTAGCGGCTCGGGCTCGACCCTCATGGCTGTGACCGACGACACCATCGTGGCAAAGTTCCTGCAGGTCAAGCTGCGCGAGCAGTTCCCTAAGTGTGATACGCATATTCTGACGTGCGACACCGATGGCGCTCAAATCGAGTACCTGTAGACATCCCCCTCATATACCTGTCCGGGACGGTCGGGATGTTCCCTCAAAATCGTCCTCGCGCATGAAGGCCCCTTGTCCTGCTCCTACGGAGCGACGGACAAGGGGCCTTCGCGCTGCGGAATGATTTTGAGGGAACATCCCGACCGTCCCTGCGCCTACCTTGCTGAGGATGTCTATAGGGACCCACGCTTTGAAGGGGCGCCGGGCTGAAATTATGGCTTTTTATTGATAGGGGCTCTTGCTAGATTAGAGCACTTATTAGAGGCAGGCTTCGGCGATGCGGCGCTTGAGTTCGTCGATGCCGGTGCCGGTCTGGGAGCTTGTGATGATCACGTTCTCGGCCGGGACGTTGAGCTGCTTTTTGATGGCTGCCGCTTGGCGGGCCTGCTGGGTGCGGCTGAGCTTGTCGGCCTTGGTGAGGCAGACGATAAAGTTGAACTCGTTGCCCTGCAGGTAGTCGATCATGTCATGGTCGAGCTTACTGGGATCATGGCGAATGTCCACTAGCGACACAACCAAGTTAAAGCTGCGCTCGGAGTCGAAGAAGTCGCCGATGAGCTCGGCCCAGCGGTCGCGCTCGGCCTTGGAACGACGGGCGAAACCATAGCCCGGCAGGTCCACAAAGTGCACGTCGTCGGCCTCGAAGAAATTGATGTTGCTCGTCTTGCCCGGCGTACTCGAAACCTTCACCAGGTTCTTGCGGCCAAAGAGCTTGTTCATGATGGACGACTTGCCCACATTTGAGCGGCCAACGAAGCTCACCTCGGGACAGGTGGACTCGGGGATCTGCGAAACCTTGCCGTAGCTGGCGACGAACTTGGCAAGCTGGTAGTTAATGGAATCGGCCATGGACACTCCTTGGTCGTAGGTTCTTACAAAAAACGCGCTATTGCGCAGCGGCAATGCGTCGAACGATATCGAGCGTGATATCGCTTGCGGCACGCGCATACTCGAACAAATCGAACTCGCGGTCGCAAATCGCATCATACGCCTCGTCACAATTATCGCTGATAGCACGCAGCACCAGGCAATCGACACCATTTTTGGTTGCGACATGGGCAATTGCCGCGCCCTCCATGCCGACACAATCGGCATGCGTCGCCTCGATGGCATCATTGCGCATAGCGGCGCCCGTCACAAAGCGGTTACCCGTGGCAATCGTGCCGACCAGGAACTGCTTTGCGCCCTCGTTCGAAGCGGTCGCATTTGTCGAAGCGTTAACAAAGCCACGCTCAGAAAGCACATCGGCGGCAATATCGACCAGCGCAGGCGTCGAGACAAACTCCTCGAGCCCCGGTGCAGACTCGGCGATAAGCGCGGTATCGGTATCTAGATAGCGCAGACATTTGCCAATGACGACATCGTCGATATGGAGCTTGGGATTCAGGCCACCTGCGATACCGGAAAACACAACTGCCTGTGGAGCATACTTGCTAATGAGGTGCTGTGTTGCGGCGGCAGCGTTTACCGTGCCCATACCCGCCGTCGTGGCGACAATCGACAGGCCGTCGAGCCCGCCGGTCACAACGTTCAAGCCCGCCTCCTGTACCATGCAAACGTTGCCCAACTCTTCCTTAATCTGCATGATCTCTTTTTCGAGCGCACCGATAATCGCGATGGTAGCCATGCCATTCCCCAAACCTATTCGAAATTCTCAACCACGGTATGGTACCAGCATTTTGTTTGACCTCGTCAAACGAACACGTTAGGCCAGCGCAGCTCGGGTATCAAAGAATGTCTTAGCAATCACAGTCACCAGCTCACTCGAGCGATCGCTCCATGGCATCGATGTCATGATGCTCATAATGTAGATGTCACCGTCGACATCGATGAGGCCAGCATCACACGTCGCATTGCAACCTGCCTCGCTAATCCAGCCGGCCTTGTTGCGCACCAAGGCATGGTCGTCCGCAATGCCGTCGCGGATAAAGGACCGGGTCGTAGAGGCCAGAAGGCCCGACAGCCATTGCGACGTCTCGCTATCACGGCTCAAATACTCGCTCATCTCGCGCCACAACTTGGCCGAGGTGCGCGGGCAATAGGTGGGAAAATCACTCATCGGATCGAGTGCGGTATCGTAATCGATGCCAAGACTGGCAATCCAATCCTCGTAACTGACACGGTCAAACGCCGCGCGTAACGCAATAAACGAATCGTTGTCCGAATTAACGACCGCGGCATCGATCAGGTCGCGCACCGTCTGCCAACCCATGTTGTAGCCACCATAGGTGCCAAGGGAATCATCGAGTGAAACCTGACCCGTCTCGACCAGAGATTCGCAGATGTACAACGCATAGAGCGCCTTATAGCTACTCGCACCGTAAACCTCGACATCGGGGTTATACGTCACGCCCTTGCCGCTTGACAGGTCGTAGAACACCGCACCCACATCGCCTAGCTCCTGCGCCCGACTCAGGGCATCCTGGAGCAAGGCAAGGCTCTCATCCTCCAAGGTAGGAGTCTTGTTATCCACCAACGAGAAGGTCTGAACGGCATCACCCGAAGGGATATCGTTGAAGTCCGCCTTCGAAAGTCTCGTCTTGGGATCTGCCGACGCTTTGGACTTTGAAACCTTCTCGTTTTGCGTCTGTACCGTTGACGCATCTGAGTGTGCCATTCGCTCCGACGCGTAGGTTTTGGCGGTAATTCCGAGGATAATAACCACCAACGTTAGCATCCCAATGGCGGCAATCTTCGTCACGCGGATGCGAGCGTCAGCGAGGCCACGCGAAGGCGTGCCCTTCGTCTCATATCTGCTGCCATGCTGCGGCACATACTCGTCCCGCGATGCGTTGTTTCGCACGTGGTCTCCTGACTGCTACCGTTTATATACGAGCAGCATAATACCGAGCAGGCATTTCTTTCCAAAGATATTCAGCGGCGTTTTAGGTGTCTTTAAAGAAACCACAAGCGTATTTATCCAAATGGCGCGATTCTGTTGCGCATCTCTGCCCAAAACGCAGTTGCGGTGAAATAGTTCCTGTTTGGGCGGCATAAGCCGATACACAAGAACTATTCCACCGCAACTTGACGGGGCTCTTTAGCAATCAACTAGGTGCCCGGGGGCACTCATTTAAGTCTGTCCCCAATGAGTGCCCTTGGGGGCGAAAATGGATCGCTAGCCGATGGCGTTTTTGAGTTCCGTGCGGCGCTTTTTCATGCCGGTCATAACGGCATTGCGCAGCTCGGGCATGCGCGCGGTATCCATCTGGGGCACGCCCTCAAGCTTATAGGGAATGCCCAGTTGCTCGTACTTGACGACACCCATCGTGTGATACGGCAGCATCTCCAGGCCGACCACGTTATGCCACGGGGCAATCAGGCGGCCGAGCGCCTCGCACTCCTCCACCGTGTCGGTAATGCCCGGCACCACCACGTGGCGAATAACAACCTTAATCTTGCGACGGGCAAGCTCATCGCCAAACGCCAGAATGCGTGCGGGATCGCAACCGGTCAGCTTTTTATGCTCGACGGGATCGGCGTGTTTAATGTCGAGCAGCACCATGTCGGTCTCGTTGAGTACGGCATCGAACTTCTCGGGATGGTTGGGGTCAAACGCATAGCCGCAGCTGTCGAGGCAGGTATGCACGCGGCCATCGGGGTTGTTGTGCATTGCACGGAACAGATCGGCCAAAAACTCGGGCTGCAGGAGCGGCTCGCCACCCGAAACCGTAATGCCGCCGCTGCGGTAAAACTCATGGTTACTCTGGAACTCGTCCATCAGGTGCTCGACAGTCACCATGGTGCCGCCGTTAACAGACCAAGTATCGGGATTGTGGCAATACGCGCAGCGCATGGGACAGCCTTGGACAAACACTACGAAGCGGATGCCGGGACCGTCGACCGTTCCCATCGTCTCGATCGAATGCACGCGACCCAGGGCAAACGCAGAGTCCTCGGGACGAGCGTCCACACCCTCGAGCGTCATCTCAGCCATTCCCGCTACCTTGCCTCTCTTTGGTTTTAGTTACATAAATACCAGAGCCATTCTAGCCCATACGCATGATGGCGAAACGGTTTAGCGGTCAATTGGGTTGTTCTATTTGACCCCACGCAAGAGCGGCGGGTAGGTTGTCGCAACCCGCCCGCCGCCGAGGCAATAGAAATCGATAGACGCCAGGCCTTACGCCTTGAGCGTGAGCACCGCGCCGAAGGCGGTCGGGCCGCAATGGCTCGAGATGACGCCGCCGACCTGAGTCCAGGTAATGTCCTTAAAGCCCAGGTCGTGCGCATAGACTTCCATGTCGTCGCGCAGCTCCTGGGAAAGGCCTACCGAATACGCCAGGCCAATGTGCGAGTAGTCAATCTCGCCCTTCGCAACCATGTGGTCAATAAAGGCGCGGGCGCACTTGAGCATAGAGCCGCGGAACTTCTTAGTCGCCACGAACTTGCCGCCCGTCACCTCAATGCAGGGCTTAATCTTGAGCAGGTGGGCGCCAAGGAATGCCACGTTGGACAGACGACCGCCCGCCTTAAGGAAGGCTAGGTCGGTAGGAACAAAGCCCAGCAGCACACGGTCCATGACGGAATTCGTATATGCAAAGATCTCGTCGACGGTGGCATTGGGGTGAGCCTCGATGTATTTAGCGGTCTCGACGACAACGAGCGACTGGCCCACCGAGACAAAACGCGTGTCCATGGAGAACACGTAGTCGCGCCCCTGGGCCGCAATCTTGGAGGATTGATGCGAGCAGGTCGTGGCCTCGGAGTACGCAAGATGCAGAATGGTCGCATCGGGCTGCTCGGCATGGATACGGTCGTACACGTGAGCAAAATCCGCAGGCGCGCAGCCGCTGGTCTTGGGCATTACGCCAAACTCGTTGCAGCGCGAATAAATCTCGAGCGGATCGATCGAGCCGTCCTCGACGGTCTCGTCACCAATCGTGACATGCATAGGCACGCGCACGATACCGTAGCGTTCGCAGAGCTCTGGCGTCACATCCGACCCAGACTCAACCACGATTACGTACTTGCCCATCATCATCACGACCCATCTCGACGTTGGCTTTTTAATATGTGACACGCGCGTCGCGCTGTTGCACAACGGCATCTAAGCGCCAAAGAGACGCCGCCCTTTGCACATAACAAAGGACAGCGTCTCCCTGGAAAACTCCGTGCTTAACTGAGATTTTACACGGTTTATTAAGGAGTGTTACTTATTCCGCAAACGGTCGCTATACGCGATAAACGGTAGTTGGCCGCGGCAACTGCGACACATTCCGCCCAACAAGTCCAATCGTGCTCCATGCACGGTTAATGAGCGAGGCGGTAGAAATCCATCGACGCCGCGCCCTCGGCGTGCAGCGCCATCGCCGGAACCGCCGACGAATAGGTACGGCTCGTAAGTGCCGCCTCACCGCCGTTGGCAAAAATCTCGACCATCGTAGTGTCCGAAAGCACGCGCAGGTCGCGAAGCTCGCCGAGCTCAATCGACCTCTGGTCGCGCCCATAGCCTTCGTCACCCATGTCGAGGGTAAGCATCCCGTCCGCATAGCGCACAAAGACACCCTTGCGAATCTCGAGCTCAACCATCTTGGCGCCCTCACAGGAAACCACGAGATCAAACAGGCGGCCCGGCTCCTCAACGGTTTCACCGCCTGTCGTGCGAACGCAGTCGCCGCGCATCCTCTCAATCTCGTGCGCCGGCTGCTGGCAGAGCTTACCATCGCGCATGCTCAGCTCTCGCGGCACCGTCAACGCGCACTGCCACCCGCGCGCCACCGTCGGGTTTTCCGCCGTCGCATCGGGGCAACCCGACCATCCGATCATCAATCGCCGGCCTGCAGCATCCTCAAAGGACTGCGGAGCATAGAAATCAAAACCGGCATCGACCATCGGGGGCATGCCCTTCCCGACGATTTTAAAGCTCGGCGCCTCCCAATCGGCCTCGATGGGGAACCACACGCACTGATGCGGATTGCGGTAACGCCAACCATCGGCAGGCACACCCTGCGGACAGCAAACGAGAATAAGCTCGCCATCAAGCTCAAACAGATCAGGGCACTCCCACATAAAGCCAAACTTCTCGCCCAGCTCAATGCGCGTCGCATAGCTCCAGACCCCTAAATCACGCGAAGTATAGACAAGCACGCAGCCACGGTCGTCTTTCGTACGAGCGCCCAGAACCATGTAGTAGATACCATCGTGCTCAAGGATCTTGGGGTCGCGCACGTGCGTACCGATATCGTCGGGGTAATCGACTGGTCCAACAGCCATGCGCTTCTCGCCCAATTCGTCGGGATTCTCGGCAACCATATGAATCTGGTTTTGCTCACGGCCCGTCAACACGTAGTCGTAATCATCGCGGTCAAAATGCTTGACGTTGCCGGTATAGAAGTAGTGAATCTTGCCATCACGTACAAAGGCAGAACCAGAATACGCTCCGCTCGAATCCAAATCGGAATCGGGGAACAGCACGGGGCCGTGATTCTCGTACGTCACAAAATCCTTTGTCGTCAGATGGTTCCAAAGCACTGGACCGCCATGCGCAGCATCGAACGGATCGTATTGATGATAGATGTGATACGTATCACCAATCTGAACCAAACCGTTGGGGTCGTTGAGCCAGCCAAGCTCAGGCTCCACATGGAACAGAAGCCTATCGGGGTCGGACGCGATGCGAGCCGCCGTCTCATCCTGTCCGACACGCCACTGCTCATAGTCCGCGCGTGTCACCTTGTTTTTTTGATTTAACATCGCCGTTGACTTTCTCGTCTATGGGGAAGGACGCTCGACTCACACGAGTCGAACGCCCTTCCTCAAATGGACTTATCCTCAGATTACACTGAACGGCTCAACTAGAAGCTAACGTCGAAGCCAGCGCCAGCGCCCTCTTCATCGGTGGTCGGCACGCCCTTTGCCTTGTTGTAGGCAAAGATCAAGACGATCGGCACGATAAAGGCGATGAGATTGCCAGCCACATACCACGCGAGGGTCTCGGGCGTGACGATGAGCAGGCCAAGCACGCCGGTCAGACCCTGACCGATAGCGCGCACCTCAAAGAGCTTGACGAAGGCACCGCCGCAGCCTGCACCGATGCATGCGCAGATGAACGGAATGATCGAATAGCGCATGTTTGCAGCAAAGATAGCGGGCTCGGAGATTCCGACCAGCGTCGGGATAAAGGACGACATGCAGATGTTGCGCTCTTTGGAGTGCTTCTTGTGAATGAGGTACATACCGATGGCGCCGCCGCCCTGGGCGATGATGGAAACCGACCAGATGGCCTGGATGTAGTTGAAGCCAGTCGTGGCAACAAGGTTTGCCTCGATACCCTGGATGAACTGATGCGTACCGGTAACGACGAGCGGCTGCAGGAACGCGGCGAAGACAAAGGCACCAAAGACGCCCATCCTGTTGTACAGGATATCGATTACGCCGGCGAGGACGTCACCGATCAGGTTGCCGAGCGGGCCGAACACGGTGAACAGGGCAACGTTAGCAAGAATCAGGGTAACGGTCGGGACAAAGACGAACGAAACGACCTCGGGGATGTACTTCTGGGCAATCTTCTCGACCTTGGCCATAAACCAGGCAGTCAGGATTGCGGGGAACACACCGCCCTGGAAAGCAACCATGGGAATGGATAGCGGACCGAAGTTCCAGTACTCAGCACCCGTCGGGTCCATAACGAACGTGTTGCGGTTCATAAGGCTCGGGTGAACCATGACGATACCGACGAGGATGCCCAGGATCGGGTTACCGCCAAAACGCTTGACCGCGCTGTACATAACCAGGACAGGCAGGTAGTCGAACGTGGTGGCGATAATGGCAAAGAAGCTTGCGAGGTTCTTGAGGAACTCGCTGTGATCGGCGAGGCTGCCCTCCATGCCAAAGAGGCCGTTGGCAACGATCAGCGACTTAAGGCCGATGATGATTGCAGCGCCGACGAAGGCGGGAATGATGGGGATAAAGATGTCCGAGAATACCTTGAGGACCGAGAAGAACTTGCCCTTCTTGTCCGCCTCGGCGCCCTTGACCTCGGAAGCACTGATCTCCTTAACGCCCGTCAGAGCCATAAACTCATCGTAAACCTTGTTGACGGTACCGGTACCGAAGATGATCATGAGCTGGCCGCTGTTGTACAGCACGCCCTTGACGCCATCGATGTTCTCGAGCTCGGCCTTGTTGTATTTGCTCGTATCCTTGAGCACCAGACGCAGACGGGTCACGCAATGCGTGGCGCCCTCGATGTTCTCCAGTCCGCCGACGTTGTCGACGACTTGCTGGGACACTGCCTTGTAGTCCATGTTCCTCTCCATTCCTTTTCTAAATCATAAAACGGTTCGTTGCCGCTACAGAGACGCGATCGTTGCGTTTGCGCACTTGAGCGCACCGTCGGTGACGGTAAGCGCCACACCCTGGCCCTGCTTGTTGCAGAAGCGAGCGTTGAGCGCAACATCATCGACAAAGATGGTCGCGATGTCGTCGTCGACGACCAGACGCACATGGTGAGTGCCCTCGCCCTTAAAGAACAACGGACGCTCGAGGCCCATGTTGTTGACCTGGAACCACGGGTACTGGGGAGCCGGCGTGAACTCGAGCTTGCCCTCGCGCAGGTTGGCGCGGAACTCATAGGCAAGACCAGTCTCGGCGTCCTCGGCGAACTTGACCGAGAAGCCAGCAGCGTTACCGCCGAGCTCAATGTCGGCATCGAGCAAGTAGGTGGAGCCGGCATCCGCGGCGAGCACCTGCTCGACCTTGCCCGACTCGCAGGAAAGCTCAAAGGTCTCGACAGCCTTGCCCTCGCCAAAGGCGCCAAGCATGCTGTCGGGGAGCTTGGTGCCGAGCGTTCCGTCGGCACGCTGAACGATCTCGAGGGGCATAAAGGTGCCACCCCACAGGTAAGAGCTGGGGTCACCGCCCTCGTCACGCGTAGGAACCCAACCAAAGAGAACGCGGCGCTCACCATCAAATGCGGTACGCGCGGCATAGTACGCGCGGCCATCGAAGGAATCGTCCGCAGGAGTGATCCAAGGACCGTTGATAGAGCGAGACATGCGGTAACGGGTCTTGTTGCCATCACTGTACTCGGAGAACACCAGATACCACCAGTCGCCCATCTTAAAGAGATCAGGCATCTCGAACATGGTGTACAGGCCCGGATTCCACCAGTCGCCCTGGAACTCCCAGGTATCCAGGTCCTTGGAGGTGAACTTGACCAGACGACCGGTCATCAGACGCTTGTCCTCGCCCACACGCGTGCCGAGGATGAGCATGTACTCTTCGTTCTCCTCATCCCAAAGCACAAAGGGATCGCGCCAGTTGCGGTCATCGTAACCCTCCTGGGGCGGAAGCAGCGTCTCGGCGATGTTCTTCTCCCACTTGACGGCGTCGTCACTCGTTGCGTGAAGAAGAACCTGCTTCATCAAGCGTGCCTTGACCTTATCGCGATTGCAACCAGTGTAGAGCGCATGGTACTTGTCGCCCACCTTAAACACCGTGCCGGCATAAACATACTGGTCGACTTCCTCGTCGCCGCCACGCTCAAGGCTCTCGCCAAAGTCTTTGTAATTGACGAAGTCCTTGGTTGTCGCGAGTGCCCAGCCAAACGGCTCTCCGAAAGGTCCGGGGTTTCGCGTGTCACGCTGATGATAGAGATAGAACGTGCCGTCCTCGCCGTACGGCATGATGTCGCCTACCCAAATTCCCTCAGGCTGGTAATACACCTTGTGCATCCGAGACTTCCTTTCTCACGAGATACTAACTCGGTACAACTGCAAGATATGTCAATCGTTTTCATATGTCAAACGTTTTCACACCAATACGTCTTTTCGCAGTTCCAGTCGTCGGCAAACGGTTGACATATGCCGGCGAACGGTCATCAGAGGTGTTTGAGGAATTCTTTTGGCACGGGATGAACTACGCGGTTTTACCCTCAATGAGTTCAACGGGGAGCTTGATATTCGATTCGGGCTTTTCGCCGTTAATAAGAGCAATGATGGATTGCGCCGCGAGCTCTCCGATGCGATCGATATCTTGGCGTACGGTTGTTAAGTCAGGCATAAACGTCATAGTGCGGCGGGCACCATCCGCGCCCACGACCTTAATATCGCCCGGAGCGCTCAAGCCGCGCTGCTTCATCACGTTAAGACAGATAGCCGCCATCGTGTCGTCTCCCGCAAAGATGCCGTCAATATCGGGGTTCTCATCGAGGATCTTCGCAACGACCGCGCTCTTTTCGTCGTCGGGCTTAACGAACTCAACCTCACGGACAAGCGCGGGCAAACCGGCCTGCTCAACAACATCGAGGTAGGCATCGGTACGCTTATTGGCAGGCATGCGCATGCGGCTATTGCTGCGCAGGCACAGGATGCGTGAACATCCGTCATCGATCAGGCGACGCGTGGCAAGTTCGCCGATGCTATAGCTGTCGCTCGCAATCTGAACAGAGGCTTCGCCAAGGTCGCAGTCGATACCAACCAGACTCAAGCCCATCTCGGCATACGCCTCGGCACCGATATTAAGCGAGTTGACGATGACGCCATCAACCATATTGCGTCGAAGCATGTCGATATAAGAGCGCTCAAGCTCGGGTCGATTGGCGCTATTGCACAGCAGCATCTTAAAACCGTTTTCGGCCAGGGTATGCTCAATGACTTGAACCACTTGGGCATGAAACGGACTGCTGACATAGGGGACGATCATACCGATAAGATTCAGGCGACCGTTGAGCATGGCACGGGCGATATCGTTGGGCGTATAGTTGATGCGCTTCATCGCGGCATGGACCTTATCGCGGGTCTCTTGGCTAATATAGCCACGATTATTAAGCACACGAGATACCGTAGTAGGCGAAACCCCCGCCACCGCCGCAACTTCCTTGATGCCAGGCTTAGCCGTATCCTTAGAACGAGCACTCTCGCGAGCCATAGCACCCTCCCCCATCAACATGTCATACGTTTACATACGAACAAAGCATACCCCAACAACAGCGGGAAGACGGTAACAGCACAAGTAAGTAAACGACTCATCCAAATAATTAGGAGAGTTCCGCCTAAAGGGTGACTCCAAAGGACCCCACATGGCCGGTTTTGGGT
>DBFABM010000056.1:0-22927 GCA_048194085.1 Collinsella aerofaciens
TGATTGCTGACCGTTTGAGCCGGGCGCGGACGTAGAGACCATGTGTTCAACAAACAATAGGGCGGCCGAGAACGTGTCTCGGCCGCCCTTCTTACAGTTGATCTTCCAAAGAACGCTTTGCCGCCTACTCAGACTGCCTGCCCTTCTTGGCGTGCTTGGACGGAGCACTCAGAAAGCGGCCCGTCAAATAGTTCGCCGGGCCGGAAATATCAATCCCCAGCAGGGTGTGGCCCAGCCACAGAAACGCCGCGAGCACCAGCAGCGGGATAACGCACGAGGTCACGATCATCACAATGACGCCTTCGATGAGATCGGTCACCTGCTGCACGATCTCGTCGGTCATCTGCTTGGCGCCGCTGGTCACCGACGTGACGAGACCCGAGGCGCCGTCGGCAAGCTGCTCAAGCACATTCTTGGACTCTGTGGACTCGGTCTTTTTCTTGCTTACTTTGGAGCTGTCGCTATCTGCCGCACCCGCAGCGTCGGCCGCCTTTTGCTCGGCCGTCTCGATGCTCACTCGATACGTTTCATCGACCTTCTGCGACACCCATACGCTCGCGGGCACGAGCGCCATGCCGATCACGGCAACCACCAGCACGCGCGTCGCCACACGGCGCAGGACGGCGCTCGTGCTCCAGCGCCCGTGAATGCCGAGCGACACCGCAAAGAGCACCAACGCAAACGGGATTAAGATGCCCAGGCCAACCGACCACAAAATCGTGAGCAAATATTTCTCTAGGTATAGCACGGCAAGCACGATACCAAGGTTGCCCGAAAGCTGCGCGAGCTGCTCGGCAACTGGCGTTCCCGTATCGCCCGGCAGCGCAGTGATACCCGCAGATAGGGCGACGCACGAGGTCGTGAGCGCCAAAACATTGCCCTTCTTTTGATCGATGACCTCGATGGTAGAGTCCCAAGTTTTGGTATCGGCAAAATGCGGACGAGCTACAAAGCCCGACAGCAGCGCCAGTACCACGAGCGCAACGATAAAGCCAATCTGCAGCTTTTTGTTTGCGCACACGACATCGGACAGGCTGGGCTGCAGCTCGGTTACCGTCGTATGCTCGGTTATCTGGACAGGACGCCCATGAGCCATCTCGTGCGCATCTGTCTTTTGAATCAATCCGTTGTCCGGCATTTGGACACCTCCTCATTCCGGCCTGCATTGCGGATGGAAGTATACCCACCCATCGAAAAACCGAACGGGAGGGCGTGCAGAAGCTCCAAGACTGTCCCCAACGACTAGTCGTTTAAGAACGTCCCCAATGACTGTCTCGGGATGAGTTGCGGTGGAATAGGGTTTGTTTTGTGCCCGCCGGCCCCTATTCAGTCCCTATTTCACCGCAACTTGGAGGAGGACAGAAAAAGCCCTGCCGCGGGTAGCGGCAGAGCTTTTGGAAGGAGACTTGGTTGTGGGGGCTCGTTAGGCGAGCTTGGCCTCGAGCTCGGCGATGCGCTTGTAGGCATCGATGGTAAAGCGGGTCTGCTTCTCCAGGATCATAGTGGTCATGAGAGTGTCCTGAGCATGGGCCATGATGAAGGTCATCTCCATCTCGCCGCCGCCGGCCTCCTGCGAAAGCAGCTTGGTCTGCGTGTCGTG
Source organism: Collinsella aerofaciens (assembly GCA_048194085.1). GTDB lineage: Bacteria > Actinomycetota > Coriobacteriia > Coriobacteriales > Coriobacteriaceae > Collinsella > Collinsella aerofaciens_CO. The sequence continues at coordinate 1,601 of DBFABM010000056.1, forward strand.
GGCACCGATGAGCGCATCGCTGGCATCCTTGTGCAGCTGCTCGGCCTTCTCAAAATCACCCTCGCGAGCAGCATCGAGCGCTGCAAGCAGATCGGTCTGGGCGTCACCTGCGTATGCGACAATCTCGAATCCAACCATCGAGATTTCTTCTTTGGTTGCCATATTGCGTTCCTTTCACATATGAACCAACGGAGAGCATCGCGTCCGGGCATACGCGCTGCGCTGTGTATGACAGAAACAATAACATTCAAACAAAAAGGAACAGCGCAAAACGTAATTTCGAGCTATGAACGGTTGCTTTTCACCCGTGAACGGTTTCCAAACCAATCTGAACAATATCAAACACAATTATCGGCAACCCAAACAGGTCCACACCCTAGCGTACGTCGCGCACGGTATCGCCCTCGACGAGCACGCCCGGAAACAGCATGTGCTCCACACCGGGTTCAACGCCCTCGGCGCCGGCAATCTTGTCAACCGCCCACATGCCGACGCGCTTGTTGTCAAAGCGCACCGTGGTCAGGCGACAATCGGGCACGATATCGCCCAGGCTGTCATCAACACCCACCACGCTCACATCCTCGGGCACGTGCTTTCCGCGCGACTCGAGCCCGCGAATGCAGCCATATGCCATGGCATCGTTGGAGGCATAGATGGCAGTACAGGTCGGATCATCCGCCAGAGCCTGGCCTGCGGCATATCCGCTCTGTGCCGTCCAGTCGCCGCGCACGAGCTGCGGGGGCTCAATGCCATGCGCGCGCAATGTCTCGCGCCAGCCTTCCTCGCGCCGCATGCCCGAAAGCGAGCGCTCGGGGCATGAGATAAAGTGCACAGTCTTGTGCCCCCGCCCCAGCAAGTACTCGACAACTTGACGCGAGCAATCGAACTGGTCGTTATCGACCGTTGAACAGAGCGGGTGCTCCAGCATGGTAACGAGCACCGTCTGCATACCGGGCAGCGGCTCAAAAGTGCCAAAGTCTGCCGGCATGCGGTTCATGATCACGACCATACCGTCTACCGGCAGCGCGCTCATGCGTGACGATGCGCTCTCGAGGGTATACGGATGCCCGTCTACTTTAGTGAGGGTGATGGCATAGCCATGTTTGTCGGCCGCGGCGGCAAAGCCCTCCATACGGTCGAGGTTGCCGGTACCGGTAATGTTGAACATGGCGACGCCGACGGTCTTAAACCTGCCACGGCGCAGCGATCGACCGGCAAAATTGGGGCGATACCCCAGCTCGCGCATGGCGGCACGCACGCGTTCCTTGGTCTCGGGGCGCACGCTGGGCGAATCGTGCACGGTGCGCGAGACCGTCTGCTCCGAGACGCCCGCGAGGCGCGCTACGTCTTTGACGGATACCGATTTTTTAACAGCGGCCATAGGTCGATCTTTCTATGTCAACGATGCCATTGGTGGCACCCTACGCAGTCAAATGAAACGTCTTCAAGTATATCTAACGCCTCCCCCACCATACGCTCACCACCCAAAACCTACCGTTCACCGACATTTTTGCTTCCCCGAATGGCTTTTGTCGACCAAATGTTAACGTTGCCATTGCGCAAACACAGAGCCACCGGGCGGCTCAAACGTTTACGCATAGGGAATCGACGGTTCGCAGGCACAGGAACCACCGGTTCGCGTCTTTTTTTGTGTCGCAAAATGGCAACGTCAACATTTTGGCAACTGAACGCCAAAAGCTACCATCGTTGCTAACCCACCGACTCTTAGGAGCATTGCATGGAGCAACTCATCGCCATCATCGAAAAGGGCCAGCCCTTTTTCAACGCGATCGCCCGCAACAAGTACCTCAAGGCGATCCGCGACGGCTTTATCTCCGTCATCCCCATCATCATCTTCTCGTCCATCTTCTGCCTGGTAGCCTCGGTCCCCAACATCTGGGGTTTCTACTGGCCCGATGACATCAACAACGCCCTGTGGAAGTGCTACAACTACTCCATGGGTATCCTGGCCATCGCCTGCGCTGCCGCCACGGCCAAGCACTTCGCCGACGCTCAGAACCGCGATCTGCCCAAGAACAACCAGATCAACTTCATCTCGTGCATGTGCGCGGCCATCATCGGCTTCTTGCTCCTTTCGAGCGACACCATCGCCACGGACGCCGCCAGCGGCTTCAACACCACCTACCTTGGTTCCAAGGGCCTGCTGACCGCTTTTATCGCTGCGTTTGTGACTGGCATCATCTACAAGTTCTTCATTAAGCGCAACATTACCGTCAAGATGCCCGAGCAGGTTCCGCCCAACATCTCGCAGACCTTCAAGGACATCATCCCCTTCTCCGTCTGCATCACCGTCTTTTGGGTCTTTGACATCGTCTTCCGCGCTGCCTTTGGCTTCTGCTTTGCCCAGGGTGTCATCCAGGTGTTCCAGCCCCTGTTCACCGCTGCCGACGGCTACATCGGCCTCGCTGTGATCTACGGCGCCATGAGCCTGTTCTGGTTCGTCGGCGTCCACGGCCCCTCGATCGTCGAGCCCGCCATCGCCGCCGCTCTCGTTGCCAACATGACCGACAACCTGGCTGCGTTCCAGGCCGGCCAGCACGCTTCCGCTGTCCTGACCCAGGGTGCCCAGTACTTCGTCGTCTGCATGGGCGGCACCGGCGCCACGCTCGTCCTGGTCTTTATGTTCTGCTTCCTGGCCAAGTCTCAGGAGATGCGTGCCGTCGGTAAGGCCGCCATCGTCCCCGTCTGCTTTGCCGTCAACGAGCCGCTGCTGTTCGCCGCACCCATCGTGCTCAACCCCGTCTTCTTTGTCCCGTTTGTCTTTGCCCCGATCGCCAACATCTGGATCCTCAAGATCTTTATCGACTTCTTGGGCATGAACGGCTTTATGTACACCCTGCCTTGGACCGTCCCCGGCCCCATCGGCACCATCATGGGCCTGGGCTTCCAGCCGCTCGCCTTTGTGATGCTCGCCCTTATCCTGGTCGTCGACTTCGTTCTGTACTACCCGTTCTTCCGAGCCTATGACGCCCAGAAGTGCGCCGAGGAGGCCGAGATTTCCCAGGAGGAGCTCGCCGCCAAGAACGCCGAGAAGGCCGCCAAGCTTAACGATGCCTTCCAGGGCAAGGCTGACGCCAAGAGCGTTGCCGCCGGCGCTGCTGCCGAGGCCGTGAAGGCCGATGCCCCCGCCGCTTCTGCAGCATCCGCTGCCGAGGCAACGACCGCCAGCGACCTCAACGGCAAGCGCGTACTCGTGCTCTGCCAGGGCGGCGGAACCTCGGGCCTGCTCGCCAACGCGCTGGCCAAGGCCGCCAAGGAGCGCGGCATCAATCTTGAGACCGCTGCCGAGGCCTATGGCAACCACGTGGACATGCTCCCCGACTTCGATCTGGTCGTCCTGGCCCCGCAGGCCGCAAGCTACCTGGCCGACCTGCAGAAGGACTGCGAGCGCGTGGGCAACAAGTGCGTCGCCTGCCGCGGTAAGCAGTACATCGAGCTTTCCCAGAACGGCGATAAGTCTCTCGCCTTCGTAAGCGAGCAACTCTCGAAGTAAGTAACGCTCAGGGCCAGCCGACCATCCAAGACCGGCTGGCCCTTCGATTTAGACGATTGGATCATCATGTCCGTTAACCCTGCTAGCGTCACCAACCCGCCCGCACAGTTTCCCGAGGACTTTGTCTTTGGCGGCGCCACCGCTGCCTACCAGGTAGAGGGCGAGACCCGCACTCACGGTAAGGGCAAAGTCGCCTGGGACGACTTCCTGGAGGCCCAGGGGCGCTTTTCCCCCGATCCCGCTTCGGACTTCTACAACCAGTACCCCGTCGATCTGGAGCTGTGCGAGGAGTTTGGCATCAACGGCATTCGCCTCTCCATCGCCTGGAGCCGCATCTTCCCCAACGGTATCGGTGAGATTAACCCCGAGGGTGTCCAGTTCTATCACGATCTCTTCGCCGAATGCCACAAGCACCACGTTGAGCCGTTTGTCACGCTGCATCACTTCGATACGCCGCTTCCCCTCTTTGAGAAGGGCGACTTCCTCAACCGCGAGACCATCGACGCCTTTGTGGACTTTGCCACCTTCTGCTTTAAGGAGTACGCCGACCAGGTGACCTACTGGTTCACCTTTAACGAGATCTGGGCCGACGCCTCCAACACCTACATCGAGGGCACCTTCCCCGGTGGCGTCAAGGCGCATCTGGCCGAGGCCTTCCAGTGCGAGCACAACATGATGCTCGCCCACGCCAAGGCCGTGCTGGCCTTCCACAACGGCGGTTTTAAGGGCAAGATCGGCGTCATTCAGTCGTTGGAGTTCAAGTACCCGCTCAACGAGAACGACCCCGCCGACATCAAGGCCGCCAACAACGAGCACGTGCTGCAGAACCAGTTCTTGCTCGACGCCACCTTCCGCGGCGACTACGCGCCCGACACCCTCGAGTGCGCCAACCGCCTGGCCGCCGTCTCGGGCGGTACCATCGAGATCCTAGACGAGGATCTGGAAATCATGCGCGAGGCCGCCCTCTACAACGACTACCTGGGCGTTAACAACTACCAGTGCCGTTTCTTGAAGGCTTACGATGGCGAGAACGACCTACACCACAACGGTACGGGCGAGAAGGGCACCGGCCGCTGGCGCGTCAAGGGCATTGGCGAGCACGTGAACAAGCCCGGCGTCCCCACCACCGACTGGGACTGGATCATCTATCCCGAGGGCCTGTTCGATCTGCTCGTCTACATTAAGCAGCGCTACCCCAACTACAAGCAGATCTTCATCACCGAGAACGGCATGGGCTACAAGGACCCCTACAAGGACGGTTTTGTGGACGATCAGCCGCGCATCGACTACATCGAGCAGCACCTGCGCTGGTTGCTCAAGGCCATGGAGGTGGGCGTCAACGTGGGCGGCTACTTCCTGTGGAGCCTGCAGGATCAGTTTTCCTGGACCAATGGCTACAACAAGCGCTATGGCTTCTTCTACGTTGACTTTGAAACCCAGAAGCGCACGCCCAAGGCAAGCGCATACTGGTATAAGCACGTGGCGCAGACCCGTCGTCTGGACTAGCGGCTGGCGGGGTCGCCTGCCCACATAACCTGTCCCCATTTCTCAGCCGGGGGCGGCACGTCACACGGCGCGCCGCCCCCGGCCTTTTTTGGGCGGTTCGGGGTCCGTTTGTCTCAATCTGTAACATCTAGCCGAGTTTTTGGGTCCTAGCTGTTACAGATTGAGACGAACAGGATTGCTCTTTCCGAAGAATCTAAATCTGTAACACGTAGCCCGCTTTTGACCGTCTACCTGTTACAAATCGAGACAGACGGAGTAGGACCTAACCCCGTATGTCCCTAACAGTCGAGCGTTCGACCAGCGTGCTCGGCACATGAATCGCCTCGATAGACGAGCTCTCTCCAATCGCCGCCTCAAACGCAAGCTTACCGACACCGCGCAAATCAAATCGCAGCGTCGTCAGCCGATTGCGAGGAACAAGTCCCTCGAGTGCGTCGTCGATACCAACCACGCTCACCTCGTCGGGCACGGACAGGCCCGCGTTCTCGAGCGCGGCGATAACGCCCAGCGCCATCTGGTCATTTGCCGCAAGCACGGCAGTCGGCGTCTGCGACCCGCCGGCAAGCACCTCGGCCGCAATCCGCTCGCCCATGGCGTACCCACTGTCCGCACTCCAATCGCCACGCAGCATCGGAGCGGCATCGACATGAGCACGACCCAGCGTATCGCGCCAACCGGCCTCACGAAAACGCGAGGAAATCGAGTTTTCCGGACCCGCCACAAACCGCATATTCGAGTGACCATGTTCCAGCAGATAATTGGTCAACAGCTCGCACGAACCATACTGGTCGGAGTCGATCGTCGTGCAGCGCGGATGCGCATACATGGACAGGATGACCGTTCGCACTCCCGGCTGGGGAACAAACTCCTCAAAATCGGGAGCCATGCGGTTCATGTTGAGAATCATGCCGTCGACGGGTCGCTCGACCATGCGGCGCGAGGCATCGGCAAGTGCATAGGGCTTGTCGCCGCCCATCTCGATCATAGTGACGGCAAAATCATGCTCGCGCGCCGCTTGCATGATACCCTCGAGCGTCGCCAGGTTACCGACACGTGTGATGTTGTACATGCACAGGCCAATAGAACGATACGACCCGCCGCGCAACGCCGCTCCAGCAAAATTGGGACGAAAGCCCAGCTCTTCCATGGCGGCCAGCACACGCTTGCGCGTCTTTTCCGTCACGTTGGGCATACCGTTGACCACGCGAGACACAGTCTGGCGGCTCACGCCAGCGAGCGCCGCAACCTCTGCCGCGCTCGCCGAACGACCATTCCTTGTCTGCTGATCCATGCCTTCCACGCTAACCTGCTTCCCAACTATTCCCCGCGCCCATGGCGCATCGTACATACATTGATAACGTGCTCATGATACCCGAGCCATATACCACAACATGAAAACTTCTGTCAATCAAAACCGCTTACCGAACAAATACAACCGTTCGCGGCTGTTTGAAGTTGTTTTGTTTCTATACATCCCAGCCGGATGTTAACGTGCTCATTGTCAAATGTTCACGTGCTCATTTTGGTTCTAATCATTTTAAGATAGTGTTTATCGGGCTTTTTCACCGCTGAACGCTAACCAGGGAGCCTCCTGAGCGCAAACGCACAATATCGAACAGCGAGACGAGAGGGTGTATGCATATGTCTTTGCTAAACCGCGTACAGCAGCTGCCGAAGGGCTTTGTTTGGGGCGCCGCAACCGCCGCGTACCAAACGGAAGGTTCCACGAAGGTGGCAGGCAAGGGTAAGACCATGTGGGACGATTACCTTGTCGCCCAGGGTCGCTTTTTGCCCGACCCGGCCAGTGATTTCTACAACCGCTACGAGGAGGATATCCGCCTTTCTGCCGAGCATGGACTCAACGCCATTCGTGTGTCCATCGCCTGGACCCGCATCTTCCCCAACGGCGACGATGCCGAACCCCTCTCCGAGGGCGTTAAGCACTACCACGAGCTGTTCGCCTGCTGCAAAAAGTATGGCGTCGAGCCCTATGTGTCCCTGCATCACTTTGACTCCCCCGCCGCCCTGTTCAACCAGGGCGACTGGCTCAACCGCAAGACCGTCGACGCCTATGTGCGCTATGCCGAGTTCTGCTTCCGCGAGTTCCGCGAGGTCAATAATTGGTTCACCATCAACGAGCTCATCAGCCTCTCGCACTCCCAATACATCCAAGGCAACTTCCCGCCCAACCATCACTTTGATGTGACGAGCGGCATCCAGAGCCAGCACAACGAGCTCGTTGCCCACGCCCGCGCCGTCAACCTGTATAAGGATCTTGACGAGACCGAGCACCTGGGCGGACGCATTGGCATGGTCAACGTCCTGACGCCGGCATATCCTGCCACCGACTCGCCCGCCGACCAGCACGCCGCCGACCTGTACAACGCCTTCTACACCGACTTCATCATGGACGGCGCCTTCCTGGGTCACTACTCCGCGCGCACCCTCTCACTCATCAACGAGATTCTGCGTGCCAACAACGCCACACTTACGGTTGAGGACAGCGACATGGAGGAGCTCGCCAAGGCGGCGCCCCGCAACGATATGTTCGGCCTCAACTACTATCAGTCGGCGTTTATCGCCGCCTACGATGGCGAGTCAACCAACAGCTTTAACGGCACCGGAGACAAGGGCACCTCGTGCTTTAAGTTTAAGGGCGTCGGGCAGCAGGTCGATATGCCGGGTATCCCCACCACCGACTGGGATTGGCTCATCTACCCGCAAGGCCTCTACGACACGCTCAAGCACATCAGCGCCACCTATCCCAACCTCCCCGTCATCTATATCACCGAAAATGGCCTGGGCCACAAGGACCCCGAGCCCGACGCAAACGGCATCGTCGCCGATCCCGAGCGCATCGACTTTGTCGACCAGCACATGGAGAAGGTGCTCCAGGCGCGCGCCGAGGGCGTCGACGTCCAGGGCTACTTTATCTGGAGCCTGCAGGACCAGTTCTCGTGGGCCAATGGCTATAACAAGCGCTACGGCCTGTTCTACATCGACTTCGACACGCAAAAACGCTACATCAAGCAGTCGGCACTCTGGTACAAGGAGCTCGCCGACACTATGGCGGACGCGCAGTAGCGCATCGCCTCGCTTTCCCCCGAGAAGGGAGCGGCCCTATGCGATACAAACCCAGCCGCTCCCCTCTCTCCCCCTGGGACCGACCCCGCCTGCACCCGGGCTTTTAGCAAGCGGGAGACCATATAGGTTTTCAACGTCCATGCCATTAAGATTTCATGCAAAGAGGAGCGTGAACTATGGAATCGATCGTTAAGTTCTTGGAGAAAGGTCAGCCGTACTTCGACAAGGTCTCTAAGAACATCTACCTTCAGGCCATTAAAGACGGCTTTTTGGCAGCAATGCCCATCATCCTGTCTTCTTCTGTCTTCCTGCTTATTTCGACCCTGCCGGGCGTTGTCGCCACGGTCGGCGGCTTTACGCTGCCCGACTGGTGGAACGTCGACGTCGTGAACTTCTGCAACAAGGTTTACAACTTCACGATGGGCGTCGTGGGCATCATGGTCGCCGGCACCACCGCAAGCGCGCTGACCGGCTCCAAGAACCGCCGCATGCCTGCTGGCAAGGCCATCAACGCCACGAGCACCATGGTCGCCGCCATGTGCGCTATGCTCATCTTGGCCGTTACCCAGACGAGTGCCAAGATCGACGGCGCCGATGTCTCGGTGTTCTTTACCGACAACATGGGCACCAAGGGCCTGCTGAGCTCCTTTGTCGCCGCATTTGCCACGGTCAACATCTATGCCTTCTGCATTAAGCGAGACATCACCATCAAGCTGCCCAAAGAAGTCCCCGGCGCCATCGCCCAGAACTTCCGCGACATCTTCGCCTTCAGCTTCTCCATCCTGTTTGTCGCCGTCATCGACGTTATCTGCCGCACCTGCTTGGCCGTCCCGTTTGCCAACGTCATCTCCACGCTGGTGAGCCCGCTGTTCGCCGCTGCCGATTCCTACGCCGGCCTCGCCCTCATCTGGTTCATGATCCCGCTGTTCTGGTTCATGGGCATCCACGGCCCCTCGGTCGTTAAGCCTGCCCTCAACGCCGCGCTGTTTGGCAACATCACCACCAACCTCGCCACGCTGCAGGCCGGCGGTCACCCCGCCCTCGCCCTGACCGAAAACTTCGGTAACTACATCGGCGAACTCGGCGGCACCGGCGCCACGTTCATTGTCCCGATCATCTTCCTGCTCTTTATGCGCTCCAAGCAGCTCAAGGCCGTCGGCAAAGCCTCTGTCGTGCCCGTGATGTTCGCCGTCAACGAGCCGCTGCTGTTCGCCGCGCCCATCATCCTCAACCCGTACTTCCTGATCCCGTTCCTGTTTGCCCCCGTGGCCAACGTCCTCATTGGTAAGTTCTTCATCGACTTTTTGGGCATGAACGGCTTTATCTATGCCATGCCGTGGGCACTCCCCGGACCGATCGGCACCTTCATCGACACCAACTTCCAGCCGATCTCTCTGGTCCTGGTTGTCGTCCTGCTGGTCGTTGACTTCTTGATCTACTACCCCTTCTGCAAGGCCTACGACAACGTCCTGTGCAAGCAGGAGGCCGAGACCCTGGCCGAAGAAGAGGCCGAGGAGACCAAGGCCGTCAAGACCGCTGCCGCCCCCGCCGTTGAGGCTCCTGTTGTCGAGACCGCTTCTGCCACTGAGGCCTCCGCAGCTCCGTCCGCCCTTAAGGGCAAGGATCTGAGGGTTCTGGTTCTGTGCGCTGGCGCCGGCACCTCTGCACTGCTCGCCAACGCGCTTAAGGAAGGCGCCGACGAGCTGGGCATCGACATTACCGCCAACGCCGGTGCCTACGGCAGCCACTACGCCATCATGGACCAGTACAACGTCATCGTCCTGGCTCCGCAGGTTCGCACCTATTACAACGAGATGAAGGCCGACACCGACCGCCTGGGCATCACGCTGCTGTCGCCCAAGGGCAAACAGTACATCGACCTCACTAAGGATCCCAAGGGTGCCGTCGCCTGGATCGAGGAAAACCTCGAGGCATAAGACGCTGACACCACCTGCCGCTTGCAGACAATAAATGGCCCGTGCATCGATGTGTGATGCGCGGGCCATTTTGTTTAGACCGCACCCGTCCTCCTGTTCATCTCAATCTGTAACATCTAGCCGAGTTTTTCGGTCCTAGCTGTTACAGATCGAGATGAACGCACAGGCCAAGCCGAAAATCTCAATCTGTAACATGTAGACCACTTTTGACCGTCTAGTTGTTACAGATCGAGATAAACGGAATAAGCCGGGCCAAAAATCTCGATCCGTAACATCTAGCCGAGTTTTTGGGTCCTAGCTGTTACAGATTGAGACAAACGGAATAGGCCGAGCACGTCTACGCCCGCAAGTCCTTTACGCTGGAACGCTCGACCAACACGCCCGAGACGAGCGTACGGCTTCTGGAGCTCGGAGCTTCCAGACCCGCGACGACCTCGTTGAGCGCACGGACGCCCAGCTCGCGGTGGCGAAACTTCACCGACGTCAGAATCGAGTTGGGAATCGTCTTATAGAGCTCATCGTCGAAGCCGATCACGGACACATCATTGGGCACACTGAGCCCTTTGTCACGTAGAGCCATCATCACGCCGTTTGCCATGCAGTCGTTAGCAGCGAGGACCGCCGTGCAATCGGGCTTATCGGCAAGCACAAGGCCCGCGGCATAGCCACTATCCGCATTCCAATCGCCTTGCAGAGGCTCGGGCGGCTCAATGCCACGCGCCTCGAGTGCCGCACGCCAACCTTTCATACGGCACTGGCTCGACAACGACTCTTTCTTACCAGAGACGAAGTACACGTTTTTATGCCCGTGGTTCAAGAAGTACTCGCACGCCATGCGCGCGCCGCCCTCTTGGTCGTCACTGACGGTGGAGCAGGTAGGATGTTCCATCGGTGTGATAATCACCGTCTTGAGGTCCTTCGGTGCCTCAAAGGTATCAAAGTCATCGACCATCTGACGCAGGTTGAAGATCATGCCATCAACAGGCAGCTGCGACATCCTACGCGCCGCTTCGGCAAGGGTCATCTTCTCCCCCGCCCGCTTCTTAATCATCGTGAGCGCAAAGCCGCGTTCTTCGGCGGCATCGGCGATACCGTCAATCATGTCCACGGCGCCGCCCGACAAGTGGAACATCACCACGCCGATGCACCCGTAACGGCCCAACTTGAGCGAACGCGCGGCAAAGTTGGTTCGAAACCCGAGCGCCTCCATAGCCGAATGGACCTTATCGCGTGTCGACTCTCGCACGCTATTGGGCTCGTTGATCACACGCGAAACCGTCTTGAGAGAAACGCCCGCGGCAACTGCCACATCATTCATTGAGACATTTTTCTTGTCCATCGTTGCCACTGCTTCTCCACTCGGTTCTCTATCGCTTGTTTTTTGCGTTCTAGCATACACTACCTGCCTGACTGATAAATCAACCGTTTACCGGACAATATCGACCGCTCACCCGTGTATCCTTGTTGCTCTTCCAAAAATGTCTTACGTTGTCATTAACGAAATGACAACGTTGTCATTTCGCAATGCCTTCCTTAAGCAGGAAGGTTTCCGGGCAGTCCTGACCATCCATCGACGACCAGTTCCATCCACATGCATCGCGCATCAAGTAGCAAAGGAGCTTTATGGACGCCATCGTAAAGATGCTCGAAAAGCATCAGCCGTTCTTTGAGAAGATCTCGAGGAACATCTACCTCCAGGCTATTAAGGACGGATTCCTTGGGTGCATGCCCATCGTCCTCACCTCTTCGATCTTTCTGCTCATTGCCACCCTTCCTGGCGTAGTTGGCATCACGCTGCCCCAGCCGCTCATCGACTGGTGCAACAAGCTGTACAACTTCACCATGGGCGTCATGGGCATCATGGTCGCCGGCACCACTGCCAAGAACTTTACGGCTTCCATGAACCGTCGCATGCCCGCCGGCAAGGTGCTCAACGACGGTTCCACCATGGTGGCCGCCCAGTGCAGCATGCTGCTGCTCGCAGTCACGCAGTTCACCACCAAGTTCAACGGCTCCGAGCTTTCGGTCTTCGATTGCACCAGCATGGGTACGCGTGGTCTGTTCTCGGCCTATATCGCCGCGTTCATTACCGTTTGGGTCTATAAGTTCTGCGTCTCTCGCGATCTGACCATTAAGCTGCCCAAGGAGGTCCCGGGCGCCATCGCTCAGAACTTCCGTGACATCATCCCCTTTGGCGGCGCCGTCATCATCTGCGGCATCATCGATGTCGTCGTGCGCAACCTCATGGGCGTTCCGTTCTCCGAGCTGCTCATCAAGCTGCTCTCCCCGCTCTTCACTGCAGCAGAAACCTATCCTGGCCTTATCCTTATTCAGGCGGCCACCGCGTTCTTCTGGTTCATCGGCGTCCACGGTCCTTCGATCGTCCAGCCGGGCATCGACCCCATCCGTCTTGCCAACCAAGCCGAGAACCTGCAGGTTCTGCTGGCCGGTGGTCACCCCGCCCATTCCCTCACCTTTAACATGTCGCTCGTGGGTGAGTTCGGCGGCACCGGCGCCACGTTCATCGTGCCGCTTCTGCTGATTCTCTTTATGAAGTCCAAGCAGCTCAAAGCCGTCGGTAAGGCCTCGATTGTTCCTGTTGCCTTCGCCGTCAACGAACCGCTGCTCTTTGGCGCGCCGATGATCCTTAACCCCTACATGCTCATCCCTTTTGTTGCCGCCGGCTGCGTCAATGTGAGTGTTGCCAAGTTCTTTATCGATAACGTGGGCATGAACGGCTTCTCCTTCGTGGTGCCTTGGGCTACTCCTGCCCCCATCGGCATCTTCATCACCACAAACTTCCAGCTTATCGCCCTGGTGTTTGTCGCAATCATCATCTTGCTGGACGCCATCATCTACCTGCCGTTCTTAAAGGCATACGATAAGTTGCTCTGTGACCAGGAGGCCGAGCGCGCCGCCGAGCTGGGTCTCGAGTCCGATGGTGCTGCCACCATCGCCGCCAGCACCTCTGCGCCCGCCGTCGAGCAGACTACCGCTTCCGTCGAGCCGACCGTTGCCGCCACCGACAGCGAGCCTGTCGCCGATCAGCCCGAGCCCGCCTCCGACGCATCCGCTAAGAAGGACGTCGATGGCCTGAAAGTCCTCGTCCTGTGCGCCGGCGCCGGCACCTCTGCCATGCTTGCCAACGCCATCAAGGAAGGTGCCGCGCAGACCGGAGAGAACATCGCTTCCTCCGCAGGCGCCTATGGCCAGCACACCGCCATCATGGATCAGTACGACGTCATCGTGCTCGCCCCGCAGGTTCGTAGCTACTACAACGACATGAAGGCCGACACCGATCGTCTGGGCATTAAGCTGCTCGCTCCCCGCGGTAAGGAATATATCGACCTTACCCGCGACCCCGCTGGCGCCATCAAGTGGCTCCGCGAGAACCTCGACTAGTTCCTCCCTCTGTTGGTGCCCGGATTCCCGGTTCGGGCACCTCTCCCTATTCGAATCCCACAGAAAGGATGACTCATGACCAACCCCATGCAGTTCCCCGACGGCTTTGTTTTTGGCGGCGCCACCGCTGCTTACCAGGTTGAGGGCGAGACCCGTACGCACGGCAAGGGCAAAGTGCCCTGGGACGATTTCCTGGCAGCCCAGGGTCGCTTCTCCCCCGATCCTGCAAGCGATTTCTACAACAAGTACCCGGTTGATATCGACCTGTGCCAGCGCTTTGGCATCAACGGTATCCGCGTCTCCATCGCTTGGAGCCGCATCTTCCCCAACGGCACTGGCAAGATCAACCCCGAGGGTGTTGCCTTCTATCACGAGCTCTTTGCCACCTGCAATAAAGCCGGCGTCATCCCCTATGTCACGCTCGATCACTTTGATACGCCCGAGGCCTTTTACCAGAATGGCGGCGAGGGCTTCCTGACGCGCACGACGATCGACGCCTTTGTCGAGTACGCCAAGTTCTGCTTTGCCGAGTTCATCGAGGTCAAGCACTGGTTTACCTTTAACGAGATTCCCGCAACCGCCGAGGGCAGCTTTATCGTCGGCAACTGGCCGCACGGCGAGAAGTACCGCCTGGACAAGGCCTTCCAGCTCATGCACAACATGATGGTGGCCCACGCCAAGGCTGTCGTCGCCTTCCATGAGGGCGGCTTTGAGGGCGAGATCGGCATTGTCCAGAACCTGGAGCCCAAGTATCCCCTCGACCCCAACAACGCCGCCGACTGCGAGGCAGCTCGCATGGCCGACGTCATCAACAACCGCTGGGTTCTCGACGCCACCTTCCGCGGCCACTATGCAGCCGATACCATGGAGGCTGCGACCAAGCTGGCTCATATCGCCGGCGGCGAGCTCGACGTCCGCGACGAGGACATCGCCGCGCTGACCGCCGCACTCCCCTACAACGATTGCCTGGGCGTCAACACCTACAAGTGCCAGTTCCTGCGTGCCGCCGAGGGCGAAAACGACATCAACCACAATGGCACCGGCGACAAGGGCTCCTCACGCTGGTTCCTCAAGGGCGTGGGCGAGTCATGCGTGCGCGAAGGCATACCCACCACCGATTGGGACTGGATCATCTATCCCGAGGGCCTCTACGACCTGCTGCTCCGCATTAAGAACGATTACCCCAACTACAAGAAGATCTACATCACCGAGAACGGCATGGGCTATAAGGACGACTTTGAGGACGGCTTTATCGACGACGCCCCTCGCATCGACTACATGCGTCAGCATCTCGCATGGATCCTCAAGGCAATCGACGGCGGCGTAAACGTCGACGGTTACTTTGTGTGGTCGCTACAGGACCAGTTCTCCTGGACCAACGGCTATAACAAGCGCTATGGCCTGTTCTACATCGACTTTGAGACCCAGAAGCGCTACCCCAAGGCGAGCGCGTACTGGTACAAGAACGTCGCGGAGACCGGCCTGCTCATGGCCTAACTTCAGCCGCATATCCCCTGTCGGCCGCATGCGAATCCCTCCACGGGTTCGCATGCGGCCTTTTTTGTTTTGGCTCGGCCCGAGCAGGCCGTTTGTCTCAATCTGTAACATCTAGCAGGGATTTTCAATCCTAACTGTTATAGATTTAGACGAACGGGCGACCAGGGCTGAAAGATCTCAATCTGTAACACGTAGCCCACTTTTAACCGTCTAACTGTTACAGATCAAGACAATAAGATAGTCAAATCCGAACTTTCCAAGCAGTTATGAACCATGGTTTCCAGTTTTCGGTATCACGAACATACTTTCGGTATCATTTAATGGTATTATGATATCGAAAGTATGTTCGTGATACCGAAAGGAGCCGCATGCGCCAGTTCGATTACACCACAGTCCCAGCGGAACTCGAAGCAACTCCAATCACCAACCTCCTCCTCTCGATACGCGAGCATAAAGGCCGTCAGCTTGCTCTGAGTCAAGTCAAACCCGAGCTTCTATCGTCCCTAATGGAGGAGGCTAAGATCCAAAGCACCCGATCCTCCAACGGACTTGAAGGAATTGTTACCACCCAAAAAAGACTCAAAGCGATCATGGCGTATTCCGCCAAGCCAAGCTCCCGCGCAGAGGAAGAAATCGCTGGATACCGAGATGTGCTGTCGCTTATTCACGAGCAACACGATTCCATTCCCGTAACGCCATCGGTCATTCTGCAGTTGCATCGTGACCTCATGGCGCACACGGCAATCTCGTATGGAGGCCATTGGAAAGATGGCGATAACGAAATCGTCTCCATTGACGATCAAGGTAATCGATTTGTGCGCTTTAGGCCCCCTTCGGCTCTAGCAACCCCGGGACTTATTAGAGAAGCCTGCCAGTCCCTCAACGATGCTTTATCTCGCCAAGTTTGCGATCCCCTCCTTATATCGCTCCGCTTTATCTTCGATTTTGTTAGCATTCATCCCTTCAACGATGGCAATGGCAGGATGAGCCGGCTCCTTACAACGCTGCTGCTCGAAAAGACTGGATACGATGTTGCGCGTTACATCAGCATCGAACGACTTATTGAAGACAACAAAGCGCTTTACTACAACGCCCTCGCTGCAAGCTCCACTGGATGGAATGAAAATCAAAACACCGAAGTACCCTTTATCCGTTTCATGCTCGGAACAACCCTGGCCGCCTACCGACAGCTCGAGCAGCGTACCTTAATTGAATCAAGCACTCGTCCCATGTCGAAGCAAGCGCGCATCGCTGTTCTATTTCAACAGAGACCCGGCGTCATTAAGAAATCCGACATCCGGTCCAGCTGCCCCGATATCAGCGAGGTAACCGTTAAACGAACCCTCGGCCAGCTTGTTAGTTGCAGCGCAATCGAAAAAACAGGAGCGGGTCGTTCGACGGGCTACATACTCAAAGACGTCCATGCTCTAGAACTATTCTTGCAAGCCACAATACCCGATGGCGAGGCCGCAATAACAAAAGAGGCTTCAAAGGATAAGCTCCTTGAACGTGTAAACCACGCCGAGGATGAAAGCAGAGAAGGGCTCTATGAAGACTACGATTCATTCTCAAGGGACATAAAGACGAGATACGGAGTCTAGTCATATCTCAGAATAGCCTCATCCTTGTTGCCCAAAGTTATTTGCGCGTCATTGTGAAGCGGTAACCCCGCGCTGGCAAGGGCAAAAGTCCTCCTGCTGCGCTAGCTAGCAAATGACCTGCGCGTGCTCCTCGATGGCGGCACGGTCCTCGGCGGTAATACCCGGCTCGCACACCACGGCGTCCAAACTGTCCAGGCGGCAGAAGGTGTAGAAGTCGCGCTTGCCGATCTTGCTGGAGTCGGCGATCAGATAACGCGAGTCGGCCTTGCTAAAGGCGAGCTGCTGGATACGACCCTCATCCATATTAGACGTAGACACGTCGCCATCCAGAATGCCGTTGGCGCCGATAAACGCCGCATCGATACCCAACGCACGCAGAGTATCCTCGGCCGTTGGCCCCACAAAAGCGGCGGTGCGGCGACGGTACATACCGCCCACGAGGCACAGGTCGCAGTCTTCGCGCGCCTCGAGCAGGTTAAACACCGAAAGTGAATTGGTCACATAGATGGAAGGCAGCTTGTCGGTGACTCGGAGAGCGCCAATGCGATCTCACAACGGTTGCGCTCATTGTCTCAATTAGATACTCAACGAAATACGGCCCCGCAGTTCAATAAGCTGCGGGGCCGTACTATACACCGACGAATCAACGACGGAGTGCATCCACTATTTGGCCAGCTCCTGAACGATCCAGTCAATTGCACCTTCGGGATCGTTGGTAAGGTCGATATACTCCTTGCCCCTTGTGGTGAGCAGTTTAATTCCAAGGCGATCGGTATCGGCCTTCATAGCGTCATAGTACATGCGTGCCTGGGGCGCCAGAACAATCACGTTGTACTGATCCATCGTCTCATAGTGGCTTCCGTACGCACCGGACTGAGAAACCAGATCGATACCCTTAGCAGCGGCACCTTCGCGAAGAGCATTTGCCAAGAGAGTCGAAGTGCCGGCACCCTGGCAAAGCACAAGCACGCGGATCTGCTCCGCCTTGTCCTTTACCGCCTCGAGAGCTTTTGCGACATTTTCCTGTGCGGCAATAGCATCTGCATCCGAGTTTCCTGCAGTCTCCTTTGCAGACTCTTCCAAACAAAGCTGATGGTCATACGCCTTGCAGAACGGATAGTAAATCACAAAGTCAACGACCAACAGCACTGCCATCAATACGAGAGAACGCAAATCGAGACCCGTGGTGAGAAACGCACCAATTGGGCCGGGAAGCGCCCACGGCATGGTATACATGGGGGCGTTCATTCCAATGACGTCAATGAAGAATTTACCGATAATGGCGTTGACCATAGGAGCCACTAGGAAGGGCACGAACATATAGGGATTGAGAACAATCGGCATACCGAAGATAACGGGCTCGTTAACTCCAAAAATCACCGGGATAATCGATGCCTTGCCCATGGCTTTAAGCTGCTTGGAGCGCATAAACATGATCAGGATAATAGGAACGATGAACGTGCAGCCAGAACCGCCCAGACCGCCGATGAAGCTTGTAAAGTCCTGCGTAAGAGCAATTGACGGGTGTCCACCTGCTTGGAAAACCTCAAGATTGGTAACGGTATTGCCGTAGAGCGCAGCATTGATCGGACTCATGACAACCGAAGCACCGTGGATACCCATAAATTGGAAAAGTGCGACCGCGCCTTCGATAAGCGCCATGCCAGGATAGGTGTCGACCGCGGAGAACAGCGGCGAGATGAGAGCGGATACCAAATTGGCGAACGGCACAGCAAGCAGCTTGCGGCTCGCAAGATCGATAAAAGCGCACGCAAGGATCGAAAACCCAAATGCAAAGATATCGCGAAAACTCTGCGCAATAGAGCCAGGGACCTCTTTGGGGAGCTTGATCGTCACATTATGGCTAATGCACACCTTATAGATATTAACGGTCAAGAATGCGGCTACGAACGCAGCGAGAAAACCCTTGGTTCCCATATAGCCGGTTTCAAAAACAGATGTATCTGCTCCGCCAATCGAGACAACATCGTTCGTCACCGATAGCAAGAGCATGCCGCACATGGCACAAACCATGCACGAGGTGGGGTTGAGAGATTTGCCCGAAGGCATGCGACGGTTCATCGACATTGCAAGTGAGCTCGCCGTGGTGCCGGCCACCATAATGCCAAGAAGCCCCATGGTATATGCATAGATTTTATTGAAGAAATCCAGCACCTCAGGCGGAAGCGTGATGCCTACATAGGCAGGGAGCGTCGAAAGAAGAAGGAACAGGCTCGAGAACAGCACAATTGGCATATTCGAGAGAAAGCCATCCTTGATCGCCACCAGATAAATGTTCCTCGAGATTTTGTCGAAGAGGGGCTGGTGTTTTTCAAGGAATTTGACGATAGCGTCCATAACACATCCTTTCATGATTCCCGGGCACGTAACGATTTATCCGGACTCAACCGTCGTCGTCCCCGTTTGTATCCACTTATTCCACTTATGTAAGTGAATACGTTCTTGTGCGAAATGTAATATCATTTGCGCGATTTGTCATAACCAATTCTTTTTTCGCTTTGTCGATATGTCAAGAATTCAAATACATATTCGGTGAACGGTAGTTGATTAATATAAGGTTTTCCCAGTTAAAGGCTATTTTTCCGAGCAGTACAATAAGCTTGCAACCGTTCACCGATTGGATATAACATATTGAATATATTGTTGTAACAATATTAGAGACAATGTCACAAGCCTGTCGTTCTAGTCAAAGGAAGTAACAATGCCCAAACGATTACTGAACATGTCCGCATCCGATTTTGCCGCCACGTCACCCATGGATCTAAAACAGGCAATTCTGGCTTCCGAGGGACGTACCATCATGGCGGAAAACGTACCCTCTTCCCAATTTCTCGGCGGCGTTACTAATGCAGAAATCGAACGTGCCGCAGGTGCCGACCTGCTTCTGTTTAACGCGCTCGATGTGTTCGATCCAGTTATTGCCGGTATTCCAGATGATCTCAATGAAAACCCGGTCACTTGGGTGAAGCGAGCATGCGGAAGGCCCATTGGCGTCAATCTGGAGCCAGTTGATAACGAGGCAGAGATGTCTGAATCCCGAACGGAAATCCCCATGGGTCGTCGCGTCTCTCCCAAGACCTTAGAAAAGGCTAACGAACTCGGATTTGATTTTATCTGCCTGACGGGCAACCCTGGAACCGGCGTCTCCAACGATGCAATCGCCCATTCGATTAAACTCTCCAAAGAGCATTTCAATGGCCTGGTCATAGCCGGAAAAATGCATGGAGCGGGCGTTGCGGAACCTGTCATGACGCTCGAAATTGCGCGCAAGTTTGTTGACCTCGGCGTCGATATCCTTCTCGTGCCAGCCCCCTACACCGTCCCTTGCTTCCAAGAAGCAGACCTGCGCGCCATCGTAGACTTTGTACGATCCCACAACGTAGGCAAGTCAATTGAAGAGAAGGTTCTCGTCATGGCGGCGAACGGGACGAGTCAAGACTCCTGCGACAGCGAGACCATTAAGAAAATAGGCCTTGCAGCAAAAGCAGCCGGCGCTGACCTCCAACATATCGGGGACTCCATGAACGGTATTTGCCTGCCCCAGAATATCTTCACGCTCGGACAAGCCCTTCGTGGATACAGGCATCAGATCGTCATGCTGAGCCGCTCTGTGATACGTTAAGGTTACCTTGCCCACGTTACATCCCGACTGAGGCAACCATCAGGTATAACCAACATGCAAACTGAGGCTCTAATGCTCGATACACACGAAAAACGGCCACTCTATTTACAGCTCACCGACGCGCTGCTCAAGCAGATCGTCGATGAATATCAAGCAGACGATAAACTTCCAACAGAAATGGAACTCTGCGACGAATACGCCGTAAGCAGAACAACCGTCCGACTTGCCATGAGTGAGCTGGAGCGTCGTGGAAGTATCTATCGAATCAAAGGTAAGGGGTCGTTTGTTGCACCGAAACGCGTTAGCGAGCTCAATTCACTTTTAGACTTTGACTTTGCAAGCCATTGCGATGGCGTTGATCCAGATGCCATTACCAAACATTTCGGCGGCCTCACATCAGGTCGTCCAATTTCCGTAATGATGCTCCAACAATTTGGATGTCAAAGTCGCGACAAAATTCAGCGTCTTGAATTGACCTACGAACTTGAAGGCAGCTTCATAGGCGCTGATACGTTCTTCATTTCAAAGTCGCGCGTTCCGAATAACCAGTTAGATTTTCAGGCATTTAGCAGAATCATGGACGACTTGTCCAAGTCTATCCAATCTGTTAGGGAAAGCTATAGAGCACGTCAGCTTAGCGATTCCGAAGCCAGTAATTATGGTGTTGCAAAACTTCCGGTCATCGAACTGACTCATTATGCTTACGACTCCGGAGGCAAACTAATCTCAATTGTCTGCCGCACCGTCTTAACTGGGCGAATCCCTTATCAAAACTTTATTTTCAAGTCCTAATGATCTTTTTCTTTTGTCTCGATCTGTAACACGTAGCCGAGTTTTTAAGTCCTAACCGTTACAGATCGAGACAAACAAGGTAGGCCCCGCCGAATTGTCTCAATCTGTAACATCTGGTTGGTGGTTTCACCCCTACCTGTTACAGGTTGAGACGATTTGATAGTGGAGTCGGTAATGTCGAGAAAGTTGGTGTAGCGCCCGATCCGAAGCGAGTCGGCCCGGCGTCCTGGAATCTGGAATACGGTTGATATCCTATGCCGCCTCGACCCTGTCCGCAAGCTCGAGGCCGGACTCGAGCATCTTCCTGGCCTCCGCCTCAAGCCGCGCCCACTCGACGGGACCGTCGATTCC